>NZ_CP030287.1:5392870-5746719 GCF_003287935.1 Streptomyces sp. ICC1
GACCATCCGCCCGAGCACATGCACCGGGCCGTCGCCGCGGCCCTCGGGCTGGACTCGATCCGGGTGCTCACGGCGACCCAGGACGTCCACGCGGCCGAGCGCGAGCAGTGGGACGACGGCTGCAACGTGCTGGCGGTGGAGCCGGGCGTGGTCGTCGCCTACGAGCGCAACGTCACGACCAACACCCACCTGCGCAAGGAAGGCATCGAGGTGATCGAGATCCCGGGCAGCGAGCTGGGGCGTACGCCCCCGCCGGCTCACGCCGTCGGCGGGGTCTTCGTCCGGGGCGGGGCGGCGGCCGGGGTGAGGGCGGCGGCCGTGCGCAGGGCCGTGGCCCGGGCCCAGGGGCCGCTCGTGGCCAGGCCCACGAGCAGGACGAGCAGGCCGCACACCGTGATGATCCAGTACGCGGGGCGGGCCGCCGCGACGAAGTCGGTCGGGGAGCCGGGCGCACCCGCCATGCCGGCGGCCAGGACCGCGCCGACGATCGCGACGCCCAGGGTTCCGCCGGTCTGCCGGCTGGTGGAGGCCACCGCCGCGGCCACGCCCGCCTGTGCGCGCGGCATGCCGGAGACGGCCGTGTTGGTGATGGGCGCGTTGACCATGCCGAACCCGAGCCCGAAGAGCACGTACCCGATGAAGAGGAGCGGGGTCGAGGACTCGGCGGAGAACGCGGCGAAGAGCAGGCCGCTCGCGGCCATGGTCACTCCGGCGACCGCCAGCGGCAGCCGCGGGCCCCGGGTGCCGACCAGCCGGCCCGAGATCGGGGCGCAGAGGAAGGCCAGGGTCGCCATGGGCAGCATGTAGAGGCCGGCGTCCAGGGCGTCGAGGCCCCGTACGTCCTGCAGGTACAGGGTGTTCAGGAACAGGAACCCGGACAGCGACGCGAAGGCGCACACCGCGATCACCGTGGCCCCGCTGAAGGGGGCGCTGCGGAAGAACCGCGGGTCGATCAGGGGCTCCGCCCGCCTCGGCTCGTAGACCAGCAGCCCGGCCAGGGAGGCGACGGCGAGCGCGGCGCAGCCGAGGATCAGCGGGGAGCCCGGCCCCGCGGCCGGGGCTTCGATGATCCCGTAGGTGAGGGAGCCGAGCAGGGTCATGATCAGCAGCTGCCCGACCGGGTCCGGGCGGCGCGGATGGTCGGCCCGCGACTCGGGGACGTAGCGCAGGGTCAGGGCGAGGGCGACCATGCCGACGGGGAGGTTCACCCAGAAGATGGACCGCCAGCCGACCGAGTCCACGAGCAGGCCGCCGATCAGCGGGCCCGCTGCCATGGAGACGCCGACCACCGCGCCCCACACGCCGATGGCGCGGGCCCGCTCGCGCGGGTCGGTGAAGGTGTTGGTGATGATCGACATGGCGACCGGGTTGAGCATCGAGCCGCCCACGGCCTGGACCATCCGGAAGACGACGAGCCAGCCCAGGCTCGGCGCGAGCGAGCAGAGCAGCGAGCCGAGGGTGAAGAGGACCAGGCCGACGGTGAAGACCTTGCGGCGGCCGATCCGGTCCGCCGTGGAGCCGGCGAGCATCAGCAGGGCGGCGAGGACCAGCGTGTAGGCGTCGATCGTCCACTGCATGCCGGCCACGGAGGCGTCGAGATCGCGGCGCATCGAGGGGAGGGCCACGTTCAGGACGGTGTTGTCGAGGCTGACGATGAGCAGGCTCATGCAGCAGATCGCCAGGACGAGCAGGCGCCTCCTGGGGCTCAAGTCGCGCATGATGCCGATAGTACGGCTAACTAAAGAAGTGTGACCCGAGGCGCGACTGCGCGACAATGGGGGGATGACCACGCTCCCCCCGCCTCTCGCGATCGGCCCGCACACCGTGCAGCCCCCGGTGGTGCTCGCGCCGATGGCCGGCATCACCAATGCCCCGTTCCGAACCCTGTGCCGCGAGTTCTCGGGCGGCAAGGGGCTGTTCGTGAGCGAGATGATCACGACCCGGGCCCTGGTCGAGCGCAACGAGAAGACCATGCAGCTGATCCACTTCGACGCGACCGAGAAGACCCGCTCGATCCAGCTGTACGGGGTCGACCCGGCGACGGTCGGCAAAGCGGTGCGCATGATCGTCGAAGAGGACCGCGCCGACCACATCGACCTCAACTTCGGCTGCCCGGTCCCCAAGGTGACCCGCAAGGGCGGTGGCTCGGCCCTCCCCTACAAGCGGAACCTGCTGCGCGCGATCCTGCGCGAGGCCGTCGCGGGCGCGGGCGACCTGCCGGTCACGATGAAGATGCGCAAGGGCATCAACGACGACCACCTCACCTACCTCGACGCCGGCCGGATCGCCGTCGAGGAGGGCGTCACCGCCATTGCCCTGCACGGCCGCACCACGGCGCAGCACTACGGCGGCACCGCCGACTGGGACGCCATCGCGCGGCTCAAGGAGCACGTGCCGGAGATCCCGGTGCTCGGCAACGGCGACATCTGGTGCGCCGAGGACGCGCTGCGCATGGTCCGCGAGACCGGCTGCGACGGCGTGGTCGTGGGCCGCGGCTGCCTGGGGCGGCCGTGGCTGTTCAACGACCTGGTCGCGGCCTTCGAGGGGCGTCCCGAGGACTTCCACAAGCCCACGCTGCGCGAGGTCGCGCGCACCATGCACCGGCACGCCCAACTGCTCGGGGAGTGGATCGGCGACGAGGCGCGCGGGGTGATCGACTTCCGTAAGCACGTGGCCTGGTACACCAAGGGCTTCTCGGTGGGTTCGGAGATGCGGCGCAAGCTTGCCGTCACCTCCTCCCTGGCCGAGCTGGATGCTCATCTGAGCGAGCTGGATCTGGACCAGCCCTGGCCGGAGAGCGCGGACGGTCCGCGCGGCCGGACGTCCGGAAACAACCGGGTTGTCCTGCCCGAAGGCTGGTTGAAGGATCCCTATGACTGTGCGGGCGTGAGCGAGGAAGCCGAACTGGACACGTCCGGAGGTTGAGAAGTCGTTGGCAAAACGTGCCATCTGCGGCGTGACATACGCCACGCATGGGTGAGGTTTCGCTCAGATGAGCATGTTGGTCACGGGTAAGACTTTCAAAGGGTGGCACTGGGTGCCACCCTTTGTGCGTTCAACTCTTGAACGCAAATGTATCGATGATCGCTCATCCGAGCGTGATTGAGCCTCAGTGAGCCCTTGATCCTTCGGGATGTGAAGACTCTTCGTATGTTCTGGCTACTCGCCAGTTACTTTCGAAGTGGTGGCGGGCGGGTGGTTACGGCCACATGACGGCCAAGTGGACGTACCCAGAAGCCTTCGATCTGGGTATGTTCCTGGCCGTCAGGGCAGCCACCGAGCCTCGAGGAGTCGAGACCCGTGTCGGAAAACAAAGATCAGAAGTTCGTCTACGACTTCACGGAGGGCAACCGCGACCTCAAGGACCTTCTCGGTGGCAAGGGCGCCAACCTCGCCGAGATGACCAACCTGGGTCTGCCGGTCCCTCCCGGCTTCACCATCACCACCGAGGCCTGCAAGGTCTACCTCGACAGCGGCGAGGCCCCGGCCGAGCTGCGCGAAGAGGTCAGCGCGCACCTCGCCGCCCTCGAGGCGAAGATGGGCAAGAAGCTCGGCCAGTCGGACGACCCGCTGCTGGTCTCCGTGCGTTCCGGCGCCAAGTTCTCGATGCCCGGCATGATGGACACGGTCCTCAACATCGGCCTCTCCGACGAGTCCGTCGTCGGCCTCGCCGCGCAGGCCGGCAACGAGCGCTTCGCGTGGGACTCCTACCGCCGCCTCATCCAGATGTTCGGCAAGACCGTGCTGGGCGTGGACGGCGAGCTCTTCGAGGAAGCCCTCGACGAGGCCAAGGCCGCCAAGAAGGTCACCGTCGACACCGACCTCGACGCCGCCGACCTCAAGAAGCTGGTCGCCCGCTTCAAGAAGATCGTCGCCAAGCAGGCCGGCCGCGATTTCCCGCAGGACGCCCGCGAGCAGCTCGACCTCGCCGTCGAAGCGGTCTTCAACTCCTGGAACACCGACCGCGCCAAGCTCTACCGCCGCCAGGAGCGCATCCCGAGCGACCTGGGCACCGCGGTCAACATCTGCTCGATGGTCTTCGGCAACCTCGGCCCCGACTCCGGCACCGGCGTCGCCTTCACCCGCGACCCGGCCACCGGCCACGCGGGCGTCTACGGCGACTACCTGCAGAACGCCCAGGGCGAGGATGTCGTCGCGGGCATCCGCAACACCGTCCCGCTGGCGGACCTCGAGGCGATCGACAAGGCCTCGTACGACCAGCTCATGACGATCATGACGACGCTGGAGACCCACTACAAGGATCTCTGCGACATCGAGTTCACCATCGAGCGCGGCCAGCTGTGGATGCTCCAGACCCGCGTCGGCAAGCGCACCGCGGGCGCGGCCTTCCGCATCGCCACCCAGCTCGTGGACCAGGGCCTGATCGACGAGGCCGAGGCCCTCCAGCGCGTCAACGGCGCCCAGCTCGCGCAGCTGATGTTCCCGCGGTTCGACGAGGACGCCAAGACGACCCTGCTCGGCCGCGGCATCGCCGCCTCCCCGGGCGCGGCGGTCGGCAAGGCCGTCTTCGACTCCTACACGGCCGTCAAGTGGTCCCGCTCGGGCGAGAAGGTCATCCTGATCCGCCGCGAGACCAACCCCGACGACCTGGACGGCATGATCGCCTCCGAGGGCATCCTGACCTCGCGCGGCGGCAAGACCTCGCACGCCGCCGTCGTCGCCCGCGGCATGGGCAAGACCTGCGTCTGCGGCGCCGAGGACCTCGAGGTCGACACCAAGCGCCGCCGCATGACGGTCGGCGGAACGGTCGTCGAAGAGGGCGACGTCGTCTCCATCGACGGCTCGACCGGCAAGGTCTACCTCGGTGAGGTACCCGTCGTACCGTCGCCGGTCGTCGAGTACTTCGAGGGCCGCATGCACGCCGGGGCCGACGACGCCGACGAGCTCGTCGCCGCCGTCCACCGGATCATGGCCTACGCCGACCGCGTCCGCCGGCTGCGCGTGCGCGCCAACGCCGACAACGCCGAGGACGCGCTGCGCGCCCGCCGCTTCGGCGCCCAGGGCATCGGCCTGTGCCGCACCGAGCACATGTTCCTCGGCGAGCGCCGCGAACTGGTCGAGCACCTGATCCTCGCGGACACCGACAAGGAGCGCGAGGCGGCGCTGGCGGCCCTCCTGCCGCTGCAGAAGAAGGACTTCGTCGAGCTGTTCGAGGCGATGGACGGGCTGCCCGTCACCGTCCGCCTGCTCGACCCGCCGCTGCACGAGTTCCTGCCGGACATCACCGAGCTGTCGGTGCGCGTCGCCCTCGCCGAGTCCCGCAAGGACGCCAACGAGAACGACCTGCGCCTGCTCCAGGCGGTGCACAAGCTGCACGAGCAGAACCCGATGCTGGGTCTGCGCGGCGTCCGCCTCGGCCTGGTCATCCCCGGCCTGTTCGCCATGCAGGTCCGGGCGATCGCCGAGGCCGCGGCCGAGCGCAAGAACGCCAAGGGCGACCCGCGCGCCGAGATCATGGTCCCGCTCGTGGGCACCGTGCAGGAGCTGGAGATCGTCCGCGAGGAGGCCGACCAGGTCATCGCCGAGGTCGAGGCCGCCACCGGCACCAGCCTCAAGCTGACCATCGGCACCATGATCGAGCTGCCGCGCGCCGCGCTGACCGCCGGTCAGATCGCCGAGGCCGCGCAGTTCTTCTCCTTCGGCACGAACGACCTGACCCAGACGGTGTGGGGCTTCTCCCGCGACGACGTCGAGGCCAGCTTCTTCACCGCCTACCTGGAGAAGGGCATCTTCGGGGTCTCGCCGTTCGAGACCATCGACCGGGAGGGCGTCGGCTCGCTGGTCCGCAGCGCCGTCGAGGCCGGCCGGGCCACCCGCCCCGACCTCAAGCTCGGCGTCTGCGGAGAGCACGGCGGCGACCCCGAGTCCGTCCACTTCTTCCACGAGGTCGGCCTCGACTACGTCTCCTGCTCGCCGTTCCGGATTCCGGTCGCGCGCCTGGAGGCCGGCCGCGCCGCCGCCGAGGCGAAGGGCAGCGACAGCCGCTGACCCGCCCAGGGCCCCGTACAGGGCCCCCTTGGACCGCGCCTGCCCCCGGGTTCCTGACGCCCGGCGGCAGGCGCGTCTATTTCCCGGCCGCGGCGGGGCCCGGTGTTCGGGGGCCCGGCGCCGCGGTTCGGCGTTCCGGTTCGGCGTTCCGGTTCCGGCGTTCCGGTTCCCGTGCTCCGGTTCCGGCGTTCCGACGTTCCCGGCCGGGCAATATTCGTTCAATGTTGTTCCACAAGCCTTAACGGCAACAGGCGGTGGACGGATCCCCACCCGTCCACCGCCTGTCGCCAATCCGCCGGACACGTCGGCGCTACCCGGTGCGACCGACCGCCAGGCCCCGCAAAGCCCCCCACGGCCTTCGCGGAGCGTTTCGGTCGCGCCGGAGTGTGCCCGGCGGAGTACAGGATTTCGGTTGTCACACCCCCGCCGAAAGGGGTTTCAACTGTGGCTGAAAGGCCATGGTGACCACGTGTGACGGCGTGCATACTCATGGGGCGGGGGGATTGCGGTTGCACAGGTGGGGGTTCGGTGCTGCGTATCCATTTCACTGGAGTGGACCTGGCACGCGTACGGATGGCAGGGCGTCCCGATGCGTTGTGGGAAACGATTTTGAGTTTTCACCGATTAAGAGACCGGCGGGATGCCCGGCTCTTCGGTGAATGGCGTACGGAAACCCGGAGCAGGTTGAATGGTGAAACACGGCTCCTCGGCGCGCTGATACCGAGCCGCGGATATTTCCCCGATTTCCTCACCCCCGTCGAGGGGAAGTACGGGTGGGACGTCGGCCTCGACGCCCTGCGCGCGATCCACCCCGAGCGGATGCGGCGCGAGCTCGTGCTGCTCGGCCAGGGCGCCGGAGCGGGATCGGGCATGGCGGCGGCCTTCGGCATGCCCGTGGCGCCGGGTACGGGCACGGGCACCGACGGCATGGTCCCCAGGCGGCTGCGGGACTTCATGGAGGGCGCCACCACGCACCTGCCCAGGCTTCTCGGCGAGCTGCGCGGCTACCACCGGGCGGCCGTGGAGCCGTACTGGACGCACATCCAGGCCCAGATCGAGGCCGAGCGGGCCGCGCGCGGCCGGGCGCTGCTCGACGGCGGAGCGGACGAGCTGCTCGCCTCGCTGCCGCCGATGCTGCGCTGGCGGGCTCCGGTGCTGGAGTGCGACTACCCCGTGGACCGGGACGTACGGCTGCGGGGGCGCGGGCTGCTGCTCCAGCCGTCCTTCTTCTGCCGGCGCACGGCGGTGACCCTGCACGATCCGGAGCTGCCGCCGGTGCTGGTCTACCCGGCCGCGGCCGAGCTGTCCTCGGCCCAGGCCGGCTGCGAGGCCACCCGGCCGGCGGAGGAGCAGCGCCAGTACCGCCAGCGCAACTTGGGCAAGCTCGTGGGGCACACCCGCTCGGTGGTGCTCCAGGCCATCGGCGACGGGGCCACCACGAGCGAGCTGGCCCGGCGCGCGGGGGTCTCGCTGGCCTCCGCGAGCCAGCACGCCGGGGTGATGCGCGAGGCGGGCCTCGTCACGACGCTGCGCCGGGGCAACGCGGTGCTGCACACGGTGACGCCGCTGGGCGCCGCACTGCTGAAGGGCGGTGCGATCGCCTCGTGAGCGGGCCGCGCCCCGGCGGGTCCGTGACCCGCCGGGGCTGGATGCGGCCCCGGCCGGTCAGACTCGGAAGGGTCCCGTGACCTCGTAGGTGATGCCGCCCGTGGAGCTGCCGCTCGTACCGCGCTGGCTGCTGAAGTAGAGCCGGTTGCCGGCGGGGGAGAAGGCCGGGCCGGTGATCTCCGAGGAGGACTGGCCGGTCACCCGCAGGAAGGGGGCGACCACGTCGTCCGGGGTGATCACGCAGATCTCCAGGTTGCCGCCGTCCTCGGCGACGTACAGGTCGCCGTACGAGGACCCCGTGACGTTGTCGACGCCCGTCAGGGGGGCGCCGCCGCCGGACACCAGGGAGTCGTCGTAGGCCAGCTCGTAGGTGCCGGCCGCGAGGTTGAGCTGCCAGACCCGGTTGTCGCCCTTGGTGGTGAACCAGACCGTGTCGTTGGCGTAGTGGCAGCCCTCGCCGCCGTTGAACTTCTTCGAGCCCGAGACCTGGCTGCGCGTGGCGGTCGGCGAGCCGTCCGGGTCGGGGACGTTGGCCCAGGTGAAGGAGCCGGAGGTGGCCGTGCCGGCCTTCAGGACCTGGAGGGTGCCGGAGGAGAGGTTCCCCCAGGTGGTGGGGATGAAGCGGTAGAAGCAGCCGCTGGTCTCGTCCTCGGTCAGGTAGATCACCTGGCGCACCGGGTCGGCGGCCGCCGCCTCGTGCTTGAAGCGGCCCATCGCCGGGCGCTGCACCGACGCGTTCACCCCGTACGGGTCGGCCTCGTAGACGAAACCGCGGTCGACCTCCTCACAGGACAGCCAGGTGTTCCACGGGGTCTTGCCGCCCGCGCAGTTCTGCCGGGTGTTGGACAGGATCCGGTGGGCGCCGGTGATGGTGCCGGAGGAGTTGAACTTCACCGCGCTCGCGCCGCCGGAGGGGTTGATCTCGGAGTTCGACACGTAGATCCAGCCCGTGCCGTCCGGGAAGCAGGCGCCGCCGTCCGGGGCGCTGTGCCAGGTGTACGAGGTGCCGCTCACGGTCTGGCCCGAACGGGCGATCACCCGGCTGCTGAAGCCGGCGGGCAGCATGATGCCGTTCGCGTCCGCCGCGCCGAGTGCCCCGTAGGGGCCGGCGCCGGGCTGGGCGGGGGCCGCGTAGGCGGCCCCGTGCATCAGAGTGCCGCCGAAGGCGGCGGCCGAGGACCCGATGACGGCCCCGCGCAGGAAGGTACGACGTTCCACGGTCACTCCCGGAGAAGGAGGAGCTCCGCGCCCGGTCGGGCGCGGAGTCGCACACGCGTCGAGGAACATAGGACCGCCGAGTTGACATGACGTCAATTCCACATGGCGCGCGGGCGACCGGCTCGGGGTCAATCCGCTGAGGGGATTCCGGGATATCGGGGCGCTGCGTCCGGGCGGGCGTCCGGGCGGCGTCCGGGCGGGCGTCCGGACGGGGGTTCGGGCGACCTCCGGGTGACGTACTGCGGGACTTTCTGCCCTGGGGGCGGCCCCGGTGCGGGAGGATGGTGGAACCATGAGCCACCACGCAGCCGTCCGCGACATCTCCGGCCGCGCCGACCTGGACGTCGTGCTGCGCCGCTTCTACACGGCGGCCTTCGCCGACCCCCGGATCGGGCCGTTCTTCACCGAGGTGGCCGGCACCGACCTCGAGGTGCACCTGCCCCGGATCACCGATTTCTGGGAGCGGGCCCTCTTCCGCAGCGCCGACTACCGGCGCAACGCCTTCGCCCCGCACGCGGTCCTGAACGCGGCCCGCGAGATGACCGCCGCGGACTTCGGCCGCTGGGTGCAGCTGTGGCGCGCCACGATCGACGGACTGCACCGGGGCCCGAACGCGGAGCGGGCCAAGGCGCAGGGCGAGCGGATCGCGCTGACCCTGCACAAGCGGCTCGCCGGCGCGGACACGGAGCTGCTGCGCGGCGAGGGCACGGTGGGCTTCGTACCGCTGGCGGCCCTGGAGCTGAGCTCGATGCGGGCCTGACCTGCGGTTTCGAAGTTCTCGAAAGAATTTCGCGGGGAGCGATGAGTTTCTCCGGACTCCCCGGTCTACCTCTCGAAAGCAACGGAACGCGTCGAGAGAAGAGAGACCCCGATGTCCTCCACCATGATCTTCGTCAACCTGCCGGTCAAGGACCTCGAGGCCACCAAGACCTTCTGGGGCAAGCTCGGCTACACCTACAACGCCCAGTTCACCGACGAGAACTGCGCCTCGATGCCCATCACCGACTCGATCGTGGCCATGTTCCTGACCGAGGCCCGGTACAAGGACTTCACCCACAAGGCCATCGCGGACGCGACCACGACCTCCGAGGTGCTGCTGTGTCTGAGCGCCGAGAGCCGCGCCGCGGTCGACGAGCTCGTCGACGGGGCCCTGGCGGCCGGGGCCACCGAGCCCCGCCCGGCCCAGGACCACGGCGTCATGTACGGCCGCGCCTTCGACGACCTCGACGGGCACACCTGGGAGATCATGTGGATGGACCCGGCGATGGTCCAGGGCTGATCACGGGCCCCACCGCTCACCGGCCCCACCGCTCACGCCGAGGTCGCGGCCGTCCGCACCGGATAGGTGCGGACCGCCACCTCCTCGTCGTCCAGGCAGCGCCCCGTCTCCAGGTCGAAGCGCTGCTTGAGCAGCGGCGAGGCCACGAAGGTCCGCCCCTCCGCCGAGCCGAGCAGCCCGCGCGAGAGGACGTACGCCCCCGTGAAGGGGTCCCGGTTGGCGATGGCGTACGGGCGCCCGTTGCGGTCGAGGAACACCGCGGCCTGGTTCCCGTCGGGCAGCAGGGCCGCGACCCCGCGCCCGGGGACCAGCTCGGACAGCTCGCACACCGTCAGCCAGCCCTCGTCCACCTGCAGTTCGACGGTCATCGGGTACCTCCCAGGGATCCAACGGGCTCAAGGGTGAGGACGGCCAGGTCGGGCTTGACCTGGTCGCGCTCGGGGACGAACTTCACGGTCGGGTCGGGGGCGCCGGGGGCGTTGACGAAGGAGACGAACCGGCGCAGCCGCTCCGGGTCCTCCAGGGTCTCGGCCCACTCGTCGCGGTAGTGCTCCACGTGGTCGGCCATCAAAGACTCCAGCTCCGCGCACAGCCCGAGCGAGTCGTGCACGATCACGTCCCGCAGGTGGCCGAGGCCGCCCTCCAGCCGCTCCAGCCAGGTGGACGTGCGCTCCAGCCGGTCGGCCGTGCGGATGTAGAACATCAGGAACCGGTCGATGAGCCGGATCAGCTCGGCGTCGGACAGGTCCTGGGCCAGCAGGTCGGCGTGGCGCGGGGTGGCCCCGCCGTTGCCGCCGACGTAGAGGTTCCAGCCGCTCGCCGTCGCGATGACCCCGAAGTCCTTGCTCTGCGCCTCCGCGCACTCGCGGGCGCAGCCGGAGACCGCCGACTTGAGCTTGTGCGGGGCGCGCAGCCCCCGGTAGCGCAGCTCCAGGTCGATGGCCATCCGCACGGAGTCCTGGACCCCGTAGCGGCACCAGGTCTGGCCGACGCAGGACTTCACCGTCCGCAGGGCCTTCCCGTACGCGTGCCCGGACTCGAACCCGGCGTCGACCAGGCGCGCCCAGATGCGGGGGAGCTGGTCGACGCTGGCTCCGAAGAGGTCTATGCGCTGGCCGCCGGTGATCTTCGTGTAGAGGCCGAAGTCGCGGGCCACCTCGCCGATCACGATGAGCTTGTCCGGGGTGATCTCGCCGCCGGGGATGCGCGGGACCACCGAGTACGAGCCGTTGCGCTGCATGTTCGCGAGGAAGTGGTCGTTGGTGTCCTGCAGGGCGGCCTGCTCGCCGTCCAGGACGTATCCGCTCGCACCGAGGGTGGGGGCGAGCGAGGCGATGATCGAGCCGACGGTGGGCTTGCACAGCTCGCAGCCGTCCCCGCCGCGCGCGCCCTCGCGGCCGTGGCTGTCCAGCAGCTGCTGGTACGAGCTCACGCGCAGGGTGCGCACGATCTCGTAGAGCTCGGCGCGGGTGAAGGCGAAGCAGTCGCACAGCCCTTTGTCGGCGGCGGGCGGCATCAGCTGGCCGATCACCTTCAGGCAGCTGCCGCAGCCGGTGCCCGCCTTGGTGCACTTCTTGACCTCGGGCACGGTCGCGTGGGCGGTGATCGCCTTCTTGGTGACGTTGTGGCAGGAGCAGATCACCGCGGTGTCGGGGAGCGAGGAGGGACCCAGGGCGACGGGCGCGCCGGCCCCGGCGGGCAGCACCAGCTGCTCGGGGGTGACGGGCGGCACGGAGCCGGTGAGCGGGCGCAGCAGGCCGTAGGAGTCGGCGTCACCGACCAGGACGCCGCCCAGCAGGACGCCTTCGGCGGAGACGACCACCTTCTTGTAGAGGCCGGAGCGGGAGTCGGAGTAGACGACGTCGAGGCTGCCGGCGGTGGCGCCGTGCGCGTCGCCGAAGGAGGCCACGTCCACGCCGAGCAGCTTGAGCTTGGTGGACAGATCGGCTCCGGTGAACTCCTTCTCGCGGCCCAGCAGGTCCTCGGCGGCCGTCTCGGCCATCTCGTAGCCGGGGGCGACCAGGCCGTAGACGCGGCCGTCGGCGGCGAGCGCGCACTCGCCGATGGCGTAGACGTGCGGGTCGGAGGTGCGGCAGCGGGCGTCGACGGCGATGCCGCCGCGCTCGCCGACGCTCAGGCCGCTCTCGCGGGCGAGCTGGTCGCGGGGGCGGACGCCGGCGGAGAAGACGACCAGTTCCGTGGAGACCGTGGAGCCGTCGGACAGCTTCATGCCGGTGACCGAGCCGTCCTCGCCGGTCACGACCGCCTGGGTGCCGACGCCCGTGTGGACGGTGAGCCCCATGTTCTGGATGGTGCGCAGCAGGGCCGCGCCGCCGCCCTCGTCGACCTGGACGGGCATCAGCCGGGGCGCGAACTCCACGATGCGGGTGGCGAGCCCGAGGCCCTGGAGCGCGCCGGCGGCCTCCAGCCCGAGCAGGCCGCCGCCGACGACGGCGCCGCTTGTGCGGGTCTTGGCGTACTCCTCGATCGCCAGCAGGTCCTCGATGGTGCGGTAGACGAAGCAGCCCGGGGCGTCCTTGCCGGGGACCGGCGGCACGAAGGGGTAGCTGCCCGTCGCGAGCACGAGGACGTCGTACGGGAACACGCGCCCCGAGCGGGAGGTGACGGTCCGGGCCTCCCGGTCGATGGCCTCGGCGGGGTCGTCGAGGTGCAGGGCGATCCCGTGGTCCGCCATGAACGAGGCCGGGGTCATGGAGAGGTCCTCGGGGGTGCTGCCCGAGAAGTACGAGGTCAGGTGCACGCGGTCGTAGGCCGGCCGGGGCTCCTCACAGAGCACGGTGATCCGGTGCGTGGCGGTGGCCCCGAGCTCGGCGAGCGCCTCCAGGTAGCGCTGGCCGACCATGCCGTGGCCGATGAGCACGATGGCGGGGGTGGGCGTGGGCGTGGCTGCGGCCATGATCAGGAGCCTCCGTCGTCGGTGAGCAGGTGGTGCAGGTCGGTGAGACCGTGCTTGTCGGTGAGGGGGGCGCCGTCCTCCCAGCTGCGGGCGAGGGCGCCCACGCTGGAGAGCTCACCGAGCAGGACCCCGCCGACGAGGCGGTCGCCGCGGACGACGACCTTGCGGTAGGTGCGGCGGGTGGCGTCGGCGAGGCGGACCACGTCGTCGCCGGGGAGCGGGGTGGTCTCGCCGAAGGCGGCGAGGTCGAGCGGCCGGTCGCCGCCGGCGGTGAGGGTGAGGCGGGTCAGGGCCCGGGTGCCGGTGTAGGTGGACGGGGCTTCGGTGCCGCCGTCCGGGCCGGTGCCTGCTGCCGGGCCGGTGCCGGCTGCCTGACCGGTGCCTGCTGCCTGACCGGTGTCGGCGTCCCGGCCGGTGCCGGTGCCGGTGTCCGTGCCCGGTGAGGTGGCGGCGCCGGCGCTGATGCCGCGGCCGGTGCCGAGGAGGACCTTGGCGAGGGCCTCGGCCTGTTCCAGGGCGGGGCCGGCCAGGCCGTAGACCCGGCCGGCGTGCTCGGCGCAGTCGCCGACGGCGTGGATGCGGGGGTCGCTCGTGCGCAGCCGGTCGTCGACGACGATGCCGGTGCGGACCTCGAGCCCGGCGGCCAGCGCCAGGCCGGTGCGGGGCCGTACGCCGCAGGCGAGCACGACGATGTCGGCGTCGAGCCGGTAGCCGTCGGCGAGCTCGACCCCGGTGACCCTGCGGGGCGTTCCGGGCTCTGCCCGCACCCGCGGCTCAAACGCCGGCGGGGCTGGATTGCGGCTGGGGCCGCCGGGAGGGTGCTGCCGGACCGCCCGCAGGGCAGTTCCAGCCCCAACGGCGATCGAGGCGCGGGGTCCGGGGCGGAGCCCCGGGAGCGGAGGCGCCGGGGCTCGTGCCGGACCGGCCTGGAGCGGCGCCGCTGGGGCCGTCGACAGGCCGCGGACCCGGCATTCCGTGTGGATCTCGACGCCCAGGCCGGCCAGGTGCGTCCGCAGCAGCTCCGAGGCGTCCTCGTCGAGCTGCCGCTCCATCAGGCGCTCGCCCTGCTGGGTGAGGACCACCTGCGCGCCCCGCTCGGCCAGGGCACGGGCCGCCGAGACGCCGAGGAGGCCGCCGCCGATCACCACCGCGCGCACCCCGGGGCGCAGCGCCGCGGACAGGGCCATGCAGTCGTCCATCGTGCGGAACGCGTGGACCCCGGAGGGCAGCTCCCGGCCCTCGGGTTCGAACAGGCCGCGCAGCGCGGGGAGCACCGGGTTCGACCCGGTGGCCAGGACCAGGGTGCCGTAGGGCTCGACCGTTCCGTCGTCGCAGTGCACCACCTGTTCGGCCCGGTCGATCCGCACCGCCCGGACGCCCCGGCGCAGCGCCGGGCCGGCGGCCGGGAGAGCCGTCACCTCCGGCGCGTACCGGCCGGCCAGGACCTCGGCGAGCAGGACCCGGTTGTAAGGGACGTGCGGCTCCTCGCCGAGGACGGTGACGTTCCCGCCCAGGCGGGACGCGAGCCGCAGGCCCGCGAGGCCGCCGCCGATCACCACCACGCGCTGCTGTTCCGAGGTCATGACCCGAGCGTGCGCGGCTGCTGTTTCCCCTCCGCACCGGCTTTGTTACCCGGACGGAACGCCGACCTCAGCGTCCGGGTTAAGGGTCCGTGAGGCGTTCCTCAAGGCCGCCTTAAGGATCATCCGCCGGACCGGGCGGGCGTGCGGACCGCCCTTAGCGTGGTTCGTATGCGAGATGCGGCGGTGCGGGTCAAGGGCGGAATGCTGGGCGGGGCGGGGATCGTGGCCCTGCTGTGGGCCGCCCAGGTGCGGCCCTCGGCCCGGCTCGACGCGCTGTTCGCGACCGCCGCCCACCTGTCCGGACTGTTCGCCGGGTACGGGGTCCTCGTCATGCTGTTCCTGATGGCCAGGGTCCCCGCCGTCGAGCACGGCGTGGGCGCCGACCGGCTCGCCCGCTGGCACGCGCTGGGCGGCCGCCACGTCCTGCTGCTCTGCTTCGGGCACGGGCTCTTCGCGCTGTGCGGCTACGCCGTGCACGAGGGGGTCGACGTGCTCTCCGCCGTCCGGGAGCTGCTCGGCTACCCGGCCGTGGCGGCCGCGGCGGCCGGGACCGTCCTCCTGGCCGCCGTCGGCGTCACCTCCGCCCGCTCCGTACGCCGCCGCGTCTCGCACGAAACCTGGCGCGGGGTGCACCTGCTGGTCTACCTCGCCGCGGCCCTGGCCTTCGGGCACCAGCTCGCCGGGCCCGACGTGGGCCCCGTCGCCTGGTTCTGGGCCCTCGCCCACGCGGCCGTGGCCGTCCTGCTCGTCTGGTACCGCGCCGTGGTCCCCGTCCGCCAGGCCCTGCGGCACGCGCTGCGGGTCGCCGAGGTCCGCTTCGAGGGGCCCGGAGTGGTCTCCGTCGTCGTCTGCGGGGAGCACCTCGCGGAGCTGCGCGCGGAGCCGGGCCAGTTCCTGCGCTGGCGGTTCCTGCAGCGCCGGCTGTGGCACACCGCGCTGCCGTTCTCGCTGTCGGCGCCGGTCCGCGGGGACGCCCTGCGCATCACGGTGAAGGCGCTGGGCGGCCACTCCCGCCGGATCCGCCGGCTGCGCCCGGGCACGCGGGTCATCGCCACCGGGCCCTTCGGGGCGCTCACCGCCGCCCGCCGGACCCGGCCCAAGGTGCTGCTGCTCGCCGGCGGGGTCGGGATCACCCCGATGCGGGCCCTGTTCGAAACCCTGCCGGGCGGGCCAGGGGACATCACCCTGCTCTACCGGGCCGGGGCCGAGGAGCACCTCGTCCTGCGCTCCGAGCTGGAGGCCATCGCCGCCGAGCGGCAGGCCGGTCTGCACTACCTGCTCGGGCGCTCCGGCGCCGCCGGAGATCCGCTGGCCCCGCAGGCGCTGCTCGCGCTGGTCCCGGACCTGGCGGAGCACGACGTGTACCTGTGCGGGCCGCCCGGGATGGCGGAGGCCGCGCAGGCCGCGCTGCTGTGGGCCGGGGTGCCCGCCGGTCAGATCCACTCCGAGTGCTTCAGCTTCTGAGATCTGCGGGCCGGCCGCTCTGCCTGCCCGCCTGCCCGCCCGCCCGCCTGTCTGTCCGCTTCCGCATCTGCTCCCGCTTCCGCATCCGCTTCCGAGAGGCCGCCGCACCATGCGCCATCCGCTGCACGTCGCCCTGTCCGTGCCCCCGCCCGCCCGGACCGCCGCGGCGGCCGGGCCGGGGGCCGCGGCCGCCCGTCACCGCAGGCCCCGTACCTCCCCGGCGCACACCGTGCTGGCCGCGCTGGCCCGCGTACGGCCCGCGCGGCGGCTCGCGGCCGGGCTCGGGCTGGCCAGCGTGCTGGCCGCGAGCGTGCTGACGGCGGCGGTGGACCCGTCGGCCCCGGTGGCCCCGGACCGGGCGCCGGCCAGGCAAAGCTCAACCTTTGCGCAAGTTTCCGGGGATTGATGGATGGTGCACCCACCTGCTCCGTAGGGTCGGTGCCGTGCCTGACATATCGACAACCATGATCATCGTGCTGTGCGTGGCCGCCGCCGCGGCGGGCTGGATCGACGCCGTCGTGGGCGGCGGCGGCCTGCTGCTCCTGCCGGCCCTGCTCCTCGGCCTGCCGAACGCCCACCCCGCCACCGTCCTCGGCACCAACAAGGCCGTGGCCATCGTCGGCACCGCGGGGGCGGCGGTGACGTACCTGCGCAAGACCCGGGTGGACGTGAAGCTCGCCGTCCGCATCGGCCTGGCCGCCCTCGTCGGCTCGATGGGCGGGGCGGCGCTGGCCGGCGGGATCAGCAAGGACGCGCTGCGTCCGATGATCATGGTCGTCCTGGTGGTCGTCGCGGGCTTCGTCCTCTTCCGGCCCGCCTTCGGCACGGCCCCCTCCGCCACCCCCGTCAGCCGGCAGCGCGTGCTGCTCGCCATCGCGCTGGCCGGCCTCGGCATCGGGTTCTACGACGGGCTCATCGGCCCCGGCACCGGCACCTTCCTCGTCCTGGCCCTGACGGCCCTCCTCCACCTCGACCTGGTCACCGCCTCCGCCACGGCGAAGATCGTCAACGTGTGCACCAACGCCGGGGCGCTCGCGATGTTCGCGTACCAGGGCATGGTGCTGTGGCAACTGGCCGCGCTGATGGCGGCGTTCAACCTGGCCGGCGCGATGGTCGGCGCCCGGATGGCCCTGAAGAAGGGCAGCGGCTTCGTGCGCGGCGTCCTCCTGACGGTGGTCGGCGCCCTCGTGGTCAAGCTGGGGCTCGAACAGTGGGGCTGACCGGGCCGGATCCGGCCCGGGGCGTAAAGTTCCGGTCGTGCCCCACCTCGAGATATCCGACCTGATCACCGTCACGGACCCGCGCAGCGGGGAGCGGCTGCCGGTGCGCCGCGACGAAGTGGTCCGCAGGCTCCGCGCATCCGGGGACCGGCACGCGGCCCACATCGTCGCCCGGCTGCCGGCCGGCCCCGACGAGGTGCTCGACCCCCTCGCCGTGGACCGCCTGATGATCGGCGTCCACACCGAGATGCAGCGGCTCAGCGAGGAACTGCGCGTCGACGAACGTCTCGTGCACGTGATCGCCCCGCTCATCGAGGCCATCCGGGAGATCGCCGGGCGGCGCGGCCGGTTCAGACTCGTCGACATCGGCTGCGGGCTCGGCTACCTGATCCGCCGGCTCGCGGCCACCGGCGCCCTGGGCCCGGGCGTCGAACTCATCGGGGTCGACCTCGACGCCGCGCTGGTCGGCGAGGCCGACCGGCTGGCCCGCGCCGAAGGGCTCGACTGCCGGTTCGTCCACGGCAACGCCTTCGACCTGCCGGAGGTCGCCACCGTCTACGTCTCCACCGGTGTGCTGCACCACTTCCGGGGCCGGGCGCTCACGGAGTTCTTCGAGGCCCAGGCCGACTCCCCGGCACTCGCCTTCTGCCACTTCGACATCGCGGCCACCGGACTGGCGCCCGTCGGCGCCTGGATGTTCCACCGGGCCCGGATGCGCCACCCGCTCGGCCGCCACGACGGGGTGGTCTCCGCCCGGCGCGCCCACTCCGACGAGACCCTGTTGCGCGCGGCGAGCGTGCCCGGCATCCGGCCCCTGGTCTACGAACCCCGCTTCCTGGTCAACCCCTTCTGCACCACCCTGCGCCCGGTCATCGGCGTCCGGCCGGAGCTGGAGGACCCGCTGCGCCGGGCGCTGGGCCGCTCCTCCCGCCGGCTCGTGGGCCCGGAGCACCTGGCCCCGGTCCGCGGGCCGGTCCGTGGGCCGGGCTCCGGGCTGCCCGGTGGCGCCCCGGCCGGCGCCGGAGCCTCCGCCGGGTCCGCCGGGTGAACCCGGCCCTGCCGCTGGCCGCCCTCGGCCTCGTCGACGCGGCCTTCAGCGGCTTCCGCGCCTACGCCGGCCGGGACGCCCGGATCCGCAAGCGGCGCGCCATCACCCGCGCGTCCCTGCGCGGCCTCGCCGTCGGCGCGGCCCTGCTGCTCGCCCCCGCGCTCACCGCCGGCGGCGTCCTGCTGGCCGCCGACGATCCGGACCGGGCGTACGCGGCCCTCGCCGACGGCGGCGTCGGCTTCCTCCTCCCGCTCGGGGTCCACGCGCTGGCCGTCGCGCTCTCGCTCGCCGCGTACCTCGTCCTGCCGTTCAGGGCCAGCACCCTCGCGACGGTGATCGGCCTCGGGCCGCTGACCCTGGCGCGGCCGCTGGTCGTGGCGGCCGCCTGCGGGGGCGCGCTCCTCGCCGGGGGCGGCTCGGCCTCCCTGCTCGTGGGCGCCGTCGCGGGCGCCGCCGTGCTGTCCGTCGAGCCGTTCGTGCACCGCCGCTGGTACGCGCCTTCGTACTGAGGGCCGCCGCCGGGCTCAGTACGTGCCGGTGAGGTGGGCGAAGACGACCACGTTGCCCCGGTAGCCGGTGCGCGGGGAGAAACCGCCGCCGCAGGTGATGACGCGGAGCTCGGCGCGCGGCGAGGACCCGTAGACGCGGGCGTCCGGGAAGACCTTGGCGTCGTAGACCTCGACCGCGTGGACCGTGAACACGGCCGTACGTCCGTCCGCGCGGGCGACCTCGATCACGGCGCCCCGGCGCAGCGCCCCGAGGTGGTAGAAGACCGCCGGGCCGGTGGCGTCGTCCACGTGCCCGGCGACGACCGCGGTGCCGGTGGCGCCCGGGGTCGTCCCGTCGCGGTACCAGCCCGCCAGGTCCCGGCGGGCCGGCGGCGGCACCTCGAGGCTGCCGTCGGACTGCAGGCCGAGCCCGGTGAGCGGGGCGTCCACCCGGATGGAGGGGATCTTGATGGGGTTCAGTGGGTGAGGATGACGATGACCGCGCCCCAGATCGTCAGCAGGACGTTGCTGATCGCGTAGGGGATCGTGTAGCCGAGCGTCGGAACCTGCGATTTGGACTGCTCGTTGACCGCGCCGATCGCGGCCGTGGTGGTCTGGCCGCCCGCGAGCACGCCCATCAGGATCGGGAACCTGATCTTCTGGACGTGATGGCCGACGAAGAAGCCGACCAGCAGCGGGATCAGCGTGGCGATGGCGCCGAAGAGCAGCAGCCCCCAGCCGGCGGTGGCCAGCCCGCTGGTGAAGCTGGGCCCGGCGTTGATGCCGACGACCGCGACGAAGAGGCAGAGCCCGAGGGTGTCCATGAACCACTGCGCGCCGGGCGGGACGTTGCCGTACGTCGGGTACTTGCCGCGGATCCAGCCGAAGACCAGGCCCATGATGAGCGCACCGCCCGAGGTCGACAGCGAGATCGGGACCCCGCCCGCGGTGAGCGCCGGGATGCCCAGGCAGCCGCCGAGGAAGATGCCGAGGCCCACCCAGATCATGTCGGTGGCGAAGCTGGTGGGCACCGGCTTGCCGATGGCCTTGCCGGCCGGGTCGACGAGCCGCTTGGGGCCGGACAGGATCAGCGTGTCGCCGCGCTCCACCGGGGTGGAGAGCCGGTAGGGGAACTCCGTTCCGGAGCGGAAGAGTTTGTCGATGTAGACCCCGACCATGAAGGGCTCGGCGCGCAGTTCGGCGATGGTCTTGCCCATCTGCGCCTTCTCCGAGGCGACCACGTGCAGCGTCTCGGTCTGGTAGCCGAGGAGTTCGACGTCGTCGGTCTCGGGTCCGATGTGGGTGCGGGCGTCGAAGTCGACGAGGGATCCGCGCAGGGCGCTGACGGCGACGACGTCGCCCGCGAGCAGCGCGGTCTGCTGGGTGTGGTCGAGGATCTTCCCGTCCCGGCGGATCCGGGTGAGGTAGATGCGGTGGCCCAGCGCCTTCTGCTGGTTCTCGAAGTCGTCGATGGTCCGCCCGACGAGATCGGGCCGCTGGATGGTGTAGGCCCTCAGGACGATCTCGTAATAGCCCTCGTGCAGGTCGGGGTTGTCGCTGGGCGCGTCCATCTCCTTGGCGATCTGGGCGCTCTCGGCCGCCAGGTTCCGCCGGTAGAGCCGGGGCAGCACGTTGGCCAGGAGCATCGCGCAGAGGATGGTGCCGAGCGGGTAGGTGACCGCGTAGCCGACGGCGACGAGGTTCTCCTGCTCCTTCATCTGGTCGGGCGAGAGGCCCGGCAGGTTCCCGATGGCGTCCTGGGCCACGCCGATGACGGCGGACTGGGTGAGCGCGCCGCCCAGCAGACCGGCGCTGAGCCCCGGCCCGTAGCCGAGCAGCGTGGCGAACCCCCAGGAGACCAGCAGGCCCGTGACGCAGACGATGACCGCGTTGAGGACCTGCGGGAGGCCGTCCTTCTTCAGTCCGCGGAAGAACTGCGGGCCGACCTTGTAGCCGAGGGCGAAGAGGAACATCGTGAAGAAGAGGTTCTTCACGGTCCCGTCGATGGTGATCTTGAACTGTGCGCCGAGGACGAGGCCGGCGATGAGGCAGCCGGTGACGGCGCCCAGCCCGATGGCCTTCCAGCGCAGCTTCCCGACGAGGAAGCCGAGCGCGACGGTGATGAAGACCAGGAGTTCGGGATGCGGCTGGAAGATGTTCCTGTTCAGGAAATCGATCATGTGCGGACGCCGTCCAGGTCGAGGGGGCGGGTACGAGTACGGGTACGCGTACGCGTGCAGGCACGGGTACGGGTACGGAGGGGAACGGGGCTACGCGTCGGGAGGATGGGCGCCGTCAGGCGCCGAGGACACCGACGAGGATCGGCCCCGTCAGTGGGAGCAGGAAGTTCGACAGGGCGTAGGTGATCGTGTAGCCGAGCATCGGCACCGAGCTCTGGGCCACCTGCGTGATCGAGGTGATGGCCGGCGTGGAGCACTGCTGCCCGGCGATGGCGCCGATCAGCAGCGGCTTCTCGATCTTCAGGAGCTTGCGTCCGACGAACAGCGAGATCGTGGCCGGTACGAGGACCATGGCGATCCCCGCGAACGGCAGCAGGGCCCCGTACTCCTTGAGCAGCGGCCAGGCCTGCGGTCCCGAGGTCAGCCCGGTGCAGGCGATGAAGACCGCGAGCCCCATGTCCTTGATGGTGGTGGCGGCTTGCGGCGGGAAGGCGCCGAAGGTCTGCCGGCGGGAGCGGAACCAGCCGAAGAGCAGGCCCGAGATCAGGCAGCCGCCGCCGGTGCCGAGCGAGAGCGGTACCCCGCCGAGGCGGACCACGATCTGGCCGATGAGCGAGCCGAGCGCGATGCCGAGACCGAGGTAGATGAAGTCGGTGGCGTCGTTCTTGGCCACCGTGCCGATCTTCTCGACGATCCGGTTCAGGCCCGAGCGGGCGCCCACGAGGGTGACGACATCACCGCGCTCGACGACGGTCTCCGGGTTGGCGGGCAGGTGCTGCTCGCCGCGGAGCACGTCGGTCACGTACACGCCGCTGCGGCCGAACTCCGCGTGGGTGGCCCGGATCTGCTCCAGCGACTTGCCGGCGACCGCCCGGTCGGTGACCGCGACCTGCCGGGTGGCGAGCGGGGTGTCCACGCCGGGGATTCCGGGGGTCTCCGGACCGATGGCCCGGCCGGCGGCGATGGCCTCGGAGCGCCGGCCGACGACGAGGACGAGGTCGGAGAGGGTGAGGACGAGGTCGGGGGCGGGGGTCAGGTCCTTGGATCCGCGCCGGACGGCCTCCACGGTGACCCCGCCGCCGAAGGCCGCTTCGAGGTTCCCGACGGTGCGGCCGTCGGCGAGGGTGACCAGGTGGGTGCGCCCGACCAGGCCGGGCAGCGCCTCGCGCTCGTCGCTCTCCAGACCGCCGCCGGCGCCGCCGCCGCGCATCTTCTCCCACAGTGCGCGCGAGGCGTCCTGCAGGTTGATCCGGAGCATCATCGGCATGATCTGGCTGGTGTAGATGACGATGGTGACGAGGCCGAAGAGGTAGCAGACCGTGTACGCGGTGGCCACGTGGCCCTGGTAGGTGGCGATCTGCTCCGCCGTCAGGTCGGGCAGCTTGCCGATCGCCTCGGTGGCGGTGCCGACGACGGCGGACTCGGTGGCCGCGCCGGCGAGGATGCCGGAGGCGGTGCCGACGTCGAGGTCGAAGGCCTTGGCGAGCAGGTAGGCCAGGCAGAGCACGCTGACGAGCTCGATGAAGCAGAGCGCGAAGAAGCGCATGCTCTTGCGGTTGAGGTTGGCGAAGAACTGCGGTCCGGCCATGTAGCCGAGGGCGAAGATGAAGAGTGCGAAGAAGATCGTCTTCACATCGGCGTCGATCTCGATCTTGGCCCAGGCGCCGAGCAGCAGCGAGACGATCAGCGTGCCGCAGATGCCGCCGAGGGTGATCGGGCCGACGCGTATCTTGCCGACGAGGTAGCCGACCGCGAGGCAGAGGAACAGGGCGAGTTCGGGGTGGTCACGCAGCACACCCATGGGCGGTCAGCCGCCCTTGCCGGGCGAGGGAATTGGTTCGGCGTTTGTCCGCATCACCCCACCCTTGTCCGGCGGGCGGCGACCCGCCCACCGGACAGGGCCGTACGGGTTACTCCGTACCGTCGCCCGGCTCGTCGTACAGCCCGTCGATCAGGGCCCCGTACTTCTCCCGGACCACGCGCCGGCGCAGCTTCAGCGAGGGGGTCAGCTCCCCCGACTCCGGGCCCCACTCCTCGGTCAGCAGCCGGTAGCGCTTGATCTGCTCGGTGCGGTTGAGCCGCGCGTTGGCGGCCTCGACGGCGCGGGCGACCTCCTCCCGCACGGCCGGGTGCGCGGCGAGGTCGGCGAGGCCGGCGGGCCCGGCCGCCTCGATGCCGCGGGCCGCCGCCCACGCCGGGGCCAGCTCCGGGTCCAGGACGAGGAGGGCGACGAGGTAGGAGCGGCCGTCGCCGTGCACCAGCGCCTGCCCGATCAGCGGGTGCTCCTTGACGGTGTTCTCCACCAGGGCCGGTGAGACGTTCTTGCCGTTCGAGGTGATGATCAGCTCCTTCTTGCGGTCGGTCAGCCAGAGGAACCCGTCCTCGTCGAGCCGGCCGACGTCCCCGGTCGGGAACCAGCCCTCCCCGTCGGAGGCGCTCTCCACCGTCCCGTCCGGGAGCATGTAGCCGCCGAAGACCGTCTCCCCGCGCGTGAAGATCTCGCCGTCGTCGGCGAGCCTCAGCTCCAGCCCTTCGATCGGGCGGCCCACCGAGCCCAGCCGGAAGCCGTCCGGGCTGTTGACCGTGCACACGCCCCCGGTCTCCGTGAGCCCCCAGGCGTCCATGATGGTGATCCCCCAGCCCGCCCAGAAGCGGACCACGTCGATCGGCATCGGCGCGGTGGCGCTCGCCGTCCAGACGAGCCGGTCCAGTCCGGCCAGGATGAGCAGCGGGTCCAGCACCCGCTCCTTCGCGGAGGCGTACGAGGCTTCGAGCGCCGCCGGGACCTCCTGCCCGCGCTCGCGGTGGCCGGCGCGGGCCCGCGCCAGGTCGTTCGCGGCTTCGATGGCGAGCCGCTGCTCCTCGGGGAGGCGCCCGAGCACCGCCCGTACGGAGGCGGCCAGCTTCTCCCACACCCGGGGGACGCCGAAGAACTGCACCGGGTGCAGCTCGCGCACGGCCACCGAGACGGCGGCCGGGTCGGCGCACAGGCGGACGTGGGCGGCCCGCAGCAGCGGCAGGTAGATGCCGAGGATCCGTTCGGCGATGTGCGCGAAGGGGAGGTAGCAGATGTGCTCGACGTGCTCGGGCAGCTCGATGTGCCGGTCGAGCCGGACGGCCTGGAGCATGATGTTGCGGTGGGTGAGGCGGACGGCCTTGGGGTCGCCGGTGGTGCCCGAGGTGTAGACGACGGTCAGCGGGTCCTCGGGGCGCGTCTCCCGCCAGGCCTTCTCGAAGGCGTCGGGCCGGTGGAGGCGGGCCCCGCTCGCGTGCAGGGAGCCGTAGGTCCGGTGCGGGCCCGCTTCCGAGGCCTCGGCCACGACCAGCCGCTCCAGCGGGACCCCGGGGTCGGCCAGCAGCGGCTCCCACCGGGCCAGTTCCCGGGCGCCCTCGACCACGGCGAGCCTGGCCCGGCTGTGGCGGGCTATGTGGGCCACCTGCTCGGGCGCGGAGGTCCCGTACACGGTGACGGGGACGGCGCCGAGGTGGACGAGCGCGAGGTCGGTGAGCCAGTGCTCGGGGCGGTTCCCCATCATCAGCAGCACGTGCTCGCCGCGCTCGACGCCGAGGGCGGCGTAGCCGGAGGCGAGGACGGACACCTTGCGGCGCACGTCCGACCAGCTGAGGGTGGACCAGCCGTCACCCTCGCGCCACGACAGGGCGGGCAGATCACCGTGCTCGGCGGCGTTGCGCGCCAGCAGCTCGGGCAGGACGAGCTCTTCGGGAGGTGAGGGCAGTTGTGACCGTTCGCGATAGTTGGCGGATGCGTGGAGGCATTGGCGCTGGTCGCTCGCCAGCTGTTCAACGTAGTTGGCGGAGCCTGTTCCCGATAGTTGGCAATTCCGGGGCTTAGCTGCTCACGGAGCGTCGCTGCTGGTGCCGTCTCTCCCACGAGGCGAGGTTTCTGTGGGCTGCCTGCCGTAGGAGGTCAGCCACCGCCTTCCAGGTGCGATCGGGTGGGCAGGAGAGGCGTTGGATGATCTTGGAGTCCTGTTGCGTGAACGTCCGACCCTCGGGCGAGTGAGGCGGCAGGAAGCATGGGGCGAGTTTCCATTCACTGCCCGTGAGGAGTGACCAGACGAACGCGGAGGAGCACTCGCGGAACTGGTCGTCTGACCGAACGATCCTCGTGGTGGGGACGGTGCGGCAGATCTTGTTCCAGGTAGCGGTGGAGAGGTTCCAGGGCTGGAAGGACTCGCGGCGCTGCCTGTAGTCGACCTGCTGAGGCAGAGCGGCGATGTGTTCGGCGAGCTGTTCAAGGGCGCCGGCCAGGTCGTAGGGCTTCTTCTGGAAGATCAAACGGAGGGGATGTAGCGGGGCGGGGAACGGGCCGAGCCAGTTGGTGGGGATGCCGAGGAACCGGGCGGCTTCGTCCATGCGCATGCCGGTGACAGCTTGGACGAGTTGAACCGCGACTGCTCTTCGCAGCCCATTGGTCTGCGGTGATCGTGGCAGGAACTTCGGACGGGAGGCCTGGCTGAGGAGGGTGAACCACTCGTCAGGGAGGTGCTGAGGGATGTTCTCGGCCTGGTAGCCACGTGCGCGGACGGGGATGACGCAAGCGGTCCGATCGGCTTGATCGGACGAGCCGGGAGGATGTTGCGCGGGGAAGCGCCGTCTGAAGGCGTTGTCGATCTCGTGCCGGATCAAGGGGGAAGCGTCGCGTTGCAGGGTGACCCATGTTGCGCCCCAGCGGCGATCGGGGGTCTCCGGTGCGTGCTCAAGCAGGGAGGTCAGGGTCTCTCGCAGTTGGTGGACGGGTTGCCGGAGGTGGGTGTGAGCGATGGTGAGCAACGCGGCCGTGGCCGCTGAGGATCTCGGTTCGGTGCTCCAGAGGCTGGGGTGGCGGCTCCCTCGGTGGGGTGGTTTGCCGCCAACGGATTCGGCTGCCTGCTGCTGGGCGGCGTGCTGCTCGTCAAGGGCTGCCGTCAGCACGTGGGGAAGGTGGGTCGCGTCTGCAGTGTGTGGCCAGGTCGCGTTGACGATCGAGGCCATGACCTGCAGGTCCGCGAACCTATGGAAGGCGGTCTGGGGAGTCGCGGACGGGCTGAGCCAGTCGAGGATCGTGCGCTGCAAGCCGTCCAGTTCAGGGCTGAGGCGGATCTGGTTGAGGCCGCTGCCGTCGTCGAGCCGGTGACCACAGAATGCTCTCCCGGCGCTTGTGCTGATGCTGCTGTTGCGGCATTGAAGTGGGTGGAGGCCTGCTGTCGATGGAGACGGAACGAGTTTGAGACGGCCCTCGGGGTGCCGGCTCTGGGCAGCATGCTGGCAGGCAGGGCATGTGTCTTGGAGCAGGACCTGGTGTTCCAGGCATGCGAAGACGACGGGCAAGTGCCAGAGCAATCGCCAGGCACCTCCGTGTCGTTCCTGGATCACTGATCCGTCGCCCTTGAGGCAGGCCGGGCAGTAGCGAGTGGAACCGACGAGGAGCCAGGAAGGGAAGACGTTCCGGGCGCGGGGCGGGTCGTTCGGTTGTCGTGTGAGGGCTTCGGCGACGGGGGGATAGCGGCCGAGATAGGGCAGGAGTGTGAGCCGTTCGACGGTCGCGGTAGGCATGCGGGTCGCGTGCGCGAACGCGGACGCCCCAGGGGGCTCCATCATGAGCAGGTGGCGGACGGGCGACATTCCGCCTGTGACGCGGTAGGGGGTCAGGCCCGTGCGCCACGTGACGTTGCTGGGCGCGACGTGCAGTCGATGGGACAGCCGCAGGATGAACCCGGCCATGCTCTCTCCCGGCAGTGGGATCAGGCTGCGGGGCATGGGTTCGGCGGGCGGTCGCTGCATCAACTCGCTGCTTCGGCAGGAGCTTCGGGGTCGACTCGTGGCCCGCGGTCGTCGAAGACGGTATTGCGTGCCCTGCGTGTCTTCCTGGTGACCTTCTTGCCGTCGTCCGGCTCGGCAGGGACAGCTGTTGGTGCCGGCCCGGCCTCCTCAGCGGGGATATCCCGGCCGATGATGATCTCGTCGAGCAGGTTCTCGGTGATGTTCTCTTTGCCGGTGGCCATGGCTTCCTGAGCGCCCTCCTCAAGAAGCCGGCCGAGTAGACCGATGACCCCTCCGGTGCGGTTCATCAGGTATTCGGGCATCGAGCCGTTTGTGAGCATGCCCTTCTTCGCCTTCAAGAGCCGCAGGTGGGCCTCGGCTCCTCGCAGGTGCTTCACGAACGCCTGGATCTGGGAGGGCGTCGAGTAGGAGAAGTGGTCGAGTTCCACGAGTTCGAAGCGCCGCTCGATCTGGGTGACTTCGAGGCCGTGGACGCGTGTGGTCTCCAGCGGTGGCAGCACCCATTGGCGGTCGCGGCGGCTGAAGTGGGCTTCCCGCAGCAGGCCGGTGCCAGGGATGTTGACTCCGGTGAGGATGAGCGTGACGTTGAAGCTCATCAGGGCCCGGATGAGGTCGAGAACGTCCTGATCGTCGGCGCGGTGCATCCGCAGTCGGTTGATGTCGTCGATGATCAGAACCTTGACCCCGTGGTCTCGCAGGCAGTCGGCGACCAGTTGGATCAGTTGAGGGAGCGTGAATTTCCAGCGTTCGGGCCCGAAGAAGTTCAGGATCGACTCGCAGAGACTCTTCGGGGTGGCGGTGACAGGCGTTTGGACATAAACGACCGGTGCGTGCAGGTCCGACGTGCCCGGGACGGATTCCGGGTTGAGGTGGTGGTGGAAATCCAGCCACTGATCCTCGAATGCCGCGGCAACCGAGCAGACCGTGGCGGTCTTGCCGTGATTGCCCCAGCCGCTGACCATCACGCCCGGCATCGTGGGGCTGTTGCGTCGCAGCGTGTTGCCCTGCAGGCGCCGGTCGATCAGCCGCGTCACGCCTTCGAGCATCGGCGTTTCCTGGACCGGCAGGTTCACGTTGGTCAGACGCCGGTAGATGTCGTAGTCCGAGCGTCTTTCGGTCGGCAGCATCTGGTACTGCCTGATGGTGAGCCGAGGCGGCGGGATGAACTGGTCGCGGGTGGTGCGGTAATGCTGCCAGCCGGTGAAGGAGTGCCGGTGCGACTCGGGGCCAAGGATCATGGCGGCGATCTGGCGGCGGGAGGGCAGGCCGTCCAGCCGCCCTGCCGGGAGGTCGTCGAGCCTCACACATTCTCCTCGGTGTCGGCCGTGTCCTCATCCACGTCTTCGTCGCCCGCCAGAACGGACGGCATCAGGAACAGGTGGCGGCTTTTGAGAGATTCGTTCAGGAGCCGGGGCACGGACGTGTCGGCGGTCACGGCAGCCTCGCGGCGGCGGCGCCGGTCGGCGGTCACGGCCTGACCGACCGTGCGGGCCTGTTCCTGCCAGTCCTGCGGCTCGGCAGGCCGGCCCGCGATCCGGTCGGCGGCGGCCGTCTCGGCGCGGGAGATCTCGCGCGAGCGGGCGATTCGGGCTCGCTTCTGCGATTTCTTCTTCGCCGCTTTCCCCTTCTCCTGCTTTTCGTCTCGCTGGGTCGGCCACTGATCGACGGGTGCCGCCTCGCCGAGGATCTCCAGCAGCAGCGACAGAAGGTCGGCGTCCGAGCGAGGAGCGAGTCGGCGCTGACGTGCGGTGGCCAGCACTTCGGCTGCGGTCTTGTCGGAGAAGGCCGGGACTTCGCCTTCCGGGGGAAGCCCGGTCCATCGCAGCACATGCCAGGATTCGTGATCGTCCGGGTCCTGGAGGAAGACCCGGCGCCGGTCCCGGCGGTCGCTGCTGACGACCCACTTGTCGGCGTGTCTGCCGCCCCGGCCCGAGGGCCGCAGGAATCGGGACTCCTGCAGAAGGTCTGCGTAATACCAGAGCCCGAGGATCTTCACTCCGCGGCGGGGGTGAACTTGGACGTGGTGCTTGGGCAAGACCTTGTAGTAGAGCTCAGGGCCGGGAATCTGCATCGACCAGCCGCCCTGGTGCATGGCCGCGGCGAACAGTGAGTTGGGGCTGTGGTCCTCTTCCGGCCCCCAGGACGGCGCGTATTCACCGAGCCGGTGGTTCTGCCAGACCTTCACGATCCAGGTCGCGATGACGTGTTCCATCTGCGAGCGGGTCATCACCGCGTCAGCCTCCGGGTCGGCGCCGCGGTCAGCGACGTCCGTGCCGGTGAAGCCCAGCAGATGCTCGAACAGCATGGTCTTGAACGCGGAGAAGGCGCGCTCGACGGCGAACTTGTCGCTGGCCCGGAAGGCTCGGGCCGGAAGGATGTTGCAGCCCAGGCTCCGTTCCGCCTCCACCAGGTCGTGGTTCTTGTAGACGCTTCCGTGGTCGGTGGTCACCGTCTCGGGTGCGAAGAAGGGAAGGGCGGCGACGTCGTGTCCGGCGAACTCCGCGATCACCTCGGATGGCACCCCTGGATAGGGCCATTCCATGTCCTGGCCCCAGCCCTCGCGCATCGGCAGGGGCAGCATCACGTCTCTGAGCAGCATCGCGACATCGACCGACGTATCGGACTCCAGCGTCAGTCTGAAAGCCGGGGCAGAGTGTGTGTAGAGATCGAGCCCCAGCGTCAGGGTCGCCGACACCGCCTCGCCGAACACGCTCTCCCGCAACTTGACCGGCAGCGGCGTGGAGTCCAGAGCGATCACCTGCCCCGGGCGGTGGACGATCAGTCGCCGTCCGACGTCCGCGTCCTCGGCGTCCTCAGCCGAACGGGCGTAACGGGCCCGAGCCCCGCCGCTTCCGAACCATTCCCGCCAGACTCGCATCAAGGTGATCCGCGACGGGATGTCCTTGACAGGAAAGGACGGGAAGGTCTCCCGGATGTACTGGTGCATAAGGCGATGCCGGGCGGCCATGGTGATCGAGGACCGGTTTCTGCACTCCCGCTTCACCGCGAAGATCGCTTTGCGGACTTCCTCAGTGACACTGGGATGGCCCCCGCTGCGGCGGGTCCAGCGGCCGTCTGCGCAGGCCAGCAGCAGGCTGTCCCCGGATCTCGCGGACAGCCGTTCCAGCGTTCGCTCGCTCATGAACCGAAGCCCCAGCATCTCGGCCTCCTGGCGCGGCAGGGCCTTCAGCTCGGACGCCTTCGCTCGCCGGCGCTCGCTCAGCAACGTCCGCTCGGGATCGTAGGCAGGCCGTGGTTCACCGGGCCGGGCCCGGTCGGCCCGGCCGTCCCGGAAGCCGGTCTCCGCCTCCAGCACGTGCTCAGCCCTGATCCGGGCCCGCTTGCGCTGTCCTTCGGTCAGGTCGTCCAGCGACCTCGCCTGCCGGCCGACGGGGACGAACGTCGTCGGCCGGTTCGCCGCGGCCTTCGCATCCGGGTGGTGGATCAGCCAGCGGATCGACCTCGTCTCCTCCCGGCCCTCACCATCCGTCAGGACGAACCGGCTGAACTGAGGCTCCGCTGCTGTCACCGTCCACTCGACGCCGTTCAACTGCAGCACGCTGCCGATTTCCATGTCCAGCAGACCGTGTCCCGCAGCCATCACGACCCCCCGGCCGATGCGCGGCCCCGCCAGATCAGCGAGCCATCCCCCAGCGGACTGCCCAGATCAACACCGAGCCTCCGCCACCACAGCAGATGAGTAGCGTGAGCACGAGCGACGGCCGGAAGGCATGTTCCCTCCACCAGGTCGCCGAACCTGTCCACCCCGCGTGCAACAGCGTCCTCAAGCTCCCGCTGGAGGCCCAGCTGATCGACCAGCGGCCGACGCTGCGACGACAGGTGGTCGAGCACGCTGTGGACGTGAGGCCGCCAGCCAACTGCGACCGAATATCGCCAGCCGCAGGCCGATGCTGACTGTGCCGTTGCCGCGAACTTCATCGCGTCGTCATCCTCGATCAAGCCCTCGGGGCGGACGTCGAACAGCCACAGCCCTCCGTCGGGCATTACCGCAAGAAAGTCCGGGACGTGCCACCTCTTGCCTTCGCTGCTGTCAAAGTCGAGGCGGAACGGCTGCGGCAGGACTTCAGCGACCCCGAAGTAGTCCAGCTCCAGCAGAAGCTGTTGCTCTTCCAGCGACTCGAACCCGTGAAGCCGACCCGTCGACACCATGAACTGCAGACCTGGCCGGTGCCCCTGGCCAGCTCGCCACGTAAACCCCCGGATCACCCTGGACGACAGCACCGGCACCGAGGCCATGTCACGAACAGGCCAGGTCACCTTGCCCTCCCCGACCCGCCACGTCACTGTCCACCGACGCGGCCACCCGTCGTCCGTAACCAGCCTTGACTCGAACTCGGCGAGACCGACGTACGGAGTGAGTAGATCACTGAGTACGCACGAATCGGAACGGATCAAGACAGGCGATGGACGGAGCACCCATCCAGAGCAGCACGGAGTCCCCTGCAGTCGGCACGGATCACCGCAGTTGTCCGTAACTGTCCTTTCTCCGAACTACTGAGGGTGTCTCGTGATCAGGTGACGGAACGATCAGTCCCGAGGGGAAGGGTAGGTATGGGGCCGGGCAACGGCTGCGAACGGCACGGGTGTTAGTTTCCTTCCCGTGTTGGAACACCAGGGCGAGACCAGGACGGCCTACGACGGGGTTGTCGAGCTGTATGCGTCGATGTTCGCTAATCGGTTGGAGACGCAGCCGTTCGCGCGGAACATGATCGGCACCTTCGCCGAGCTCGTGCGTGGGACGGGGAACCTGCGGACAGCCGACGTCGGGTGCGGGCCCGGACATCTGACGGCCATGCTGCACGACTTGGGGCTGGACGCCTTCGGGCTCGACCTCTCCCCGGCCATGGTCGACCACGCCCGGCGGGCCCATCCGGCGCTGCGGTTCGACGAAGCGCGAATGGAGGCCCTGCCGGTCGAGGACGGCGCGCTCGGCGGAGTGCTGGCTCACTACTCGATGATCCATACCCCGCCTGGGGAACTGCCCGCACTGCTCGCCGAGCAGGTGCGTGTCCTGGCACCAGGGGGCCTGCTCCTGGTGTCGTTCTTCGGGACCGAAGGACCGGAGCCGGTCCGCTTCGATCACAAAGTGACGCCCGCCTATAGCTGGCCGGCCGAGCGGTTTGCCGAGTTGCTGGCCGGGGCCGGGCTCGTCACGGTTGCTCGGTTGCTCCACGACCCGGCCTCCGAGCGGGGCTTCCTCGACGCCCATTTGTTGGCCCGCCGCCCCTAGAGCGTGCCCCGTGGCCTGGGACGGAGTGGTGTAGATCCGCGTGGATGAAGTTCGTCTGAAGCGCCACGTGCGGGACTGGTTCACTGCTCGCCGATAGCCTCCAGGATCGCGCGGAGACGCGACAAGCATTCGCTGACGAAAAGGGGATAGGTGCCCCAGTAGTACGACACCCCGCTGACTCCGACAGCGATGGCCCACGCCCGGGCACGCAGCCATGTCACGTCGTCGAGGCTTGTGGCGTCCCAGTACGCCTGTCGGGCCCCGGGTGGAAAATCCCACAGAGGCGAGTGCTCGGCGTCGGGAAAGCCGACTGAGAGGCCTCCGAAGTCGATGACGGCGTGCAGCTTCCCCTGCTGGACCAGAAGGTTGGTGGGTTTGAGGTCTCCGTGGAGCCACACATGGCGGGCAGAAGGCTCGGGCAGGGTGAGCGCGCTCTGCCACAGGTGTTGCAGATGCGCGATGTCGAGGTCGAGGCCCTGGATCGTTCGGCAGTTGTCGAAGCACCCGCTGATCCACCGGTCACAAGCGTGCAGGCCACCTCCGCGGTACCAGCTGAGCCCGCCCTGGCGAGTGGCTCCCATGAGGGGGATGGAATGCAGGCTCTGCACGATCGTCGCCAGGTCACCTCCGAAGGCGGCCCAGTCTCTGACCGATCCCGGACCGGCTTCCTCGCCATCGATCCAGCGGTACACCGACCAGGCGAGCGGGAATGCGGAACTCGGCGTGCCGTTGTGCACCGGCTCCGGGATGCGACAGGGAAGATCTGGCGCCAGCCGTGGCAGCCAGGTCTGCTCTTTCCGTACGGCCTTCGCGTTGTCCGGGGTGCGCGGTAGCCGCAGGAGCAGTTGGTCGCCGAGCCGGTACATCGTGTTGTCCGTGCCCGCACCGGCCGGCGAGATGGGGAGGTCGGCCCACTCCGGTCGCTGTTCCCGCAGCAGTGACCGGACGACCGTCTCATTCACACGGATCTCGTTCTCATGAAGTGTCACGGTGAGAGCCTTCTGCCCGGGCTTCGCCGCCGCCAGTCATTTTCCCGAGGCGACCGCTGTACGTACCTCGATCCCTTGAGGATCTGCCAGGCCAGGTGAGACCGAGTGAGACTCTGCCAGCTTCAGCTCGACCGGACAGTAACTCTGCGTGATCGCTCTCTGACGTCGGCTCGCCAACTATCGCGAACATCCGCCAACTATCGCGAACGGTCACAGCAGTCGCAGTTTCGTGGGCATGGGCAGCTCCTTGCCGTTTCACATCGTTGGTGCGACAGCAATACTGTTGAACACGAGACGCGCTGATCAGAGAGCGAGCGGAGAGCCCATGACCACCCAGGCACCGGACCCGGCGCTCACCGTCGACGAGTTGGCCGCCAGGGCGGGCGTGACCGTCCGCACCGTACGGTTCTACAGCACCCGCGGGCTTTTGCCCCCTCCCGTGATCGGACCCCGTCGAGTGGGCCACTACGGCCCCGAGCACCTGTCGCGCCTCGCGCTGATCGAGGAGCTGCAGCACCAGGGCATGACCCTGTCGGCCATCGAGCGCTACTTGGACGCCCTGCCCGACGACCTGAGCGCGCACGATCTGGCCATCCACCGGGCGCTGGTGGCGACCTGGGCCCCGGACGCGGCGCTCAAGGCCTCGCGCGCGGAGCTGGAGAAGCGGGCCGGGCGGGCCCTGACGGAGAACGACATCCGGCGGCTGACGGCGATGAACGTGCTGTCGCCCGATCCGGAGGGCTTCCGGGTGGACGTGGGACTGCTGCGGCTCGGGGTCGCGCTGCTCGACGTGCCGATCGCGCACGAGACGATCCTGGTCGCGCGCAAGGTGCTGCTGGAGCACGCGCGGACGGCCGCCCACGAGCTGACCGCGCTGTTCCGGGACGAGGTGTGGGGGCCGTTCACGGAGGGCGAGAGCGATCCCGAGCGGGTCGAGTCGATGAAGGCGCTGTCCGCGCACATGCAGCCGATGGTGGTGCAGGCCCTGGTGACCGCTTTCCAGCGCTCGCTCAAGGAGGAATTGCGTGCCGCCTTCGTCCCGGAGGGGTAGTTTCGGGCCATGGCGATGATCTACAACACCACGATGGAGCCGGGCAAGCTGGAGCTCGTCTCCGCCTGGCTGCCGACGCGGCCGTGGTACGTGTCCACGGGCCCGGAGCCCGCGCTGGCGCGGTCGGGCGGATTCCGGCTCGACGACCCGGAGGGCGAGGTCGGCATCGAGTTCATGGTGCTCACCGACACCTCGGGCGGGCGCGAGACCTCGTACCTCGTGCCGCTCACCTACCGCGGCGGCCCGCTCGCGGGTGCCGGGGCGGGTCTGGTGGGCACGTCGGAACACGGGGTGCTCGGCAAGCGGTGGATCTACGACGGCGCCCACGACCCGGTGCTCGTCGGCCAGTTGCTGGCGCTGCTCCAGGGACGCGCCGTGGCGCAGGACCAGTGCGACAGCGATGTGCCCGACCCGTCCGTCACGGCACTGTTCGACGGGCCGGAGATCCCCGCGCCGCTCCCGGGGGAACGGCCCGAGGTCCGCGACACCGCGCGGGGCACGGACGTCGTCGTGGCGGGCGCGCGGGTGCTCGGCCTGACGCGCCTGCTGCGGCCCGGGGCCGAGGCGCGGGGAAACACGGACGGGCACGGGAACGGGCACGGGCACGCGGATCCGGACGCGGCCTTCGGCCGGCTGACCGCCGGCTGGACCGCCCCGGACGGCGCCGCGCACCGGGGCCTGTTCGCGACGCTGCGCTCCTGCGCGACCGACACCGCCTGACCCGTCCCGCACGCGTTCCCGGGGCTCGCGGGCCCCGGGAACGCGCGACGCGCGGTGCGGGTCAGTCGGTGCGGGTCAGTCGGCGTACGTCTCGCCGCGCCCGGCCTTCTCCACCAGCGAGGCCGGCGGGGTGAACCGCTCGCCGTAGCGCTCGGCCAGCTCTCGGGCGCGGGCCGTGAAGCCCGCCAGGCCGCCCTCGTACCCGTTGATGTACTGGATGACCCCGCCGGTCCAGGCCGGGAAGCCGATGCCCATGATCGAGCCGATGTTGGCGTCGGCGTACGAGGTCAGGACGCCCTCGTCGAAGCAGCGGACGGTGTCCAGCGCCTCGGAGAAGAGCATCCGCTCCTTCATGTCCTCGAACGGGATCTCGACGGATCCGTCCCCTGGCGCCTTGGTGAAGTGCTCGCGCAGGCCCGGCCAGATCCCGGCGCGCTTGCCGCTCTCGTCGTACGCGTAGAAGCCGCCGCCGCCGCTGCGCCCGGGGCGCCCGAACTCGTCGACCATCCGGTCGATGACCCCGTCGGCCGGGTGCTCGGGCCAGGCCCGCCCCTCGGCCTCGAAGGCCTTGCGGGTCTCGTTGCGGATCTTGCGGGGCAGGGTGAGCGTCAGCTCGTCCATCAGGGAGAGCACCTTGGCCGGGTAACCGGCCTGCGCGGCCGCCTGCTCGATCGAGGCGGGCTCGATGCCCTCGCCGACCATCGCGACGCCCTCGTTGATGAACTGGCCGATGACGCGCGAGGTGAAGAAGCCGCGCGAGTCGTTGACCACGATCGGGGTCTTGTTGATCTGCCGTACGAGGTCGAAGGCGCGGGCGATGGCCTCGTCGCCGGTGCGCTCGCCCTTGATGATCTCGACCAGCGGCATCTTGTCGACCGGCGAGAAGAAGTGCAGGCCGATGAAGTCGACGGGGCGCGAAACCCCCTCCGCGAGGCCCGTGATGGGCAGCGTGGAGGTGTTGGAGCAGAGCAGCGCGTCGGGGGTGAGGAACTCCTGGATCTCCTGGAACACCTTGTGCTTGAGGGCGGTGTCCTCGAAGACGGCCTCGATGACGGCGTCGCAGCCCGCGAGGTCGGCCGCCTCGGCGGTCGGGGTGATCCGGGCGAGCAGCTCGGCGCGCTTGGCCTCGGTCGTGCGGCCCCGGGACAGGGCCTTGTCGAGCAGCTTCTCGGTGTACGCCTTGCCCTTCGCGGCGGCCTCGGGGGTGACGTCCTTGAGCACCACCTCGATGCCCGCGCGGGCGCAGGAGTAGGCGATGCCGGCGCCCATCATTCCGGCACCGAGGACGGCGACCTTGGTGACCGTGCGCGGTGCGACGCCCTGCGGGCGGCTGCGGCCGGCGTTGACGGCCTGGAGGTCGAAGAAGAACGCCTGGATCATGTTCTTGGCGGTCTGCCCGGTGACCAGCTCGGTGAAGTAGCGGGCCTCGATGGTCAGCGCGGTCTCGAAGTCCACCTGGGCGCCTTCGACGGCGCAGGCCAGGATGTTGCGCGGGGCCGGGTACGGGGCCCCGTTCAGCTGCTTCTTCAAGTTGGCGGGGAAGGCCGGGAGGTTGGCGGCGAACCGCGGGTTGGACGGCGTACCGCCCGGGATCTTGTAGCCGGGGACGTCCCACGGCTGCTTCGACTCCGGGTTCGCGTCGATGAAGGCGCGCGCCTTGGCGAGCATCTCCTCCGGCGTGGCGGCCAGTTCGTGGACGAGGCCGTTCTCCAGGGCGCGCCGCGGGTTGTACTGGGTCCCCTGGAGCAGGACCTTGAGCAGCGCGTCGGCGATGCCCATCAGGCGGACGGTGCGGGTGACGCCGCCGCCGGCGGGGAGCAGGCCGAGGGTGACCTCGGGCAGGCCGATCTTGGAGCCGGGCGCGTCGAGGGCCACGCGGTGGTGGGAGGCCAGGCAGATCTCGTAACCGCCGCCGAGGGCCGTGCCGTTGATCGCGGCGACGACGGGCTTGCCGAGGGTCTCGATGCGGCGCAGCGAGCGCTTGATCTCGGTGCCGGTGTCGAAGGCCAGCTGCGCGTGCTCGGGGCGCAGCCGGATCATGTCCTTCAGGTCGCCGCCCGCGAAGAAGGTCTTCTTGGCGGAGGTGAAGATGATGCCGCGGATGGAGTCCTTCTCGGCCTCGGCGCGCTCGGCGACCGCGGCGATGGAGTCCTTGAAGGCCTGGTTCATCGTGTTGGCGGACTGGTTGGGGTCGTCGAGGACGAGGGTGACGACGCCGGTCTCGTCCTGTTCCCAGCGGATGGTGGTGGACTCGCTCATGTCGCTACTTCCGTGTCAGGGGTGGGATCAGGGATCAGGACGGATCAGACGCGTTCGACGATGGTCGCGACGCCCATGCCGCCGCCGACGCAAAGGGTGACCAGCCCGTAGCGCTTGTCCTGGCGCTCCAGTTCGTCGACGACCGTGCCGAGGATCATCGCTCCGGTGGCGCCGAGCGGGTGGCCGAGCGCGATGGCGCCGCCGTTGACGTTGACCTTGTCCAGGGAGACGCCCATGTCCTTGACGAAGCGGAGCACGACGCCGGCGAAGGCCTCGTTGATCTCGATCAGGTCGATGTCGTCGATGGTCAGCCCGGCCTTGGCGAGGGCCTTGCGGGTGGCCGGGGCGGGGCCGGTGAGCATGATGGTGGGCTCGGAGCCGGAGACGGCGGCCGAGACGATCCGGGCGCGCGGCGCGAGGCCGCCCCGCTCCCCCGCCTCGCGGGAGCCGATCGCGACGAGCGAGGCGCCGTCGACGATGCCGGAGGAGTTGCCCGCGTGGTGGACGTGGTCGATCTTCTCGACCCAGTGGTACTTCTGCAGCGCGACGGCGTCGAAGCCGCCGAGGTCGCCGATGTCCGCGAAGGAGGGCTTCAGCCTGGCCAGGGTGTCGGCGGTGGTGCCGGGGCGGACGAACTCGTCGTGGTCCAGGACGACCAGGCCGTTGCGGTCGGTGACCGGGACGACCGACTTGGCGAAGCGGCCGTCCTTGATGGCGGCGGCGGCACGCTCCTGGGACAGGGCGGCGTACTCGTCCACGTCGCGCCGGGAGAATCCCTCGATGGTGGCGATCAGGTCGGCGCCGATGCCCTGCGGGACGAAGTCGGTGTTCCAGCCGGTCATCGGGTCGTTGAACCAGGCTCCGCCGTCCGAGGCCATCGGGACGCGGGACATGGACTCGACGCCGCCCGCGAGGACCAGGTCCTCCCAGCCGGAACGGACCTTCGCGGCGGCCAGGTTGACGGCCTCCAGGCCGGAGGCGCAGAAGCGGTTCTCCTGGAGTCCGGCCACCGTGTCCGGCAGCCCGGCGGCGATCGCCGCGATCCGCGCGATGTCGGAGCCCTGGTCGCCGACCGGGCTGACGACGCCGAGCACGATGTCGTCGATGGTGGCGGGGTCCAGGCCGGGGTTGCGCTCGCGCAGGGCGTGGATGAGGCCGACGACCAGGTCGATCGGCTTGGTTCCGTGCAGGGAGCCATTGGCCTTGCCGCGGCCGCGCGGAGTGCGGATCGCGTCGTATACGTAAGCTTCGGTGCTCACTGGTCAAGCCTTTCGGGGGTGCGGAGGCGAGGTCGGGAGGGAGGTCGCCTCCTCGCGCATCGCCTCCTCCGCGGGGCGGGGGGCATCCAGGGCCCGGCCGTCGGTGAAGGCGGAGACGGCGTAGAGGACGACGGGGGCCTCGGGGAGCACGGAGGCGGTCCAGGCCGCGCGCCGGTCGTCCGGGAAGCCGTAGCCGGGCGGGGCGGTCAGCCGGCCGCGCAGGGCGGTCCGGGCCGGGCCGTCGGCGGGGCCGTCGGCGGGAGTGAAGACCATGCCGACGGTGACGAGCGAACTGCGAGTGGCGTCGGTGTAGGTGGCGCGGAGCACGCGGGTGCAGCCGGCTTCGGCGAGCAGGGCCTGCCAGTCGGCGGCGAGCGAGGCGGCGCATTCGGCGTCGGGGGCCAGGGCGATACGGGTCCACGTGCGGTCGGCGCCGCCGGGCCCGGCGCCGGCTCCGTCGAGGACGGGCGGAAAGAGCGCGTCGACCGGGGCGGAGCGCCAGAGCGCGGCCGCCTTGCGGTAGGAGGCGTCGGCGGCCACGGGCCGGTGGGCGTCGCGGTGCCCGGCGTACGCCGTGTAGCCGGCGGCGCCGGTGGCTCCGAGACCGAGGAGGGCGCTGAGCGCGGCCGCGAAGACCCGTCCGGGGCGCCGCCGCGGTGGGGCCGGGGGCAGGTCGGGCGCGGTCAGGACCTCGCTGTGCGGTGTGGACGTGCTCATCCGGCGGCTCCGCCCCCCGTTCCGTCCGGCTGCCTGCTCCTACTTTACGCGTCCGCGGGCGGGCCCCGGCGTTCTCGCCCGGGCCCGCCCACGGACGGCCACCGGGCGGGCCGACTGCCCGTCAGGGCCGGGACGGAGCGGTCGGACCCGGTGCGCGGGCAGCGGTTCACGCCGAGGGCGGGTCGGCTTCTCCCCGCCGGGGGCCGTCCCCGGCGGGGAACCTCTTCTCGGGGCGCTGACCTGCCCGGGAGGGCCCGGGCTCGACGAAACCCCTACCCACGGGTACACCCATCTGGCAGGCTGCCGCCCATGAACTCCCCCGCCGCCGACCGGGCCCGATACGACCGGGCCACCGCGCATCTCGACGCCCCGCTCGCCATCGTGGACCTCGACGCGTTCGACGCCAACGCCGACGACCTCGTGCGCCGGGCCGGCGGGAAGCCGATCCGGGTGGCGAGCAAGTCCGTACGGTGCCGAGTGCTGCTCGAACGGGTCCTCGCCCGCCCCGGGTTCGCCGGGATCATGTCGTACACCCTCGGCGAGTCGACCTGGCTGGCCCGCTCCGGCTTCGAGGACGTGCTGCTCGCCTACCCGTCCGCCGACCGGGCCGGCTTCGCGGAGCTCGCCGGCGACCCGAAGCTCGCCGGTGCGGTGACCGTCATGGTCGACGACGTCGCGCAGCTGGAGCTCATCGACCGGGCCCGCGACGGCGGCGACCAGGAGATCCGGGTCTGCCTGGAACTGGACACCGCCCTGCACCTCTTCGGCGGCAGGGTCCGTGTCGGCGCCCGCCGCTCCCCGCTGCGCGAGCCCGCCCAGCTGGCCGCGCTGGCCCGCGCGGTGAGCGCCCGGCCGGGCTTCCGCGTCGTCGGACTGATGGGCTACGAGGGCCACCTCGCCGGGGTCGGCGACGCGCTGGCCGGGCGTCCGGTGCGCTCGCGCGCCATCCGCCTGATGCAGGGCGCCGCCCGCAAGGAGCTGGCCGCCCGCCGGGCCGAGGCCGTACGGGCCGTCCGCGCCGTGGTCCCGGACCTGGAGTTCGTCAACGGGGGCGGCACGGGCAGCGTCCAGCAGACCGCGGCCGAGGACGCGGTCACGGAGATCGCCGCCGGTTCGGGGCTCTACGTCCCGCGCCTGTTCGACAACTACACCTCGTTCAGCGGCCGGCCGGCCGCGCTCTTCGCCCAGCCGGTGGTCCGCCGGCCCGGCGTCGGGGTCGTCACGGTCCTCGGCGGCGGCTACCCGGCCTCCGGGGCGCCCGGCCCGGACCGGCTGCCGGTCCCGTACCTGCCCCAGGGGTTGCGCTACGACGCCCAGGAGGGGGCCGGCGAGGTGCAGACGCCGCTGCTCGGCAGCCCGGCCGACGATCTGCTGATCGGCGACCGGGTCTGGTTCCGGCACGCGAAGGCCGGCGAGCTGTGCGAGCGCTTCGACGAGCTGCACCTCGTCGAGGGAGACCGGGTGACGGCCACCGCCCCGACCTACCGGGGCGAGGGCCGCACCTTCCTCTGAGGCCTACTGGAAAACGGAGTCCGCCTGGTCGGGGATGACGCTGGCGTCACCCCGCAGGACGGGCCCCGGCGTGCCGTCGCGGCCGGTGAAGCCGGTGGTCGCGCACGGGTACGGCGCGGGCTTCTGCTTCTTCGGCTCGATGAACATCGGGTTCACGATCCACTTGCCGTCGCTGTTGTCGTAGGCGCGGCACATCAGCTCGTTCTTGTTGCGGTTGACCACGAGCCGCAGCGCGGTCGCGTCCCGCAGGAACGAGATGTCGGTGTCGGAGTCGCCCGCGGCGAACACCTGGCGGCGGGCGGCCGGCTGGATCTTCTCGGCCGCGGCGCCGCGGACCCCGAAGACCTCCTTGTTGATCCAGCAGCGCTTGCCGTCGATGTACGTGATCATCGTGTCGGCGCCGTCCTTGACGGATCCGCAGCCCTGCAGGTGGGAGGTGAACTTCCCGCCGCGGGTGGTGGTGTTGCGGATGCCGATGACGTGGCGGGCGTCGATGCCGACGCCCTCGGCCCACACCTCGACGACCGGCTGCGGCGAGGCCGAGCTGATCCAGACGTCGAAACCGGCTTTCTGCAGGCCGCCGATGAGGTCCTTCTGCTGGTCGTAGTAGCGCACCCAGCCGGTGGCGGTGGAGGTGCCGACCTGCTGCTTGGCACCCACGGGCGCGGCCAGGTTCTCGGCCCGCGCGGCGGCCGCGAAGCCGCGGACCTCGCGTGCGGTCCAGCCCTGCATGAGCTGCGGGAGCCAGGCGTAGGCGGGCTCGGTCGTACGGCGGTCCCAGCCGGCGAAGGCGGGGGCGGCCGAGCGGGTCGCGGCGGTGCCGTAGACGGCGTTCAGCTCGTCGGCGCAGCCGGCGCCCTCGGGGGTGCCGGTGGGCAGCGGGGCGCCCGGCCGGGCGAGCGCGCCGCAGGCGCCGGCCAGGGCCTCGGCGGCGGCCGGGGTGAGGTGGCGGCTGGTGGTGGTCCAGTCGCCGCCGGCCGGCTGGCGGATCTTGCCGTTGCGCAGCAGCCAGAACATCTGGGCGTCGCCGACGTCGTTCTTGACGACGGTGTTGTCCCAGTCGAAGACGGCGACGGGCTTGGCCCGGTTCGGCCGGTACGGGTTGCACCTGCCGTACTCGTCGATCAGCTGCTGGAGCCGGGCCCGGTTGTCCCCGTACCAGCCGGCGGCGAGCCGGGGGGTGGTGCAGTGCGGGCCGGGTCGGGCCGCCTGGGCGGCGGGCGCGGCGGCCACGAGGGTGCCGGCGGCTATCGCGACGGCGGCGCCGACGGCCTGGAGCCGTCGCAGGGAGCTGGGCTGGGTCACTGAGGTGGACCCTCCTCATTCTCTACAAGATCGTCACGGCGCTGGAGCACGGCAGCCGGGCGTCGTGGGACGCCCGGCTGCCGTGGAGGTGCGGGAGGTGCGGGAGGCGCGGGGGTGGGGCCTAGAGGGGGGTGACGTACGCCCCGGAGATGCCGCCGTCAACGAGGAAGTCGGTGGCGTTGACGAAGGAGGAGTCGTCGCTCGCGAGGAAGGCGACGGCGGCGGCGATCTCGGTGGGCTCGGCGAACCGGCCCAGCGGGATGTGCACGAGCCGGCGGGCGGCGCGCTCCGGGTCCTTGGCGAACAGCTCCTGCAGGAGCGGGGTGTTGACGGGCCCCGGGCACAGCGCGTTGACGCGGATGCCCTCGCGGGCGAACTGCACGCCGAGTTCGCGGGACATCGCCAGTACGCCGCCCTTGGAGGCGGTGTAGGAGATCTGCGAGGTGGCGGCGCCCATGATGGCCACGAAGGAGGCGGTGTTGATGATGGAGCCGCGTCCCTGGCGCTGCATGTAGGGCAGGGCGGCCTTGCAGCACAGGTAGACGGAGGTGAGGTTGACGTCCTGGACGCGCTTCCAGGCCTCCAGCCCGGTGGTGAGGATCGAGTCGTCGTCCGGGGGCGAGATGCCGGCGTTGTTGAAGGCGATGTCGACGGAGCCGTAGGTGTCGAAGGCGGTCTTGAAGAGCGCCTCCACCTCCTCCGGGCTGGTGACGTCGACCTTCACGAAGGTGCCGCCCACCTCTTCGGCGGCGGCCTTGCCGGCGGTCTCGTCGATGTCGCCGCAGACGATGTTGGCGCCCTCGGAGGCCAGGCGGCGGGCGGTGGCCAGGCCGATGCCGCTGCCGGCTCCGGTGATGACGGCGGTACGGCCGACCAGGCGGCGGCAGACGATCTCGGTGGACTCAGTGGACATGTTTTCAGGCCTCCGTGCTGATGAAGACGTTCTTGGTCTCGGTGAAAGCGGAGAGGGAGTCGGGTCCGAGCTCGCGGCCGAGCCCGGACTGCTTGTAGCCGCCGAAGGGCGTCCAGTAGCGGACGCTGCTGTGGGAGTTGACCGACAGGTTGCCGGCGGCGACGGCACGCGAGACGCGCAGCGCGCGGCCCACGTCGCGGGTCCACAGGGAGCCGGCGAGGCCGTACTCGGTGGCGTTGGCCAGGCGTACGGCGTCCTCCTCGTCCTCGAAGGGCAGGACGACGGCGACGGGTCCGAAGACCTCCTCGGCGGCCACGGGCGCGGTGGGGCCGACGCCGGTGACGAGGGTCGCGGGGTACCAGAAGCCGGGGCCCTCGGGGGCGGTGCCGCGGACCACGGTGAGGTCGTCGGTGACGTAGGACCGTACGCGGTCCAGCTGCACCCGCGAGATCAGCGGCCCCATCTGCGTCTTCTCGTCGTTCGGGTCCCCGACGACCACGCTCTCGATCGCGGGGGCCAGCAGCTCCATGAACCGGTCGTAGGCGGAGCGCTGGACGAGGATCCGGGTGCGGGCGCAGCAGTCCTGCCCGGTGTTGTCCAGGAAGGACATCGGAGCGGCGGCCGCGGCGGCCTCCAGGTCCGCGTCCGCGAAGACGATGTTGGGGTTCTTGCCGCCGAGTTCGAGGGTCACCCGCTTCACCCGGTCGGCGCACTTGGCCATGATCTGCTTGCCGACCCGGGTGGAGCCCGTGAAGACGATCTTGGCCACGCCCGGGTGCTCGACGAGGGCGTCGCCCGCGACCGTCCCGCGGCCGGGCAGCACCTGCAGCAGGTGCTCGGGGAGTCCGGCCTCCAGGGCGAGCTCCGCCAGCCGCAGCGCGGTGAGCGGCGTGGTCTCGGCGGGCTTGAGGATGACGGCGTTGCCGGCGGCGAGGGCCGGGGCCAGGCCCCAGGCGGCGATCGGCATGGGGAAGTTCCACGGGGCGATCACGCCGATGACGCCGAGGGGTTCGAGGAAGGTGACGTCGATGCCCCCGGCGACGGGGATCTGACGGCCGGAGAGCCGCTCGACTCCGCCGGCGGCGAAGTCGAGGACGTCGCGCACGTTGCCGGCTTCCCAGCGGGCGTTGCCGATGGTGTGGCCCGCCTCGCGGACCTCCAGTTGCGCCAGTTCCTCGATGTGCCCGTCGACCACGGCGGCGAACCGGCGCAGCAGTCTCGCCCGGTCGGCGGGCGCGGCGGCCGCCCAGGTCCGCTGGGCCGCGGCGGCCCGTACGACGGCGGCGTCGACATCGTCCCGTGTGGCGGCCGGGACGATGGCGACGAGTTCCTCGGTGGCCGGATTCAAGACTTCCAGCGCGTCGGACACGTGGTGGCCTTTCAGACGTTCGGGTGCGGTGGGTGCGGTGGATCCGGTAATGCGGTGCCGTGGGACGGCTCCGGTTCGGGTTCCGGTTCCGGTTCGGGTTCGGGTTCGGGTTCGGGTTCGGGTTCTACAGGCGTTCGAAGGAGCGGCGCAGTTCCCAGTCGGTCACCGCGGAGTCGTACGCGTCCAGTTCGACGCGGGCCATGTTCCGGTAGTGGGCGACGACCTCGGGGCCGAAGGCGGCCTTGGCGATCTCGCTGTTCTCCCAGAGTTCGGCGGCCTCGCGCAAGGTGGTGGGGACGTGCGCGAAGTCGGCGGTGTAGGCGTTGCCTGCACAGGGCTCGGGCAGCTCCAGCTGGTGCTCGATGCCGTAGATCCCGGCCGCGACCAGGCCCGCGACGGCGAGGTACGGGTTGACGTCCCCGCCGGGGAGGCGGTTCTCGAAGCGCATGGAGCGGCCGTGGCCGACGACGCGCAGCGCGCAGGTCCGGTTGTCCACGCCCCACGCGACGGCGGTCGGCGCGAAGGATCCCGGACGGAAACGCTTGTACGAGTTGATGTTGGGGGCGTAGAGAAGGGAGAAGTCGCGCAGCGCGGCGAGCTGGCCGGCCAGGAAGTGGCGCATCACCGGTGACATACCGCCGTGGGCGTGCGCGTCCGGGCCGTCCGCCGCCATCGCGTTGCGCCCGTCGGCGTCGCCCAGCGAGAGGTGAATGTGGCAGGAGTTGCCCTCGCGCTCGTCGTACTTGGCCATGAAGGTGAGCGAGACGCCCTCCTGGGCGGCGATCTCCTTGGCCCCCGTCTTGTAGACGGCGTGCTGGTCGCAGGTCTTCAGCGCCTCGTCGTAGCGGAAGGCGATCTCGTGCTGGCCGAGGTTGCACTCGCCCTTGGCCGACTCGACGACCAGGCCCGCGGCCTGCATCTCGTTGCGGATGCGGCGCAGCAGGGGTTCGACGCGGCCGGTCCCGAGGACGGAGTAGTCGATGTTGTACTGGTTGGCGGGGGTCAGGCCGCGGTAGTTGGAGTTCCAGGCCTGCTCGTAGGTGTCCTGGAAGACCATGAACTCCAGCTCGGTGCCCACCATCGCGGTGTAGCCCCGTTCGCCGAGGCGCTCCAGCTGGCGGCGCAGGATCTGCCGGGGTGCGGCGACCACGGGCGAGCCGTCGCCCCAGGCGAGGTCGGCGAGGAGGAAGGCGCTGCCCGGGTTCCAGGGGATCCGGCGCAGGGTGGCGAGGTCGGGGTGCATGGCGAAGTCGCCGTAGCCCCGGTCCCAGGAGGACATCTCGTATCCGTCGACGGTGTTCATGTCGGTGTCGACGGCGAGCAGGTAGTTGCAGCCCTCGGTGCCGTGCTCGAGGACCTCGTCGAGGAAGAACTGGGCGGCGAACCGCTTGCCCTGGAGCCGCCCCTGCATGTCGGGGAAGGCCAGGACCACTGTGTCGATCTCACCGCTGGCGACGAGAGCTCGGAGCTCTTCCGTCGAAAGCGGCGGCTTGCGGTCTACCACGGGAATCTCTCCTTCGGTGAGCCGAATACGCCTAAGGTATTGAACAGAACCATTGCTTGGGAAGGGGAGGAGGCGAGATGACCGATACGGCGAGCGAGGGCGACTCCGTCGCGCGGCTCAATCCCGTGCTGCGCCAGGTGCGGGCGGGCAACGGTTTCGAGGAGGCGCTGGAGCAGATCCTCCAGGTCGTCCGGCTCGGCCTGGTGCCGGGCGGGGAACGGCTGCCGCCCGAGCGCGAGTTGGCCGAGCGGATGGGGATCAGCCGGGTCACGCTCCGCGAGGTGCTGAAGGTGCTCCAGGACCAGGGCCTGGTGGAGGCCCGGCGCGGGCGGTACGGCGGAACGTTTGTGCTGCCCCGCCCCGACACCCCGGCCGGGGGCGCCGAGGAGGAGCTGCGCCGGCGCGTCGCGGGCGTGGACATCGAGGACGTCCTGCGCTTCCGCGAGGTCCTGGAGGTGGGCGCGGCCGGACTGTGTGCGTCCCAGGGGCTGTCGGAGCCGGACACGGACCGGCTGCTCGGCGCGCTGGCCGCCACCCACGACGCCCCGCTGGCCGCCTACCGGCGCCAGGACACGCTCTTCCACCTCACCCTGTGCGAACTCGCCGGATCCGCCACCCTGACGGCCCAGTACGCGGCCGTCCGCGCGACCGTGAACGACCTGCTGGACTGCATCCCGCTGCTGGTGCGCAACCTCGAGCACTCCCAGCAGCAGCACAGCACGCTGGTGGAGGCGGTGCTGGAGCGGGACGCGGACGCGGCGCGCGAGGTGATGCGCGAGCACTGCTGCGGCACGGCGGCGCTGCTGCGGGGGTTCCTGGCCTGAGCGGGGCGGGCGCGCGGGAGCGGCGGGGAGGGCCGCGGAAGCCCCCGGGAGGTTTTCGTAACCCCTGTTTAACGCAGGGGTCTTGCGCCCGCCACGCCGGAGCAGCAAAGGTACGCCCCACAACCATTGCCCTAGGCAGGAGCGCACATGGCCGACGACACCGGCGCACGGCTGGCAGCCGTGCCCGAACCCACCACATCCCCCGAGAACGGCGGCGACGGCTACCTGGAGCGCCGCACCCTGCGCCGCGGCAGCGCCGGCTGGCTGCTCCTGACCGGCCTCGGTGTCGCGTACGTCGTCTCCGGCGACTTCTCCGGCTGGAACATCGGCCTCGCCCAGGGCGGTTTCGGCGGCCTCGCCATAGCCACCGTCCTGATGGGCGCGATGTACGCGTGCCTGGTCTTCTCCCTCGCCGAGCTGTCCGCGATCCTGCCGACCGCCGGCGGCGGCTACGGCTTCGCCCGCCGGGCGCTCGGCACCTGGGGCGGCTTCCTCACCGGCACCGCGATCCTCATCGAGTACGTCCTCGCCCCGGCCGCCATCGCCATCTTCATCGGCGACTACGTCGAGTCCCTCAACCTCTTCGGCCTCACCTCCGGCTGGCCGGTCTACCTCGCCTGCTTCGCGATCTTCATCGGCATCCACCTGTGGGGCGTCGGCGAGGCCCTCAGCTTCTCCCTCGTCGTCACCGCCATCGCCGTGATCGCCCTCATCGTCTTCGCCGTCGGCGCGTTCACCCAGTTCGACGCCTCCAACCTCGACAACATCGCCGTCGACACCTCCGCCGCCGGCGCGAGCTCGTGGCTGCCGCTGGGCTTCCTCGGCATCTGGGCCGCCTTCCCCTTCGGCATGTGGTTCTTCCTCGGCGTCGAGGGCGTTCCGCTGGCCGCCGAGGAGGCCAAGGACCCGGTCCGCTCCGTGCCGCGCGCCCTGTCGATCTCCATGGGCATCCTGGTCCTGCTCGCGCTGGTCACCTTCCTCGCCTCGACCGGAGCGCGCGGCGCCGACGCCATCAAGGACGCCGGCAACCCGCTGGTCGTCGCCCTGGAAGGCGACCCCGGCCTCTCCTGGCTGAAGACCTTCGTCAACTACGCGGGCCTGGCCGGGCTCGTGGCCTCCTTCTTCTCCCTCATCTACGCCGGCTCGCGCCAGCTGTTCGCCCTCTCCCGGGCGGGCTACCTGCCCCGCTTCCTGTCCCTGACCTCCCGGCGCAAGGCCCCGTACCTCGGCCTTCTCATCCCCGGCGCGATCGGCTTCGCGCTGGCCGCCGCCACCGGGAACGGCCCGCGCATGCTGAACATCGCGGTGTTCGGCGCGACCATCTCGTACGCGCTGATGGCCCTGTCGCACATCGTGCTGCGGCGCCGCGAGCCCGGCCTGGAGCGCCCGTACCGCACCCCCGGCGGCATCGCGACCTCCACGGTGGCCTTCGTGCTCGCCCTCTCCGCCCTGGTCGCCACCTTCCTCGTCGACAAGGACGCGGCGTTCATGGCCCTGGGCGTGTACGCCGTCGCCCTCGCCTACTTCGCGTTCTACAGTCGCCACCACCTGGTGGCCTCCGCGCCGGAGGAGGAGTTCGCGGCGCTGGCGGAAGCCGAGGCCGAGCTCTCCCGCGACTGATCCCCGGATCCCCCGCCCCTTCCCCGGAGGTACCCACCGTGCCCAGGCCGCTCATCGGCATCACCACCTACGTCGAGGAGTCCACCCGCTACGGCGTGTGGGACCTCCCGACGGCCCTCGTCCCCACCCGGTACTACGAACTCGTCCAGGCGTCGGGCGGCACGGCCGTGCTGCTCCCGCCGGACGAGCCGGAGGCGGCGCAGGAGGTGCTGGCCCGACTGGACGGCCTGGTCGTCGCGGGCGGCCCGGACGTGGACCCGGTCCGGTACGGGGCTCCGCGCGATCCCCGCACCGGAGCGCCGGCGACGGTGCGCGACGAGTGGGAACTGGCGCTCATCGCCGCGGCGCTGGCCTCCCGCAAGCCCCTGCTCGGGATCTGCCGGGGCATGCAGGCGCTGAACGTGGCCCTGGGCGGGACGCTGATCCAGCACATCGACGGCCACGTGGTGGGCGACGGCGTCTTCTCCTGGCACCCCGTCCGTCCGGTCCCCGGCACCCGGTACGCGGCGCTGGTCCCGGAGGAGTCGGAGGTCCCGACCTACCACCACCAGGCCGCCGACCGGCTGGGCCGCGGCCTGATCGCCTCGTCCCACGCCGCCGACGGAACGGTGGAGTCGATCGAACTGGCCGACCCCGCCCACTGGGCCGTGGGCGTCCAATGGCACCCGGAACGCGACAAGGACACCCGCGTCATGTCAGCCCTGATCACCGCGGCATCCACCCCACCCGGGTGAAATCCGGTCCCGCCGACCGCATCGGCCCCGCCCGGGGCCACCTCCCAGCGGTGGCCGGGGACAGCCCCCGGTCCCGCGCCACGGGGTCAGTGGCGGGTCAGCGCGAGCAAGTCCCGCGCCGGGCCCGCCGGCCGGGCCCCCGCGGGCCAGACCGCCCGGAGCTCCCGCGCCAGCCCCGCCCCGATCACCGGCACGGACACCAGCCTGCGGCCCGCGAGTTCGTCCCCGACCGCCAGTTCCGACAGCACGCACGGCCCCGCCCCGCTCACCGCCGCCGCCTTCACCGCGGTCGTCGAAGCCAGTTCCAGCAGCGGCTCCGCCAGCCCCCCGCACCCGGCCAGCGCCGCGTCCAACACCTGCCGGGTCCCCGATCCCCACTCCCGCAGGATCAGCGGCGTCGCCGCCAGCTCCGTCGCCGAGACCCCCTGCGAGCGCCGCGCCCACGGGTGCCCGGGGGCCACTGCCACCACGAGCCGGTCCTGCGCGATCACCACCGAGTCGAGTCCCTCCGGCACGCTCAGCCCCTCCACGAAGCCGAGGTCCGCCTCGTGCGCGAGGACCCGCTCGGCCACCACCGCCGAGTTCCCCGCGTGCAGCGACACCGCCGTACCGGGGCGCTGTCCGCGCAGCGCGATCAGCCAGCCGGGCAGCAGGTACTCCGCGATGGTCATGCTCGCCGCGACCCGCAGCCGGGAGTCCCGGCGGCCCCGCAGCGCCTGCGCGCCCGCGTCGAAGGCCTCGGCCGCCTCCACCACCCGTCGCGCCCAGTCCGTGACCAGCGCACCCTCCGCCGTCAGCGTCGACCCGCGCGGGGACCGGTCCACCAGCGCGACCCCGAGCCGGGTCTCCATCGCCCGGATCCGACTGCTGGCGGCGGGCTGGGTGATCCCGAGCCGCCGCGCGGCGCCGCTCAGGCTGCCGAGGCGCGCGACCGCGATCAGCAGTTCCATGGCGCCCAGGTCGGGGACCCGGTGCGCCAGCGGAACCAGCGCGTCGGGCCGCTCCTCGCTGCCGTACGCACTGCCGTATCCGCTGCCACTGCCGTACCCATTGCCCATAAATTCAGTTTATGCCCTCATAGGACACTGCCCCCTGCCGTCCGGCCCCGCCCGGCACGAGGCTGGACCCATGGCCACCACCCTCGTACGACCCCGTCCCGCCACCCCCGGGATCCAGCGGACCCACAAGGCTCCCGCGCTGCGCCACCTCGGCCCCAACTGGTACGCCGCCGTCATGGGCACGGCGATCATCGCCAACGCCGGCGCGACCCTCCCCTACCAGCTCCCCGGCCAGCGCGTGGTCTGCCAGCTCTTCTGGGTCCTGGCCGCCACCGCCCTCGCCGTGCTCCTGACCGCCCGGGCCGGCCACTGGCTCCACCACCGCGACCAGGCCCGCGCCCACCTCCTCGACCCCGCCGTGGCCCCGTTCTACGGCTGCCTCTCGATGGCCCTGCTGGCCGTCGGCGGCGGCGCCCTGATCGTCGGCAAGGACCTGATCGGGGTCCGCGCCGCCGTCGCCGCCGACACGGTCCTGTTCACCGCGGGCACCGCGATCGGCCTGGTCGCGGCCGTGGCCGTGCCGTACCTGATGGTGGTCCGCCACAAGGTCGAGGCCCACCAGGCCACCCCCGTCTGGCTGCTCCCCCTGGTCGCCCCGATGGTCTCCGCCGCGCTGGGCCCCCTGCTGATCCCCCACCTGGCCGCGGGCCAGGCCCGCGAGGCCATGCTGCTCGGCTGCTACGCCATGTTCGGCATCAGCCTGCTGGCCACCCTGCTGATGCTCCCCCTGGTCTTCGGGCGGCTGATCGTGAGCGGCCCCCTGCCCCTGGCGCTCACCCCGACCCTGTTCCTGGTCCTCGGCCCCCTGGGCCAGTCCACCACCGCCGTGAACTCCCTCGCGGACATGGCCCCCCAGTCGATATCCGGCGCGTACTCCGGCGCCTTCGCCGCCTTCGCCGTCGTCTACGGGGTCCCCGTGATGGGATTCGCCCTGCTGTGGCTGGCGCTGGCCGCGGCGATGCTGGTGCGGGCCGCCCGCGACGGCATGGGGTTCGCGATGACCTGGTGGGCGCTGACCTTCCCCGTCGGCACCTGCGTCACCGGCGCCGCCGGGCTGGCCCGCCACACCGGGCTCACCGCCTTCTCCTGGCTGGCCGCGGCCCTCTTCCTGGCCCTGCTGACCGCCTGGCTGCTCGCCGCCGCGAACACCCTGCGGGGCCTGTTCACCGGCCGCCTGATCGCCGCACCCCGCTAGTGCCGTGCCCATCTCCTACGGGGTCGGGCCCGCCGCCCGCAGCGCCCGCGCCAGGACCTCCGGGGCCTCGGCCAGCGAGGGCCCGTACCAGGTCAGGTGCCGTCCGCTGACGAGCGCGGCGGGGATCCCGGGGAAGGCCTCGGGCCCGTCACCGGCGGTGAAGCGGTACGGCTCGTCCGGGAGGACGACGAGGTCGCAGCCCGAAGCGGCCAGCTCGGCCGCCCCGATCCGCGGATAGCGCTCCGCGTGCCCGGCGTAGGCGTTGCGGACGCCCAGGCGGGCCAGCAGGTCTCCCGCGAAGGTGTCCCGCCCGAGCACCATCCAGGGCCGCCGCCAGACCGGTACGAAGGCCAGGGCGGGCGGGAGCGGCTCCACGCGGGCCCACGCGGCCTCGGCGTCCGCCAGCCAGCCGGGCCGCTCCAGCCCCAGCGCCCCCACCAGGACCCGCTCCAGCTCGCTCAAGGCCTGCGGCAGGTCCCGTACCTCGGTGACCAGCACGTCCAGCCCGGCGGCCCGCAGCGCGGCCAGGTCCGGGGCCCGGTTCTCCTCCTCGTTGGCGATGACCAGGTCCGGGCGCAGCTCCACGATCGCCCGGACGTCGGGGTTCTTGGTGCCCCCGACGCGCGCCGCCTCCCCGAGCGCGGCCGGGTGCGTGCACCAGTCGGTCACCCCGACCAGCGCTCCGGGCGCGCTCACCGCCACCGCCTCGGTCAGGGAGGGCACCAGCGAGACGATCCGCTCCGGCGTGCGCACCCGGTTCCTCAGTGTCCCGGCGAGGGCGGTTCGGAGGTGGCGTGGATGTGGTCGCCGACCGCCACGATCAGGATCCGGGTGTCCTCGGTGACGGCCCGCCAGCGGTGGCGCACCCCGCCGGACAGGAACAGCGCGTCCCCGTTCTCCAGCCGGTAGGCCCGGCCCTCCGCCTCCACCTGGCAGGCGCCCGAGACCACGTACATCAGCTCGTCGTTGCGGTGCTGGTACTCGCGGCCGGCGTCCTGGTCCCCGGTGAACTCCAGTGCGTGCAGCTGGTGGTGCCCGCGTACGAGGGGCCGTACGCCGGGGACCGGGGTGAGCCCCGAGTCGTCGCCGGCCCGGACGAGGTCCACGGTGCGCGCGGTGTCGGAGGCGGCCAGCAGCTCGACGGCCGTGGTCTCCAGCGCGTCGGCGACCCGTTCGAGGGACCGCATGCTGGGGCGGGCCCGTTCGTTCTCTATCTGGCTGAGGAAGGGGACCGACAGGCCGCTGCGCGCGGACACGGCGGCGAGCGTGAGGTGCAGCGCCCGGCGTCTCTTGCGCACGGCGACGCCCACCCGGAGCGGCTCCTTGGCGTCCTTGTCCCGGTCGCGGTCCTTCTCGTCGGGGCCGCCCGCGCCGTTCGCGGCGCCCGCACGGCGGGTGCCGCTCGTACCGTCCGTACCGCTGCCGCTCGTACCGCTCACGCTCTTCGTGCCGTCCGTGCCATCCCTGTCGTCCATGGCGGGGCTGCCCTCCCCTTGTCCTGGTCCATCGCGCATCGGTGTGCTGTAAGCACCTTACGCAGCAACCGGCCCCGGTTTCGCGCTCAAGAGCCGAGAGACCGCACCTGCGCCACTTTGCCCGTGGCGCCAAGGCATCATCGTGATCGTGACGACGACACGACGCCTGATGCTCCTGGACACCGCCTCCCTCTACTACCGCGCGTACTTCGGCGTGCCGGAATCCGTGAAAGCCCCCGACGGCACCCCGGTCAACGCCGTGCGCGGCCTGCTCGACTTCATCGGCCGCCTCGTACAGGACCACCGGCCCGACGATCTCGTGGCCTGCATGGACGCCGACTGGCGGCCGCACTGGCGGGTGGAGCTGATCCCCTCCTACAAGGCCCACCGGGTCGCGCAGGAGTCCGCGAGCGGCCCCGACCTCGAGGAGACCCCGGACACCCTGGCCCCGCAGGTGCCGATCATCGAGGCGGCCCTGGACGCCTTCGGGATCGCCCGGGTGGGGGTCGCCGGCTACGAGGCGGACGACGTGATCGGCACGCTGACCACCCGCGCCACCGGCCCGGTGGACATCGTCACCGGCGACCGGGACCTGTACCAGCTGGTCGACGACTCCCGGTACCGGCGCGTGCTCTACCCGCTGAAGGGGGTCGGCACCCTCCAGGTGACCGACGAGGCGTGGCTGCTGGAGAAGTACGGGGTCGACGGCCCGGGCTACGCGGACCTGGCCCTGCTGCGCGGCGATCCGAGCGACGGCCTGCCGGGCGTCCCGGGGATCGGCGAGAAGACCGCGGCGAAGCTGCTCCACGCGTACGGGGACCTGGCCGGGATCATCGCGGCGATCGACGACCCGAAGTCGGCCCTGACCCCCACCCAGCGCAAGCGGCTCGACGCATCCCGGCCGTATCTGGCGGTCGCCCCCAAGGTCGTCCAGGTCGCCTCCGATGTTCAACTGCCGCCGTTCGATCCGGCGCTCCCGGCCGCTCCGGCCCGGCCCGACCTGGTCGCGGCACTCGCCCGGCGCTGGGGCCTGGGGGGAGCAGTTGAACGCCTGAGCAGCACACTGCGCCCTTGAGGTGCTAACTTAGGTAATCCTAAGCTTCACGAAAGTCAGGGTCGGAAAGTCAGGGAGACGTCGTGGCAGAAGGACGCGCCCGCAAGGTCGGCACCGCAGTCGTCGTGCGCACCGAGCGGTTGACGCCGCACATGGTGCGGATCGTTCTGGGCGGTGACGGGCTGGCCGGCTTCGCAGCGGGCGCGTACACCGACCACTACGTGAAGATCCTGTTCGCACCGGAGGGCGTGCGCTACGCCTCCCCGTGGGACCTGGAGCAGATCCGGTCGGCCCACCCCCGTGAGGAATGGCCGCGCCAGCGGGCGTACACGGTCCGCGCCTGGGACCCGGCGCACCGCGAGCTGACCCTCGATTTCGTGGTCCACGGCGACGAGGGCCTGGCCGGCCCCTGGGCGGCCCGCGTCCAACCGGGTGAACTCGTGCGCTTCCTGGGACCGGGCGGCGCCTACACCCCGGACCCGGTCGCCGGCTGGCACCTGCTGGTCGGTGACGAGAGCGCCCTGCCGGCGATCGGCGCCGCGATGGAGCGGATGCCCTACGGCTCCCTGGTCCACGCGTTCATCGAGGTCGAGGGCCCCCGGGACGAGCTGAAGACCGCCACCCCGGACGGCACCACCCCGATCTGGGTCCACCGCGGCTCCCGCCCCGTCGGCGAGGCGCTGACCGAGGCCGTGCGGGCGCTGGCCTTCCCCTCCCGCGACGTCCACGCCTTCGTCCACGGCGAGGCGGGCTTCGTCAAGGAGCTCCGCCGCCACCTGCGCGTCGAGCGCGAGATCCCGCGCGAGCGCCTGTCGATCTCCGGCTACTGGCGCCTGGGCGAGACGGACGAGGGCTGGCGCGCGATCAAGCGCGACTGGAACGCCGGGGTCGAGGCCGAGCAGGAACCGGTCGGCGCCTCGCGCTGAGCCCCCGGACCGCCGTGCCCCGGCCCGCGAGGCGGGGCCGCCCGGTCGGCGCCACAATGGGGGCATGCGTACGCTCCGCGCGCTGACGGCGGCCGGAGCAGCCGCCCTCCTGGCGACCACCGGGACGGCAGCGGCCGCGCCCGGTCCGCCGCCCGCGCCGAAACCCCAGATCAGCGACGCGCAGGTCGAAGCGGCCGTGCGCCACCTCGACGCAACCGTCGAGGACCTCATGCGCCGCACCGGTGTCCCGGGCGTCTCCGTCGCCGTCGTCCACGACGACCGCGTACTGCACCTCAAGGGCTTCGGCCTGCGCCGGGTCGGCGAGAAGGACGCCGTGGGCCCGGACACCGTCTTCCAGATCGCCTCCCTCTCCAAACCGGTCTCCTCCACCGTCGTCGCCGGCGTCCTCAAGGACCCCGCCGACTTCGACCGGCACGCCGAGCTGCCCGGCTTCGCGCTGAAGGACCCCTGGGTCACCGGCCACGTCTCCACCGCCGACCTCTTCTCGCACCGCAGCGGCCTGCCCGACCACGCCGGCGACCTGCTCGAAGACCTCGGCTACGACCAGCCGTACATCCTCGACCACCTGCGCCTGGAGCCGCTGAGCGCGTTCCGCGCGAGCTACGCCTACACCAACTTCGGCTTCACCGCCGCCGCCGAGGCCGTCGCGAAGGCCCACGGCACCAGCTGGCAGAAGCTCGCCGACGACACCCTCTTCAAGCCGGCCGGCATGACGCGCACGAGCACCGAGTTCGCCGCCTTCGACAAGGCGCCCGACCACGCCGCCACCCACGTGCGCAACCCCGACGGCACCTGGAGCCCCCGCTTCGTCCGCGATCCGGACGCCCAGGCACCGGCCGGCGGGGTCAGCTCCACCGCCCGCGACATGTCCCGCTGGCTGCGGCTCCAGCTGGCCGGCGGCACGCTCGACGGCAAGCGCATCGTCCCCGCCGACACCCTCGCCCGCACCCACCTCCCCGAGATCGTGTCGCAGCCTGTGAACGCCACGGGCTCGACCGACTTCTACGGACTGGGCTGGAACGTCTCCTACGACTCCGCGGGCCGGGTCCGCCTGAGCCACTCCGGGGCCTTCGACCTCGGCGCCAACACCAACGTCACCATGCTCCCCCGGGAGAAGCTCGGCATCGTCGTCCTGACCAACGGCGCCCCCATCGGCGTCGCCGACACGGTGGCCCTGGACTTCTTCGACTTCGCCGAGCACGGCAAGAACACCACCGACTGGTTCCCGCTGGTCTCGGCCCTCTACGCGCAGCTCGACGACCAGGGCCGCTCCCCCACCGACTACGCGCGCCCGCCCGCCGCCGCCAAGGCGGCCCGGGCCGACTCCGCGTACACGGGGACGTACGACAACCCGTTCTACGGCAAGGCCGCCGTCACCGCGGACCGCGACGGCGCCCTGACCCTCGCGCTCGGGCCCGGACCCCAGCGCTACCCGCTCACCCACTACGACGGAGACGTCTTCAGCTTCGAGACGGCCGGCGAGAACGCCGTCGGGCGCACCGGGGTCACCTTCGCCGACGGCACCCTGCGCGTCGAGTACCTGGACGCCGACCACCTGGGGACCTTCACCCGGCAGTAGCCGGTCGGCCTAGGGTGGGGACCGATGAAACGCAACATCCCCCCCGCGCCCCTGCCCCAGGTCTCCGGCATCGATCCGGTCCGCATGCGGCTGCCCCCCGACCCGGAGGGCAGCTGGCCGGACCTCGGCTCGTACCTCACCGCCCGCTACGAGGGCACGCGCGGCGCCGAGTCGATGGCCCGCCTGCTGCGGGACGGCCGGGTGCTGGGCGCCGGCGGGCGCGTGCTGGGCGCCGGGGACCCGTACGAGCCGGGCGCCTTCCTCTGGTACCACCGGGACATGCCCGCCGAGCCGGTGGTGCCCTTCCCCATCGGGGTCGTGTACCGCGACGAGCACCTGCTGGTCGCCGACAAGCCGCACTTCCTGGCCACCACCCCGCGCGGCAGCCACGTCTTCCAGACGGCCCTGGCCCGGCTCCGGGTGGAGCTCGGCCTGCCCGCGCTGAGCCCGGCGCACCGGCTGGACCGGATGACGGCCGGGCTGGTGCTGTTCAGCGTCCGCCCCGAGGACCGGGGGGCCTATCAGCTGCTCTTCCAGGAGCGGCGGATCAAGAAGGAGTACGAGGCGCTCGCGCCCCACGACCCGGCGGTGGAGTTCCCCCGGACGCTGCGCAGCCACATCGAGAAGGTGCGCGGCGTGATGGCGGCCTCGGAGGTCGAGGGCGCCGAGCCCAATGCCGAGACGCTGGCCGAACTCGTCGGGGTCAAGGGCGGCCTGGGGCGCTACCGGCTGACCCCGCACACCGGGCGCACCCACCAGCTGCGGGTGCACATGAACAGTCTCGGCCTGCCGATCCTGGGCGACCCGGTCTATCCGGTGGTCCGCGATCCGGCGCCGGACGACTACCGCCGCCCGCTGCAACTACTGGCCCGCACACTGGAGTTCACCGACCCCGTCACCGGGATCGCGCACCGACTGGAGAGCGCCCTGTCCCTGCGGGCCTGGACCGACCTCCCCGGCTGGGAGACGGACCCGGGCCCCGGCCCCGGCCGGGCGGGCGCTGGCGGGCTGCGGCACGGGCCGGGCGTCGTGGAATCCGTACTACTGCGTGCCGGCGAGGGCGGCGTGGGCGGGTGGGGGGCGGGAGAGCGAGGCGTTGCGCGCCCGGCCGGCGAGGACTTCCGCGTCGACGGGGTCGGCGGACATCACCGTCTGCCACTTGGGCCATTCAGTGTTGCCGATCTGGATCGAGGCCGGTCCGCCCTGGGTGAGGCCGTGGCGGACGCCGCCGAGGGTCACCGTCCGCTCCGGCCCCTACGCCTCCCCCAACCCGGCCGGCAGCGTCTACGCCCACCAGGAGGACGTGCTCGGCGCCACCGTCTACCAGGTCCCGCCGGTCACCCGGGGCGGCAGCGCCGAGGAGCAGACCTACGCCGCCCGGTGCGCCCCCGGCTCCGCGGCCTTCTGGTACTCCCCCGCGCTCTACGGCACCCTCGCCTCGGGCGGCACCGAGCGGCCGCTGGAGGACCGGATGGCCGGCGTCCTACCCCTCGGCGAGGTCCCGGCGTCGGGCGTGCTCGACGTGACCGTGCGGACCCGTACGCAGAACGCCACCGCCGGCGAGCACCCCGTCGGCTGCCTGGACCGGGCCGCCCTCGACCGGGCCGTCGGCCGGCTCACCGCCACGGGTGCCACCGACGTCGCCGCGGGCGGCCACACCATCGGGGCCACCCTCCCGAAGGGCTCGGCCGGCACCGCGGTCTTCGCGATGACCGACGTCCCCGGCTGGCAGTGCACCGCGGGCGGGAAGACCGCCGCCCCGGTCCCCTTCCACGGCCTGGTCTCGGTCCCCCTGCCCCCCGGCGCGGACCGGGTCTCCTGCTCCTTCACCCCGAAGGGCCTGGCCCCGGGCCTGGCGGGCGCCGCGCTCTCCCTCCTGGCCCTGGCCTCGGCCACGGTCGCCTCCCTGCGCCGCCGCCGCGTCCGGACCTGATCCGGGCCTGATCCGGTCCGGGCCTGATCCACGGCACGAAGAAGCCCCCCACCGCTCCTCTCGGAGCGGCGGGGGGCTTCTTCGTACTGCCTACTGCCTACTGAACTCAGCCGTTGTAGGGGCCGTAGTCGTAGTCCTCCAGCGGAACAGCCTGGCCGGAGCCGGTGCCGAAGGGCGAGTAGTCGATGTCGTCGTAGCCGACGGCCGAGTACATCGCGGCCTTGGCTTCCTCGGTCGGCTCGACCCGGATGTTGCGGTAGCGGGCGAGGCCCGTACCGGCCGGGATGAGCTTACCGATGATGACGTTCTCCTTGAGGCCGATCAGGGAGTCGGACTTGGCGTTGATCGCCGCGTCCGTCAGAACCCTGGTCGTCTCCTGGAAGGACGCCGCCGACAGCCACGACTCGGTCGCGAGCGAGGCCTTGGTGATACCCATCAGCTGCGGACGGCCGGAGGCGGGGTGACCGCCCTCGGTGACCACACGACGGTTCTCGGTCTCGAACTTCGACCGCTCGACGAGCTCGCCCGGCAGGAGCTCCGCGTCGCCGGACTCGATGATCGTCACGCGGCGCAGCATCTGCCGGATGATGATCTCGATGTGCTTGTCGTGGATCGACACGCCCTGCGAGTTGTAGACCTTCTGGACTTCGCCGACCAGGTGGACCTGGACCGCACGCTGGCCGAGGATGCGCAGCACGTCGTGCGGGTTGGTGGCACCCATGGTCAGCTTCTGGCCGACCTCGACGTGGTCGCCCTCGCCGACGATGACCTTGGCGCGCTTGGAGATCGGGAAGGCCGTCTCCTCGCTGCCGTCGTCGGGCATGATGACGATCTTCTTCGTCTTCTCGGTCTCCTCGATCCGCACGCGGCCGGCGGCCTCGGAGATCGGGGCGACACCCTTCGGGGTACGGGCCTCGAAGAGCTCGACGACACGCGGCAGACCCTGCGTGATGTCGTCACCGGCCACACCACCGGTGTGGAAGGTACGCATCGTCAGCTGGGTACCGGGCTCACCGATGGACTGGGCGGCGATGATGCCGACCGCCTCACCGATGTCGACCAGCTTGCCGGTGGCGAGCGAGCGTCCGTAGCAGAAGGCACAGGTGCCGACCGCGGACTCACAGGTCAGGACCGAGCGGGTCTTGACCTCCTCGACGCCGTTGGCGACCAGGGCGTCGATCAGGACGTCACCGAGGTCGACGTTGGCCGGCGCGATGACCTTGCCGTCGATGACGACGTCCTCGGCCAGCATGCGGGCGTAGATCGAGGTCTCGACGTCGTCGGACTTGCGCAGCGCGCCGTCCTCGCCGCGAACGGCGATCTTCAGCTTCAGACCGCGCTCGGTGCCGCAGTCCTCCTCGCGGATGATGACGTCCTGCGAGACGTCCACCAGACGACGGGTGAGGTAACCCGAGTCGGCGGTACGCAGGGCGGTGTCCGCCAGACCCTTACGGGCACCGTGCGTGGAGATGAAGTACTCCAGAACGGTGAGGCCCTCACGGAAGGACGCCTTGATCGGACGCGGGATGGTCTCGTTCTTCGCGTTCGACACCAGACCACGCATACCGGCGATCTGTCGCATCTGCATCATGTTTCCTCGGGCACCCGAGTCAACCATCATGAAGATGGGGTTCGTCTTGGGGAAGTTCGCGTTCATCGCCTCGGCAACCTCGTTGGTCGCCTTGGTCCAGATCGCGATGAGCTCCTGCGTGCGCTCGTCCTTGGTGATCAGACCGCGCTCGTACTGCTTCTGGACCTTCTCGTCCAGCTCCTCGTAGCCCTTGACGATGGCCTTCTTGGCCTCGGGCACGACGACGTCGGAGATGGCCACGGTGACGCCCGAACGGGTCGCCCAGTGGAAGCCGGCCGCCTTCAGGTTGTCGAGCGTCGCCGCCACGATCACCTTGGGGTAGCGCTCCGCCAGGTCGTTGACGATCTCGGAGAGCTGCTTCTTGCCCACCGAGTAGTCGACGAACGGGTAGTCCTCGGGCAGCAGCTCGTTGAAGAGCGCGCGGCCCAGGGTGGTGCGCAGCCGGAACTGGTCGCCCTGCTGGAACTCCTGCTCGCCCTCTTCGGCGACCGGGGGCACCCAGCCGCGCGGCGGGATGGTGCCCACCGGGAAGCGGATGTCGACGGCCGACTGGAGCGCGAGCTCACCGTTGTCGAACGCCATGGTCGCCTCGGCCGTGGAGCCGAACGCGCGGCCCTCGCCCTTGACGTCACGGAGCTCGCCGTCGGTGGTGAGGAAGAACAGACCCAGCACCATGTCCTGGGTCGGCATGGTGACGGGACGACCGTCTGCCGGCTTCAGGATGTTGTTCGAGGACAGCATCAGGATGCGGGCCTCGGCCTGCGCCTCTGCCGAAAGCGGCAGGTGCACGGCCATCTGGTCACCGTCGAAGTCCGCGTTGAACGCGGTGCAGACGAGCGGGTGGATCTGGATGGCCTTGCCTTCGACCAGCTGGGGCTCGAAGGCCTGGATGCCGAGGCGGTGCAGCGTGGGCGCACGGTTCAGGAGAACCGGGTGCTCGGCGATGACCTCTTCGAGCACGTCGTAGACGACCGTGCGGCCGCGCTCGACCATGCGCTTCGCCGACTTGATGTTCTGCGCGTGGTTCAGGTCCACCAGGCGCTTCATCACGAACGGCTTGAAGAGCTCCAGCGCCATGGCCTTGGGCAGACCGCACTGGTGCAGCTTCAGCTGCGGGCCGACGACGATCACGGAACGCGCGGAGTAGTCCACGCGCTTGCCGAGGAGGTTCTGGCGGAATCGACCCTGCTTGCCCTTCAGCATGTCGCTGAGGGACTTCAGGGGACGGTTGCCGGGACCGGTCACCGGACGACCACGACGACCGTTGTCGAAGAGGGCGTCCACGGCCTCCTGGAGCATGCGCTTCTCGTTGTTCACGATGATCTCGGGGGCACCGAGGTCGAGAAGGCGCTTCAGGCGGTTGTTGCGGTTGATCACGCGGCGGTACAGGTCGTTCAGGTCGGAGGTCGCGAAGCGGCCACCGTCCAGCTGCACCATCGGACGCAGGTCCGGCGGGATCACCGGCACGCAGTCCAGAACCATGCCCTTGGGCTTGTTGCTGGTCTGCAGGAACGCGGAGACGACCTTGAGGCGCTTGAGCGCACGGGTCTTCTTCTGGCCCTTGCCGGTACGGATGATCTCGCGGAGGCGCTCGGCCTCTTCGTCGAGGTCGAAGGACTCCAGGCGCTTCTGCAGCGCGGCGGCGCCCATGCAGCCGTCGAAGTACGTGCCGAAGCGGTCACGCAGCTCGCGGTAGAGCAGCTCGTCGCCCTCGAGGTCCTGGACCTTGAGGTTCTTGAAGCGGGCCCACACCTCGTCGAGGCGGTCGATCTCGCGCTGGGCGCGGTCACGGAGCTGCTTCATCTCGCGCTCGGCACCTTCGCGCACCTTGCGGCGTACGTCGGCCTTCGCGCCCTCGGCCTCAAGCTCGGCCAGGTCGGTCTCGAGCTTCTTGGCACGGCCTTCGAGGTCCGCGTCGCGGCGGTTCTCGATCTGCTGGCGCTCGACGGAGACGTGCGCCTCCAGGGACGGGAGGTCGCGGGTGCGGCGCTCGTCGTCCACGAACGTGATCATGTACGCGGCGAAGTAGATGACCTTCTCGAGGTCCTTCGGCGCGAGGTCCAGCAGGTATCCGAGGCGCGACGGGACGCCCTTGAAGTACCAGATGTGGGTGACGGGAGCGGCAAGCTCGATGTGGCCCATCCGCTCGCGGCGCACCTTGGCGCGCGTGACTTCGACGCCACAACGCTCACAGATGATGCCCTTGAAGCGGACACGCTTGTACTTGCCGCAGTAGCACTCCCAGTCCCGGGTCGGACCGAAGATCTTCTCGCAGAAGAGTCCGTCCTTCTCGGGCTTGAGCGTGCGGTAGTTGATGGTCTCCGGCTTCTTGACCTCGCCGTGGGACCAGGTTCGGATGTCGTCCGCGGTGGCAAGGCCGATCCGCAGCTCGTCGAAGAAGTTGACGTCGAGCACTGTGCGTCAATCCCTCTTTCGGGGTCGAGTCTCAATCATGGTCTGAACGGTCCCGGGGATGACGGGGGGCTCTTGAGCGAGCCCCCCGTCAGGCCCGTCAGACCTCTTCGACGCTGCTCGGCTCACGCCGGGACAGGTCGATACCGAGCTCCTCCGCCGCGCGGAAGACGTCCTCGTCGGTGTCGCGCATCTCGATGGACATGCCGTCCGAGGACAGCACCTCCACGTTGAGGCAGAGCGACTGCATTTCCTTGATGAGCACCTTGAAGGACTCGGGAATGCCCGGCTCGGGGATGTTCTCGCCCTTGACGATGGCCTCGTAGACCTTCACGCGGCCGGTGACGTCATCGGACTTGATGGTCAGCAGCTCCTGGAGGGCGTAAGCGGCGCCATAAGCCTCGAGCGCCCACACCTCCATCTCACCGAAGCGCTGGCCACCGAACTGCGCCTTACCACCCAGCGGCTGCTGCGTGATCATCGAGTACGGACCGGTCGACCGCGCGTGGAGCTTGTCATCGACCAGGTGGTGGAGCTTGAGGATGTACATGTAGCCGATCGAGACCGGCTCCGGGAACGGCTCGCCGGAGCGGCCGTCGAACAGGTGCGCCTTGCCGGTCGGGAGGACCAGGCGGTCTCCGTCGCGGTTCGGGATGGTGTGCTCGAAGAGGCCCGAGATCTCGTCCTCACGAGCACCGTCGAACACCGGGGTGGCGACGTTGGTGCCGGGCTCGACGCGGTCGGCGCCGATGACCTTCAGTCGCTCGGCCCACTCCTCGCCGAGACCGGAGACGTCCCAGCCGCGGCTGGCGAGCCAGCCGAGGTGGATCTCCAGGACCTGTCCCGGGTTCATTCGGGACGGGACACCCAGCGGGTTGAGGATGATGTCGACCGGCGTGCCGTCCTCAAGGAAGGGCATGTCCTCGATCGGAAGGATCTTGGAGATGACACCCTTGTTGCCGTGGCGGCCGGCGAGCTTGTCACCGTCGGTGATCTTGCGCTTCTGGGCGACGTAGACGCGGACCAGCTGGTTCACGCCCGGGGGAAGCTCGTCGCCCTCCTCGCGGTCGAAGACGCGGACACCGATGACCTTGCCGATCTCACCGTGAGGGACCTTGAGCGAGGTGTCACGCACCTCGCGGGCCTTCTCACCGAAGATGGCGCGGAGCAGGCGCTCCTCCGGGGTCAGCTCGGTCTCGCCCTTGGGCGTGACCTTTCCGACCAGGATGTCGCCGGCGACCACGTCCGCACCGATGCGGATGATGCCGCGCTCGTCGAGGTCCGCGAGGACCTCCTCGGAGACGTTCGGGATGTCCCGGGTGATCTCCTCGGGACCGAGCTTGGTGTCACGGGCATCGACCTCGTGCTCCTCGATGTGAATCGAGGACAGGACGTCGTCCTGTACGAGGCGCTGCGACAGGATGATCGCGTCCTCGTAGTTGTGGCCTTCCCAGGGCATGAACGCGACGAGCAGGTTCTTGCCGAGGGCCATTTCGCCCTCTTCGGTCGCCGGTCCGTCGGCGAGGACCTGGGACTCGACGATCCGGTCACCCTCGTTGACGATGACCTTCTGGTTGACCGAGGTGCCCTGGTTCGAGCGGGAGAACTTGGCGACGCGGTACGTGGTGTACGTGCCGTCGTCGTTGGCGACGGTGATGTAGTCGGCCGAGACCTCCTGGACGACACCGTCCTTCTCCGCACGGATCGAGTCACCGGCGTCGACCGCACAGCGGTACTCCATGCCGGTGCCGACGAGCGGCGCCTCCGCCTTGATGAGCGGAACGGCCTGGCGCATCATGTTCGCGCCCATGAGGGCACGGTTGGCGTCGTCGTGCTCCAGGAAGGGGATCATCGCGGTCGCGACGGACACCATCTGGCGCGGGGAGACGTCCATGTAGTCGACGTCGTCGCCGGCGATGTAGTCGATCTCGCCACCACGACGGCGAACCAGCACGCGGTTCTCGGTGAAGCGCATGTCGTCGGACAGGCCGGCGTTGGCCTGGGCGATGACGAAGCGGTCTTCCTCGTCGGCCGTCAGGTAGTCGACGTCGTCGGTGACGACGCCGTCGATGACCTTGCGGTACGGGGTCTCGACGAAACCGAACGCGTTGACGCGGCCGTAGGACGCGAGCGAGCCGATCAGACCGATGTTCGGGCCTTCAGGGGTCTCGATCGGGCACATGCGGCCGTAGTGCGACGGGTGGACGTCTCGGACCTCGAAGCCGGCCCGCTCACGGGACAGACCACCCGGGCCGAGCGCCGACAGGCGTCGCTTGTGGGTGAGACCCGACAGCGGGTTGTTCTGGTCCATGAACTGCGACAGCTGGCTGGTGCCGAAGAACTCCTTGATGGAGGCGACGACCGGCCGGATGTTGATCAGGGTCTGCGGCGTGATCGCCTCGACGTCCTGGGTCGTCATCCGCTCGCGGACGACGCGCTCCATACGAGCCAGACCCGTGCGGACCTGGTTCTGGATGAGCTCGCCGACGTTGCGCAGACGACGGTTGCCGAAGTGGTCGATGTCGTCGGTCTCGACGACGATCGAACGACCCGACTCACCGACGGTCTCGGTCTCACCGGCGTGCAGCTTGACCAGGTACTTGATGGTCGCGATGACGTCGTCGGTGGTGAGCACGCCGGCGTTCAGCGGCTCGTCCGCGCCGAGCTTCTTGTTCACCTTGTAGCGGCCGACCTTCGCGAGGTCGTAGCGCTTCGGGTTGAAGTAGAGGTTCTCGAGCAGCGTCTGAGCGGCCTCGCGGGTCGGCGGTTCGCCCGGACGCAGCTTGCGGTAGATGTCGAGCAGCGCGTCGTCCTGGCCCTGGGTGTGGTCCTTCTCCAGGGTGGCGCGCATGGACTCGTACTGGCCGAACTCCTCGAGGATCTGCTCGGTGGTCCAGCCGAGAGCCTTCAGGAGGACGGTGACGGACTGCTTGCGCTTGCGGTCGATGCGGACACCGACCATGTCGCGCTTGTCGATTTCCATCTCGAGCCAGGCACCCCGGGACGGGATGATCTTGGCGGCGAAGATGTCCTTGTCGGACGTCTTGTCGATGGAGGAGTCGAAGTAGACACCAGGGGAACGGACCAGCTGCGACACGACGACACGCTCGGTGCCGTTGATGACGAAGGTGCCCTTGTTGGTCATGAGCGGGAAATCGCCCATGAAGACCGTCTGAGACTTGATCTCTCCGGTCTCGTTGTTCGTGAACTCGGCGGTGACGAAAAGCGGCGCCGCGAACGTGAAGTCGCGGTCCTTGCACTCGTCGACCGAGTTCTTCGCCGGCTCGAAACGGTGGTCGCGGAACGTCAGCGACATCGACCCGGAGAAGTCCTCGATCGGCGAGATCTCCTCGAAGATCTCTTCCAGACCGGACTTGGTGGGAACATCCTGTCCGCTCTCAAGCGCCGACTCGACGCGAGACTTCCAGGCGGCGTTGCCGAGCAGCCAGTCAAAGCTCTCGGTCTGCAGCGCCAGGAGGTTCGGAACCTCGAGAGGCTCCTTGATCTTTGCAAAGGAGATGCGCAGCGGGGCGGTGCTGGCACCGTTGTTCGTATTGGTCGAGGCGTTGCGCGAGGCGGCCAAGAGGGGGTCCTTCCGAGGGCTCGGACTCACTACGCGCGTACCGGTCCCAGCTGACACAGAAGACGGGCGCTTCCACCCCGGTCGAAGTGACCAGGTCAGGGCGATCAATCAAGTGTGCTCATGCTTGGGCATGCCCCTGGCGACGGGCAGGGGGCAGCTAACAGGCAGCGCAAAGGGTCAGTGTAGCCACTTGGCTCACTGATGTCCAGACCAGGTTTCCGGAAACCGGCAACAGGCCTTCCCCATGTCGTTTGACGCTTCCAACTGACGCTGCCAACCCTGCGGCTCTCGCCTACAGAGCGCGTAACAGTACTGCCCTCTTCGTAGTCGATCCATGCCCGATCCCGACCCGTTCCATGCCTCGGATCCCGGATCGAACGGCCGATCTCACGACGGATCTGAGAATTGCGCGCCACGTGCCGTTCGTCAAGGCCCCCTGCTCCGTGCGGATCATCCAAGGACCCGGCCGCGGAGCAACGAAGATCACCCTACTCCCCAACGAGACAGGGGCAAATCAGGCACTCCGGGTACGCCAAAGGGCGACCACCCTTACGGGTGATCGCCCTTGACTGAGGCCTCAGAGAGGCCTCAGAGGTGTTACTTGACCTCGACAGCCGCGCCGGCAGCCTTGAGGGACTCGGCGGCCTTCTCAGCGGCCTCCTTGGCGACCTTCTCGAGGACGGGCTTCGGGGCGCCGTCAACGAGGTCCTTGGCCTCCTTGAGGCCCAGGGAGGTGAGCTCGCGCACGACCTTGATGACCTGGATCTTCTTGTCGCCGGCACCGGTGAGGATGACGTCGAACTCGTCCTGCTCCTCGACGGCCTCAGCGGCGACCGGGGCGCCCGGACCGGCAACGGCGACGGCCGCGGCGGCGGTGACGTCGAACTTCTCCTCGAACGCCTTCACGAACTCGGAGAGCTCGATGAGGGTGAGCTCCTCGAACTGGGCGAGGAGTTCGTCCTGGGTGAGCTTCGCCATGATGGGCGATCCTTCCACTAAATCGGCAGGTGCCGGATGTATATAGAGGCGGGCGTAACGGCCCGCTTTGACCCGCGCACTAGGCGGCGCGGATCAGTGCGCGAGCCGAATTACTCGGCACCGCCCTGCTCGGCGAGCTTGACGCGAAGCGCTTCCGCAGTGCGGACGAACTTCGACGGCAGCGCCTGGAAGAGCGAGGCAGCCTGAGACTGCTTGCCCTTGAACGCGCCGGCCAGCTTGCTGAGCAGAACCTCGCGGGACTCGAGGTCCGCAAGCTTCTTGATCTCATCGGCGGTGAGCGCCTTACCATCAAGGACACCCGCCTTGATGATGAGGTTCGGGTTTTCCTTGGCGAAGTCACGCAGGCTCTTCGCCGACTCCACCGGGTCACCGGTGATGAAGGCGACCGCGGTCGGACCAGCGAAGTGCTCGTCCAGCGCGGTGATCCCGGCCTGGTTGGCCGCAATCTTGGTCAGCGTGTTCTTCACCACGGCGTACTGGGCGTTCTCACCGAGAGAACGACGCAGCGTCTTGAGCTGCGCGACGGTGAGACCCCGGTACTCGGTCAGCACGGCGGCGTTCGAGCTCTGGAACGCGTCCTTGAGCTCGGCTACCGCGGCAGCCTTGTTGGGCGTCGGCATAGTGCGTCGGCCTCCTTCCGGGTGATGAGGACCGCTCAGAAGGGGCATAAACACGAAACGCCCCGGCGCAGGCGCCAGGGCGTAGCTCAACCGGAACGAATTCCGGGAACTTTCCACAGTCACCTACGCAGGACGTCCGCATTTAGCGGATCCTTCGGCCGCCGCACTCTTGCGAGCACGGCAACGACCAGCGGTCTTTGGCTTCTCCCGAAGAGTACGTGAAGGGGTGCAGCCGAGGCAAATCGCCTCAGGAGACGCCGTCCAGGCCGCCCAGACCGGCGTCCCGCAGCGTCTTGTCGGCCTCCTTGAGGTCCTCGTCGGCCTGCTTGAGCTTGCGGTCGGTCTCCTTCATCACGTCCTCGAAGGAGATGACCTGATCGGCCGGCGGGGGCGTGACGGGGGAAGCCGCGCCGAACCCGGAGAACTTCGCCGTGGTCTTCGTCGTGCCCTCGGCGTCCGTGCTCACGCTGTCCACGCGCACCGGGTAGCCGTCCTTGCCGATCCACAGGTCCACCTCGAAGGCGGTGATGTGCTTGACGGCCTCGTGGAGGTACTGGCGGTTCGCCTCCTCCATGGCCTTGGTGGAGTCGTCCGCCGTCAGCAGCTCCGCGCCCGTGAGGGTGCCCCTGTAGTGCTCGGCGTCGACACCGTCGGTCTTCTCGGTGCCGACGTGCGTCAGCTTCTCCTGGCCCAGCAGCATCGCGAGGTACTCGGCCGGGTCGTCGTTGAGCCGGACCCCCGGCTTGCCGTCCTTGGCGAGGTTCATCGACATCCAGGTCTTGCCCTCGAGGGGCTTGTCCAGCTGGGTGTGGACGAGGTCGCCGATCATGATCGAGCGCGTGTCGGGCTTCTCGCTCTTCAGGATCAGGTCGTGGCTCGACGGGTACCAGCCCTTGGTGCCGGACTGCCCGCTGGTCTTGCCGTCGGCCTCGACGGTGGACAGCTCCGCCTTGGCGAACTTGGCGGCCACCGTCTTCAGGTAGGACGCCTTCACCGCCTCCACCGGCGAGTGCGCCTTGGCACCGGCGCCCTTGTCCCCGCCGGCCTTGCCGCTGCCCGCGTCGGCCTGGTCGCCGCCACAGGCCGTGAGGCCGCCCACGAACAGTGCGGTACCGACGATCGCGATACCGGCTCGGGTACGGACAGCCTTGCTCATCTGGTTCTCCCCCATGGATGGATCTTCGTTGCCCGGCCGACCCTACGGTTCCCGCGACCGGAACGCGCTCCGGTATCGCCACGTCAGCGCAGGTGTGGCGCTCACCACGCAGAACGGGCCCCCCGCCACCCTGTGAAGGGGGCGAGGGGCCCGTAAGCCACTCAGTGAGTGTCAGGCTCGGCCTGATCAGACCGCGGCCGGGTCTTCCTCGACGAGGAGGTTCCGGGTGCGGTTCTGGTCCAGCAGGATGCCGGGGCCCATGGTGGTGCTGAGGGCGGCCTTCTTGATGTAGCGGCCCTTCGCGGCGGACGGCTTCAGACGAAGGATCTCGTCGAGGGCCGCGCCGTAGTTCTCGACCAGCTGCTCATCGGTGAAGGAGACCTTGCCGATGATGAAGTGCAGGTTCGAGTGCTTGTCGACACGGAACTCGATCTTGCCACCCTTGATCTCGGTGACAGCCTTCGCGACGTCCATGGTGACGGTGCCGGTCTTCGGGTTCGGCATCAGGCCACGGGGACCGAGCACGCGGCCGAGGCGGCCGACCTTGCCCATGAGGTCCGGGGTGGCGACAACGGCGTCGAACTCGTTGAGGCGGTTGCCCTTGGCGATCTCGTTGATGAGCTCGTCGTCGCCGACGATGTCGGCGCCGGCGGCTTCCGCGGCCGCAGCACGGTCACCGGTCGCGAAGACCAGGACCCGGGCGGTCTTGCCGGTGCCGTGCGGGAGGTTCACGGTGCCACGGACCATCTGGTCGGCCTTGCGCGGGTCTACACCCAGGCGGAAGGCGACCTCGACGGTGCTGTCGAACTTGGTCGCGGAGGTCTCCTTGGCGACACGGACGGCCTCGAGCGGGGCGTACAGCTTCTCCCGGTCGATCTTGGCGTCCGCAGCGCGGAGAGTCTTGCTGCGCTTCACTTCTGCTCCTGTGTTGTGACTTCAGGCGTGGAGTCGTGGTGCGGACCAGCGCTTGGCCCTACCACTGTGGTGCTGGGGGGTGGCTGAATCAGCCTTCGACCGTGATGCCCATCGAACGCGCGGTGCCGGCGATGATCTTCTCGGCCGCGTCGATGTCGTTGGCGTTCAGGTCAGGCATCTTGAGCGTGGCGATCTCGCGGACCTGGTCACGCGTAAGCTTCGCGACCTTGGTCTTGTGCGGCTCGCCGGAGCCCTTCTCCACGCCCGCGCTCTTCAGGATGAGGCGCGCGGCCGGCGGAGTCTTGGTGATGAAGGTGAAGGAGCGGTCGTCGTAGACCGTGATCTCCACCGGCACGACCATGCCACGCTGCGACTCGGTCGCGGCGTTGTAGGCCTTGCAGAACTCCATGATGTTGACGCCGTGCTGACCGAGCGCGGGGCCGACCGGCGGAGCCGGGTTGGCCGCACCGGCCTTGATCTGGAGCTTGATGAGCCCCGTGATCTTCTTCTTCTTGGGAGGCATTGCTCTCTCCGGGTCCTAGTGAGAGTTTTCGCCGCCAATCCGGTCATCCGGATGGAGGCATACCGCACCACGATAACGGGTATCGGCGCGGGGCTGAAAACCGAGCAGGTCAGACCGCCCGCGAGGGGGCAATCTGACCTGTCCGGAAGCGTGAGTCAGAAGACTGTGGATCAGTTCTTCTGGATCTGGTCGAAGCTCAGCTCGACCGGGGTCTCGCGGCCGAAGATCTCGACGAGACCCTTGACCTTCTTCGAGTCCGGGTTGATCTCGTTGATGGTCGCCTGCAGCGTCGCGAACGGGCCGTCGGTGACGGTGACCGAGTCGCCGACCTCGAAGTCCAGGACCTCGATGGTGCGCTTGACGGAGGGCGCGGGCAGGCCGGCCTCTTCCGCGGCCAGCTTGGCGGCCTTCTCCTGAGCCTCGGGAGCGAGCATCTTGACGATCTCGTCGAGGGTCAGCGGGTACGGGTCGTACGCGTTGCCCACGAAGCCGGTGACACCAGGCGTGTTGCGGACGACGCCCCAGGACTCGTTCGTCAGGTCCATGCGGACGAGAACGTAGCCGGGCAGCTTGTTCTGCCGGACGTTCTTGCGCTCGCCGTTCTTGATCTGGACGATCTCTTCCTCGGGCACCTCGGCCGAGTAGATGAAGTCCTCGACGTTGAGCGAGACGGCGCGCTGCTCGAGGTTCGCCTTGACGCGCTTCTCGTAGCCGGCGTAGGTGTGGATGACGTACCACTCGCCGGGCAAGCTGCGGAGCTCGTCGCGCAGGGCCTGGACGGGGTCGACCGGCTCGGCGGGCTCCGCGTCGGCCTCTCCGGCCTCCGCGTCGTCCTCGGCCAGCGCGGCGTCGTCCTCGGCCTCGCCGGTCTCGTCCTCGTCGGAAGCCTCTTCGGCCTCGTCCTCGGTCTCATCGGACTCGTCGTCGGCCTCTTCGGCCTCGGCGTCGTCCTCAGCCTCGGCGTCGACCTCGCCCTCGACGTGCAGCGCGGCCTCTTCGGCGGCGACACCCGCCTCGGCGTCGGCGAGCTCGGCCTCATCGGGGTCCACGGCGTCTGCAGCCTCGACGATGTCGAGCGCGTCCTCGACGGACTCGACGGAGTCGGGGCTCGCGTTCAGGTTCGGGTCAGACACGGTGGCTGCTTCTTCCTGGATACAAAAGGTGGTCGAACATGCGAAAACGGGCGGCACCCATCAAGGCGCCGCCCTCCGCGGGGATCAGCCGAAGACGAACTTGATGGCTTCCTGGAACCCGTAGTCAATCACGGTCACCAGACCGATCATGATGACGACGAAGACAATCACCACGGAGGTGTACGTCGTGAGCTGGTTCCGAGTGGGCCAGACAACCTTGCGGAGCTCCGCGACGATCTGGCGGTAGAAAAGCGCGAGACGACCCAGAAGGCCCTTCTTGCCGCGCTTGCCGCCCTTGCGGGCCTTCTTCTCGCGAGTGTCATCCTCGGCGTCAGGCATGTCGATGGAGCCCAGGGCGTCCGTCACGTCTCTCACCTGAATCCGGGTCGTGGCCGTAGCCGCGCCCGGTTGCGCCGCACGGCGTTGCATCGAAATACGTACCTGCGCACACGTCCGAGACGGAGTGTGGAGCAGGGCCGGAGGGACTTGAACCCCCAACCGCTGGTTTTGGAGACCAGTGCTCTACCAATTGAGCTACGACCCTTTGCGTGCCCCAACCTACCGCATGCAGATGGGTGCACAGTGTGCTCACGTTCCACAGCGGCCGACGAGGGCCAACGACGGTTGAGTGTACGTGGTCCGGGCCCTGACGTCGAACAGCGCCATCCGGAGACGCCCCGTCCGGTAAGTGAAACGGCGTGCGGCGCTTCTTTGCCGTCTGGGACGATTGGCCGCATGACCTCTGAAACGCCTTCCGCCGAGCGCCGCGTGTCCGCCCGTATCGGTGCCATCTCCGAGTCCGCCACCCTCGCCGTCGACGCCAAGGCCAAGGCCCTCAAGGCCGCCGGGCGTCCGGTGATCGGTTTCGGGGCCGGCGAGCCCGACTTCCCCACCCCGGACTACATCGTCGAAGCCGCGGTCGAGGCCTGCCGCAACCCGAAGTACCACCGCTACACGCCGGCCGGCGGCCTGCCCGAGCTGAAGGCCGCCATCGCCGCGAAGACGCTGCGCGACTCCGGCTACGAGGTCGACGCGTCCCAGGTACTGGTGACCAACGGCGGCAAGCAGGCGATCTACGAGGCGTTCGCGGCGATCCTGGACCCGGGTGACGAGGTCATCGTCCCGGCCCCTTACTGGACCACCTACCCCGAGTCGATCCGTCTCGCCGGCGGTGTCCCGGTCGAGGTCGTCGCCGACGAGACCACCGGTTACCGCGTCTCCGTCGAGCAGCTCGAGGCGGCCCGCACCGAGCGCACGAAGGTCGTCCTCTTCGTCTCCCCGTCGAACCCGACCGGCGCCGTCTACTCGGAGGCCGACGCCGAGGCGATCGGCCGCTGGGCCGTCGAGCACGGCCTGTGGGTCCTGACCGACGAGATCTACGAGCACCTGGTCTACGGCGACGCGAAGTTCGTCTCGCTCCCGGCGATCGTCCCCGAGCTGGCCGACAAGTGCATCGTCGTCAACGGCGTCGCCAAGACGTACGCGATGACCGGCTGGCGCGTGGGCTGGATCGTGGGCCCGAAGGACGTCGTCAAGGCCGCGACCAACCTGCAGTCGCACGCCACCTCCAACGTCTCCAACGTGGCCCAGGTCGCGGCGCTGGCCGCCGTCTCCGGCAACCTGGAGGCCGTCCACGAGATGCGCACCGCCTTCGACCGCCGCCGCCAGACGATCGTGCGGATGCTGAACGAGATCGAGGGCGTGTACTGCCCGACCCCCGAGGGCGCCTTCTACGTCTACCCCGCGGTCAAGGACGTGCTCGGCAAGGAGATCCGCGGCAAGCGCCCGCAGACGTCCGTCGAGCTCGCCGCGCTGATCCTCGACGAGGCCGAGGTCGCGGTCGTCCCGGGCGAGGCCTTCGGCACCCCCGGCTACCTGCGCCTCTCCTACGCCCTGGGCGACGAGGACCTGGTCGAGGGCGTCTCCCGCATCCAGAAGCTCCTGGCCGAGGCGAAGGCCTAGAGCGGCCCGCAGCAAGGCCTGAGCGGCGGTTCCCCCGTGCGGGGAGCCGCCGCTCAGGCGTTTCCGCGGGGCCGTGACCCAGAATTTCCGTTCGGGCAAGCCCTCGTTCAGGGAATCCGGCTGCAGGCCGGGGCAAAAGTGCGGCAGGATCACGAGATGGAGCACGTACGCGATCTCACGCTTCTGCCGAAAGCCCACCTCCACCTGCACTTCACCGGCTCGATGCGACCGTCGACCCTGCTGGAGCTCGCCGACAAGTACGGCGTCCGGCTGCCGGACGCCCTGACCGGCGGCGAGCCACCGAAGCTCCGGGCCACCGACGAGCGCGGCTGGTTCCGCTTCCAGCGGCTCTACGACGCCGCCCGCTCCTGCCTGCGCGAGCCCGACGACATCCGCCGCCTGGTCCTCGAGGCCGCGGAGGAGGACGTGCGGGACGGCAGCGGCTGGCTGGAGATCCAGGTGGATCCCACCTCCTACGCCCCCCTCCTCGGCGGGATGATCCCGGCCGTCGAGATCATCCTCGACGCCGTCGACACCGCCTCCCGCGAGACCGGCCTCGGCATGCGCGTCGTCATCGCCGCCAACCGCATGAAGCACCCCCTCGACGCCCGCACCCTGGCCCGCCTCGCCGTCCGCTACGCCGACCGCGGCGTCGTCGGCTTCGGGCTCTCCAACGACGAGCGCCGCGGCATGGCCCGGGACTTCGACCGGGCCTTCGCCATCGCCCGCGAAGGCGGCCTGCTGGCCGCCCCGCACGGCGGCGAGCTCACCGGCCCCTCCTCCGTCCGCGACTGCCTCGACGATCTGCACGCCGCCCGCATCGGGCACGGCGTACGGGCCGCCGAGGACCCCCGCCTGCTCCAGCGCCTCGCCGACCGGCAGATCACCTGCGAGGTCTGCCCGGCGTCCAATGTCGCCCTGGGGGTCTACGAGCGCCCCGAGGACGTCCCGCTGCGCACCCTCTTCGACGCCGGGGTCCCGATGGCCCTGGGCGCGGACGACCCGCTGCTGTTCGGGTCCCGGCTCGCGGCCCAGTACGAGATCGCCCGCGAGCACCACGCCTTCACGGACGCGGAGCTCGCCGAGCTGGCCCGCCAGTCGGTGCGCGGCTCGGCCGCGCCCGGTGACGTACAGGACAAGCTGCTGGCCGGGATCGACCACTGGCTGACCTCGTAGGGGCCCGCCGGCGGGTCAGCGCGTGAGGCGCAGGTCGCCCTCGTGGCAGTCGGCGCGCACCCGCGCGCCGTCCGGGAAGCCGATCTCCAGGTGGGTGCGGCCCTGCGCGGGCAGCGCGTACTCGGCAACCGATTCGACCTTCTCGCCGAGGTGGCGCAGGAAGGGGTGGTCGCCGAGGTCCTCGCCGACCACGATGCGGCCCCACTCCCCCATGTCGTACGGCTCGTGCGGGGTGGCGGACTCCACGATCAGGCAGGCGTCGGACCCGGTGGTGATGCGGGTGGACTCGCCGTGGCTGTCGAGGAGCCAGACGTCGAGGGGCGCCTCGGAGCGTTCGCCGTCGCTGATGTGCCAGGACGCGACGACCCTTCTGATCGTGCGTCCCACCAGCCGGGTGGGGTCCGTACCGGCCCCGTGCAGGGGACAGAGCATGGGCGGGCCGGGACTCCTCAGATGCTGACGCCGACCGTCACCGGCTCGTTGACGAGGGTGACGCCGAAGGCCGCGTGGACCCCGGCGACGACCTCGCGGGCGAGGACGAGGAGGTCTTCGGTGGTGGCCGCGCCGCGGTTGGTGAGGGCGAGGGTGTGCTTGGTGGAGATGCGGGCGGGGCCGTCGCCGTACCCCTTGGCGAAGCCGGCCTTGTCGATCAGCCAGGCCGCGCTGGTCTTCGTACGGCCCTCGCCGGCCGGGTAGGCGGGCGGGGCGGTGTCGGGGCCGAGGCGGTCCTGGGCGCGGGCGAGGAAGGCTGCGTACGCCTCGTCGCTCAGGATCGGGTTGTGGAAGAACGAGCCGGCCGACCAGGTGTCGTGGTCGGCGGGGTCGAGGACCATGCCCTTGCCGGCGCGCAGCCGCAGGACGGTCTCGCGGGCCTTCGCCGCCGGGACCCGGTCGCCGGCCCCGACGCCGAGGGCGCGGGCGGTCTCGGGGTACTTGACCGGCGCGGACAGGCCGCCCGCGTCCTCCAGGGCGAACCGGACGCGCAGGACGACGTACCGCTCGGGCTGGTGCTTGAAGAGGCTGTCGCGGTACGAGAACGCGCATGCGGCGGCCGACAGCGTGACGGTCTCGCCGCGCGTGCGGTCGTAGGCGACGACCTCGGTGATCGTGTCGCAGACCTCCTGGCCGTACGCCCCGACGTTCTGGATGGGCGTGGCACCGGCCGACCCCGGGATCCCGGCGAGGCATTCGATGCCGGCGAGCCCCGCTTCGACGACCCGGGCGACGGCGTCGCTCCAGTTCTCGCCGGCCGCGAGCTCCAGGTTCGTCCCGTCGAGCGTGAAGCCGGTGGTCGCGATGCGCAGCGCGGTGCCGTCGAAGCCCCGGTCGCCGATGACCAGGTTGCTGCCGCCGCCGATGACCAGGAGCGGGGTGCCGCTCCCGTCGGCGGCGCGCACGGCGGCGACCACCTCGGCGTCGGTGGTCGCGGTGACCAGGCGGGCGGCGGGGCCGCCGAGCCGGAAGGTGGTCAGCGGGGCGAGGGGGGCGTCGTGGAGTTCCTGCACGTGGACAAGAGTACGGTCCGTGTCCCCCGACCAGGCGGGGCCACGGACCGCGGTCGCGCCGCGAGCCCCGTGCGGGGGCTCAGCGGCTCGGCTTCTGCTGCCACTTCTACTTCCTACTTCTACTTCTGCTTCTGCTTCTACTTCCTACTTCTGCTTCTGCTCGGCGAGGCGGCGCTCCGCCTCCGCCCAGCTGATGGGGAGCTCGCCCGCCGGAACGGTCCAGAAGGTGAACGCCGACTCCTTCATGTACGCGGCGGCCTTCCGCGAGCCGGAGCGGTGCGGCTCGCTGCCGGCGAAGCGGTAGAGCGCGTCTCGGTCCTCCCAGGCGGAGAGCGTCAGGAAGGTCCGGCTGAGGACCCGGGCCCGCAGGGCGGCCCCGTGCGCGCCGGGGGCCTTGCGGATCTGGAGGATGATGCCGGGCGCCTTCAGGAAGAACTTCAGGGCGCCGGCCAGGCTCGCGGTCTCGAAGCGGGAGGCCATGACGTAGACCTCGGAGCCGGGGGCGGCGGGGGTGGGCGTCGGGGAGAGCACGGTCACGGCGGTACACCACCCCCGGCGTTCCGGTCCTACCCCAACAGCCGGTACGAAGCCCTGCCCAAGGCGCGCCCCGAGGCCCGGCCGAAGCCCCAGGCGGCTTCGCGGCGAAGGCCGCACGTGCGCCCCGTAGCGTTCCCGGCTGGCTGTGGGCGGTCCCTCCCGTGGCCGTGCTCGCGGCGGTCTTCCTCTACCCGCTCGCGCTCGTCGTCCAGCAGTCCCTCACCCCCGAGAACGGCGCCGGGGCCTTCGACTCCTACGCCTCCGTCTTCGCCTCGCACTCCTTCCGCGAAGCCCTCGGCACCACGGTCTGGCTGGCCGTCGGCGCCACCGTCGGCTGCCTGGTCCTCGGCTTCGCGCTCGCGCTGGTCATCGCCTTCGTCCCGTTCCCCGGGGCGCGTGCCGTGGCCAAGTTCATCGACGTCTTCCTCTCCTTCCCCTCCTTCCTCATCACCCTCGCCCTCCTCTTCGTCTACGGCACGGTCGGCATGGCCAACGGCCTGTGGACCGACGCCTTCGGCGTCACCGACGGGCCCTTCCACTTCCTGACCACCCCGTGGGGCGTGCTCCTCGCCGAGATCACCTACTTCACGCCCTTCGTCATGCGCCCGCTGCTCGCCGCCTTCTCCCAGCTGGACACCGCCCAACTGGAGGTGGCCTCCTCGCTCGGCGCGAAGCCCGCCCGCATCGTGCGGCGGGTGATCCTCCCCGAGTCCCTGCCGGCCCTCGCCGCGGGCGGCAGCCTCGTTCTCGTCATGTGCCTCAACGAGTTCGGGATCGTCCTGTTCACCGGAGCCAAGGGCGTCACCACGCTCCCGATGCTCATCTACGGCAAGGCGATCCTCGAATCCGACTACTCGGCCGCCTGCGTGGTCGCCGTCGTCAACATCGCGATCTCCGTCGGCCTCTTCGGCCTCTACCGGGTGGTGAGCAAGCGTGCTGGTGCATAGCAAGACCGGCCGCTGGGCCGCCTGGAGCCTCTTCGGACTCCTCTTCCTGCCCCTCTTCGCCCTGCCCCTGCTCGTCGTGGTGGCCGCGTCGTTCTCGACCCACTGGTCCGGCGCCTTCCCCTCCGGCCCGACCACGGAGAACTACACGGCGGCCGTCCGGGGCGAGTCCCTCCAGGCGCTGACCACCTCGCTGGCCACGGCGTTCGCCGCCAGCCTCCTCGCGCTCGCCGTCGGCACCTGGGCGGCGCTCGCCGCCGCCGGACTGGGCCGCCGCGGCAAGCGGTCCCTGGACGCGCTCTTCGTGCTGCCCGTCGCCGTACCGTCCGTGGTCGTCGGCCTCGCCGTGCTCGTCGCCTTCAGCAAGCCGCCGCTGCTCCTCAACGGCACCAGCTCGATCGTGATCCTGGCGCACACGATTCTTGTCACGGCGTTCGCCTACCAGTCGGTTTCGGCTGCCATCGTGCGTCTCGATCCCGCGTACGAGCAGGCGGCGGCCTCCCTGGGCGCCCGACCCGCGTACGTGCTGTGGCGGGTCAAGCTCCCCCTCCTGCTGCCGTCGCTCACCGCGGCCGCGGGACTCTGCTTCGCCCTGTCCATGGGCGAGCTGAGCGCCACGATGATGCTCTACCCGCCGGACTGGATGCCCCTGCCGGTCCGCATCTTCACCGCCACCGACCGCGGTTCGCTCTTCAGCGGCTCCGCCGTCGCCGTGGTCCTGATGGCCACCACCCTGCTGGTCCTGCTGGCCGTCTCGCGCGTCCGCACCAAGGCCGCGTACCGCTGACCCCCTGCCGCACTCCCCGCTGACTCCCTTTCCCCGTGAGGAAGTTCCATGCCCAGCAACAAGTACCTGCGCGCCACCGCCGCCGTCACCGGCGGCCTCGCCCTCGCCGCCTCCCTCGCCGCCTGCGGCGGCTCCTCCTCCACCGGCTCCGACGGCTCGGCCGACGGCGCCAAGGGCGGTGGCGAGAAGGTCGTCACCGTCTACAGCGCCGACGGACTCAAGAGCGACAAGGGCGACGGCTGGTACGACAAGGTCTTCGCCGACTTCACGAAGAAGACCGGCATCGAGGTCAAGTACGTCGAGGGCGGCTCGGGCGAGATGGTGCAGCGCGCCGTCCGGGAGAAGACCAACACGCAGGCCGACGTACTGATCACCCTGCCGCCCTTCATCCAGCAGGCCGACGGCAAGGGCCTGCTCCAGGCGTACAAGCCGGCGGGCTCCGACAAGGTCAACGGCGCGGACAAGGCCGCCGACGGCAAGTGGACCTCGGTCGTCAACAACTACTTCGGCTTCGTCTACAACAAGAAGGAGCTGGCCCAGGCCCCCAAGACCTGGGAAGAGCTGCTGGACGCCAAGTACAAGGGCAAGCTCCAGTACTCCACCCCGGGCGTCGCGGGCGACGGCACCGCCGTCCTCATCAAGGCGATGCACGACTTCGGCGGCAAGGAGCCGGCGATGGAGTACCTGAAGAAGCTCCAGGCCAACAACGTCGGCCCGTCCTCCTCCACCAGCAAGCTCGCGCCCAAGACCGACAAGGGCGAGCTGCTCGTCGCCAACGGCGACGTCCAGATGAACTTCGCGCAGTCCAAGTCCATGCCGAACCTGGGCATCTGGTTCCCGGCCAAGGAGGGCGCCAAGCCCACCACCTTCTCCCTGCCGTACGCGGCCGGGCTCCTCGACAAGGCCCCGCACACCGAGAACGGCAAGAAGCTCCTCGATCACCTCCTCAGCGAGGACGCCCAGAAGCTGGTCAGCGGGGTCGGCGGCGGCTTCCCGGCGCGCACCGACGTCAAGCCCACCGACGCCAACGCCGTCGAGCTCACCAAGCTCATGAGCGGGGTCGAGGTCTTCGAGCCGGACTGGGCCGACATCGACAAGAACCTCACCGGCTACGTCGACGCGTGGAAGTCGGCGACCGGAAGCTGACCGGAAGCCGACTGGACGCCTCCCGGCCACCCACGGCCAGGATAGTGACGCTCACATAACGGGTCTGGACCGTATCTCGCCTTCGGTCCGGACCCGCCCTACGCTCGTGCGCCCGCACGCCAGTACAGCCGCACGCCAGCGCACCCGTACGTCCCCTGCGCCTTCCCCACGATTACTCCCGGAGGAGTACGTGCCCACTGTCCTGTCCGGACGGACCCTCGCCGTGGCCGCCACCGCCACGGCCCTGCTCGCCACCGCGCTCGGCGCCCACGCCGCGACCGCCGACGAGGCCGCCGCCACCACCGACAAGGTGCTCGTCATCGGCCTGGACGGCGCGGTCCTCGACCGCGTCAAGGCCGCCAACGCCCCGCACCTGAACGGCCTGATGGCCCAGGGCCTGACCGCCCGCAGCACCCTGTACGCGAACCCGATGGGAGCCACCTCCTCGGGACCCGGCTGGTCCTCCATCGCCACCGGCGTCTGGCCCGACAAGCACGGCGTGAAGGACAACTCCTTCACCGGCAAGAACTACACGGCCCACCCGGACTTCCTGACCCGCATCGAGAACGCCAAGCCGGCGCTCAACACGTACGCGGCCGCCGACTGGGAGCCCATCACCTCCACCGACCAGAACGGCCCGATCTTCTCGGCCAAGGTCGACAAGCGCCTCTCCCTCAAGGGCGACCGCGACGGTTACGGCAGCGAGGACCCGAAGATCGCCGCCGCGGCCGCCACCGAACTGCGCGACCAGAACCCGGACGCCGCCTTCGTCTACCTCGGCGAGATCGACGCGGCCGGCCACTCCTACGGCGCCGCCAGCCAGCAGTACCTGGACACCGTCGCCCGCGTCGACGTCCTCGTCGGCCAGCTCCTGGGCGCCGTCCAGAACCGCCCGACCTACGCCCAGGAGAACTGGAAGATCCTGGTCACCACCGACCACGGCCACACCAACTCCGGCGGCCACGGCGGCTCCACCATCGCCGAGCGCGGCACCTTCGTCATCGCCAAGGGCGCCGGCATCCCGGCCGGCTCGGTGCGCGAGGACGTCAAGCTCGTCGACGTGGCCGCGACCGCGCTCGCCCAGGTCGGCGTCAGCGCCCCCGGCATCGACGGCGTCCCGCTGAACGCCCCCGACGACGACCCCTTCGACACCCTGCGCCCGATCCTCCAGGCGCGCGTGGACGAGGCGGGCATCCCGGCCGCCACCAAGGGCTTCACGCACACCCCGCCGGCCGGCTGGTCCGTCGACAACTCCAAGATGGGCACGGGCGGTGTCACCGAGTGGGCCGGATGGGCCTTCGCCACCGACGAGTTCTGGAGCCAGTCGCAGCGCGACCAGTGGCGCGAGCTGAACGTCCGCTCCCGCGACGTCTTCGCCGTCGCCGACTCCGACGAGTGGGACGACAAGAGCCACACCGGCTCCTACGACTCCACCCTCATCACCCCCAAGTGGCCGGTCACCGCCGGGTCGACGCGGAACCTGACCTTCCAGACCCACTACCGCCAGGAGTCCGGCCAGACCGCCCAGGTCCTGGTCTCCTACAACGGCGGTACGCCGACGGTCGTCAAGAGCTACACCGCCGACGCGGTCGCCCGCTCCGAGTCGATCGCGCTCCAGGTCCCGGCCGGCGCCACCGACGTCCAGGTCCGCTTCCGCTACAGCGGCAGCAACAACTGGTACTGGACCGTCGACAACGTCCGCCTGGCCTGACACGACCGGCCCGACCAGCTGTTTCGCCCTCCGGTCCGGGCCGTGGACGCCGAACGCGTCCGCGGTCCGGCCCGGATAGGGTGGTAGAGACCAGAGGTCACCGAGGTCAGACGCCACCGAGAGCGGAGAACAGTCCAGTGGCAGAGCGCAAGCCGATCGAATCCTGGCTCACCGACATGGACGGGGTCCTCATCCACGAGGGCACCCCGATCCCCGGCGCCTCCGCCTTCATCAACCGGCTGCGCGAGTCCGGCAAGCCCTTCCTGGTCCTGACCAACAACTCCATCTACACCCCGCGCGACCTCCAGGCCCGCCTCAGCCGCATGGGCCTGGACGTCCCCGTCGAGAACATCTGGACCTCGGCGCTGGCCACCGCGAAGTTCCTCGACGACCAGCGCCCCGGCGGCACCGCGTACGTCATCGGCGAGGCCGGCCTGACCACCGCGCTGCACGACATCGGCTACATCCTGACCGACCACGAGCCCGACTACGTGGTCCTGGGCGAGACCCGTACGTACAGCTTCGAGGCCATGACCAAGGCGGTACGCCTGATCAACGGCGGCGCCCGCTTCATCTGCACCAACCCGGACGAGACCGGCCCCTCCACCGAGGGCCCGCTGCCCGCCACGGGCGCGGTCGCCGCGCTGATCACCAAGGCGACGGGCAAGAAGCCGTACTTCGCCGGCAAGCCCAACCCGCTGATGATGCGGACCGGCCTGAACGCCATCGGCGCGCACTCCGAGACCAGCGCGATGATCGGCGACCGGATGGACACCGACATCCTGGCGGGGCTCGAGGCGGGCATGCAGACCTTCCTCGTGCTGACCGGCCTGACCTCGACGGCGGACACCGAGAAGTTCCCGTACCGCCCGACCCAGACGTTCGACTCCATCGCGGACCTCGTCGACCTCGTCTGAGGTCCGTCCGGCGTCCGTCCGGGGTACGCCGGCGGACCCCGGCGGGTGCCCCGATCAGCTCGGCGATTAGGTCGTACGGCTGACACGTACGGGCCAAGAGAGCGCCGCTCCGGATGCGGAGCGGCGCGCCGCGCGTGAATCTCCTTGTTGAGGAGGTTCACCATGCGCACCGATCTGATCGCTCTCCGTGTCACCGGGGTGGCCGTCGCCCTGACGGCCCTGTCCGCCGTGACCGCGCCCATCGCCTTCGCGGAGGACTGGAACAACCGCGGCAGCGTGTCCGTCGACCCCAATCCGGCCGAGCCGGGGGCGCAGGTCAAACTGCGCGTCCGCGGCTGTGACGACGACTGGGCCATCGCCCAGTCCTCCGTCTTCGTCTCCGAGGTCCGGCTGTCCACCGGGCGCGACGACCGCCGCACCCTGTGGGGCGACGCGATGATCCGCTCCTGGGCCGAGCCGGGCCGGCACACCATCCGGGTCAAGTGCGGCGGCCGCGACGACCGCGAGTGGGGCTCGATCGAGATCGAGCGGCGCCGCGAGCACCACCCCAACCCGCACCACACGCCGATCTGGCCGGTCCACGCGGGCGGCGGCGGCATGTCCGAGGAGATCGCCGCGAAGTCGAAGGCGGCCGACGTGGCGAAGGCCGCCGACCAGGCGAAGGCCGCCGACTCCGCGCAGCTGGCCGCGGCGGCCAAGAAGGGCCAAGGGGACGACGGCCCCGGCCTGCCGCACACGGTGATCGGCGCGGTGCTCGCCGCCGCGGCCACCCTGGCGGTCGCCGGCCGGGCGCTGACCCTGCGCCGCCGCCGCAGCGGCGGGTGAGCGGATGAGCGGCGAGCCGAAGGCCGCCGGCGGCTCCCGGCTGCTGACCTTCGCCGCCTGGTCGGTGCTGGTCCTCGGCCTGTGGCTGTGGGGCCGTGAGATCACCGGGGTGTCGATACCCCTGCCCGGGCAGGCCGGCGGACCGGCGGCCCCGGGCCTGCCCGCGGCGCACACCCCGCTGGGGCCGGCCGCGCCCGCGCGGGTCGACGTACCGTCCATGGGCGTGCAGGCGCCGGTGATCACCCGGGACCTGGACGCGCAGGGGGCGATCGAGCCGCCCCCCTACGACAATCCCGGCACCGTGGGCTGGTGGCGCGGCGGCGCTCAGCCGGGCACGGCCGGGACCGCGCTGCTGGTCGGACACGTGGACACGCGGTCGAAGCCGGCGGTGTTCTACGGCCTGAGCTCGGCGAAGCCGGGCGACAAGGTGCGCGTGGTGCGGGCGGACGGCTCGATCGCCGAGTTCACGATCGAGGACGTACGGGTCCACGAGCGCGCGGGCTTCGACCCGGCGAAGGCCTACGGCCCCAAGGTCCGGGGCCGGGCCGAGCTGAGGCTCGTGACCTGCGGCGGCAGCTACGACAAGGCCGCCAAGCAGTACACGGCGAACGTGGTGGTGTCGGCGTACCTGACCGGCGTCGGAGCCCGCTCGGGCACGGCGGTGTAGGCCGGCCGCCGCCGGAAACGAAGAAGCCCCCCACAGTTTTCACTGTGGGGGGCTTCTCTCGTCTGTGCGCCGCCAGGGACTCGAACCCCGGACCCGCTGATTAAGAGTCAGCTGCTCTAACCAACTGAGCTAGCGGCGCTTGGTGACAGGGAAAACTCTACCCCACGCGCGCCGGTGCTCGTGACAAGCTGCGCGCGTTCTGTCCGATTAACCCATGTTTGGGGGTTTTGTCGTGCACGATATGTCTGGGCCAGGCCGGATCTGATGCCCCGCCAGATGCGGTCCCGGCTGCCCAGTGGACGAGCAGGGGAGTGGACGGAACCGCATGACGATGCAGCCTCCGACGCATGCGCACGAGATGACGCCGACGCCGACGCCGACGCCGACGCCGACGGCGACGGTGACGGTGACAGAGACGCCGGCGCCCGTGCCCGTGCCGACGGCGCCGACCCGGATGCCGATGCCCGCCTTCGAGGAGTACGAGCCCGCCGGCGACTGCCCGTGCCAAGGCTGTGCCCAGCGCCGCCGCACGCTCGCCCGTGCCCGGGCCATACCGCTGCGTGACGGCGGGCACCCCGCCGCGCACGGGGCCCGCCGGGCGCTGGTCCTGGCCACCGCCGCGGGCGTGGTCCTCGGCGGCGGCGGGGGAGCGGCGGTCGCGGTGACCGTGCCGGGCCCCGGCTCGGTGGCGCCGCAGGACGATCCGAACTCGCCGCAGGGCGGCCGCGGCCCCCTGCACGGGCCGAAGGGCGTGCCCGCGAAACCCCCCGGGCTGCCGGGAGCGCCCTCGGCGGTGAAGCGCACCGACCGCGCGACGATCATCAACCGGGCGAAGCTGTGGCTGGACGCGCAGGTTCCGTACAGCATGTCCGAGTACTGGACGGACGGATACCGGCAGGACTGCTCCGGCTACGTCTCGATGGTGTGGAACCTCGGCACCAACGAGTGGACCGGCAGCCTCGACAAGTTCGCGACGAAGATCACGAAGGAGGAGCTGCTGCCGGGGGACATGCTCCTCTTCCACAACCCGGCCGACCCCAACAAGGGCTCGCACGTCGTGCTCTTCGGGGGGTGGGTGGACGAGACCCGCACCCACTACGTCGTCTACGAGCAGACCCGGCCCACGACACGGCGCCAGGCCACGCCCTACGGCTACTGGAACAACGCGGCGAAGTACCTCCCGTACCGGTTCAACGGGCTGGCCGGCTCGGTCGTTCCCGACCCGGCGGTCGGCGAGCCGCCCGCGCCGGGCGGCACCCCGGCCGTCTCGGCCACCTTCCCCGGTGCGTCGAAGTTCGGCCCGGGATCCAACAACGCGTACGTCGCCCAGCTCGGCCGGATGCTCTCCGACCGCGGCGGCTCCCGCTTCTACCCGCAGGGCGTCACCACCCGGTGGAGCGACTCCGACCGGCTGGCGACCCAGGCCTTCCAGCGCGCCCAGGGCTGGACGGGAGCGGACGCCGACGGCATGCCGGGCGCGCACACCTGGCGGCTGCTCGCCCAGCACCAGGGCAAGGACATCCCGCCGACACAGGGCGCCGCACCCACCCCGCCGGCACCCGCTCCGCCGGCCCCGGCCCCGCCGAAACCGGGCGGCGCAGCGGGCCCGGCGGGCAAACCCGCCTACCCGGGAGCCGCGACGTTCCGTCCGGGCGTGTCCCACCCGTCCATCACCGCCCTTGGCCGCCAGTTGGTGAAGAAGGGCTTCGGCAAGAACTTCACGTCCGGGCCGGGCCCCCGCTGGGGCGAGGCCGACCGCCGCAGCGTCGAGGCCTTCCAGCGCGCCCAGGGCTGGCGCGGCGCCGAGGCCGACGGCTATCCGGGCCCGGAAACCTGGCGCCGGCTGTTCGCATGACGGAGGCAACGATGTACCCCACGCGCACGACCTCGACCACGGGCACCTTCCAGGTCCCCCCGCGCCCGGCGCCGACGCCGACGCCCACGCCGACGCCGACCCCTACTCCGGTCCCGGTCCCGGTCGCGGTTCCGGTTCCGGTTCCGGTGCCGTCCGAGCGGACGGCGACCGAGTGGGCCGCACCGACCGGCTGGACGGTGGCGCCGACCCCGGTCGCGCCGCTCGCCGCGGCGCCGGTCCCGGCCGAGCCGGCCTTCGCCGCGCCCGTCTTCGCCGCGCCGCAGCCGGTGAGCCCGATGCCGGCCGCGGAACCGGACCGGGAGCAGCCGCTCGCGGCGGCCACCGCGCACGGGCGGGCCCCGTGGGAGGCGGCCGCGGGCCGCCCGGCGCAGGCCTGGTCCGAGGACCGCGCCGCGCACGGCCCGTTCGCGGCGGAGTCCGCGCGCGGCGACCTGCTCGCGTCCGGCGCGGCGCACCACCGGCCCGCCCGGGCCGCGGAGGCCGCGCGAAGCGACGTACCGGCGGCGCGGGTGGACATCCCGCACCCGCAGGATGAGGAGGCGGTCTACGCGGGCGCGGCCGCCCCGCGCCTGCGGAACGCGGACACCGAAACCGCGCGCCCCCACCCGCAGGACAACCCGTGGCCCCCGGCCGCGGAGCCCGAGCCCGTCTTCCACACCGCCGGGGCGGACCGGGTGCCGCCCCCCGGCGCGTCCGGGTCCGACCGGCAGGCCGGACCGTACGCGGCGCGCGACCTGGCGCACGACCTGCCGGTGCCGGTCGGCGCCATGGCCGAGCCCGCGCCCACCGCACCCGCCCCGTCCGACGCCCCAAAGGGCGACCCCTTCACCTTCACCGGCCCCGCCTTCCGGGACGCGCCGGCGCGGCCCGACCACGGCCCGGCCGGTACGGCGCCCCAGACCGGCTCCGGGTTCCCGGGCGCGGCCGCTCGGACCGACTGCCGCACCGCCGGTACGGAGCCCGGCTTCGACGACGCGGCCGTTCGGGCCGAGACCCGCTCCGCCGTGGCTCCGGCCGGGCCGTTCGGCCGGGCGGAGTCCGGTAGCGACCAGCAGGAGGTGCACGGCGGTTCGCCCGTCGCGCCGGCTCCGGCGTGGTCCGTGCCCGCCCCTGCCCTTGCCGACCGGGACGACCTGCGCGACCAGTCCCGGTCCGTGCCCGGACCCGCCGGAGCGGTCCGGGAGCAGGCCGCCGACGGCGGCGTACCGGCCCGGGCCGAAGACCGGCCCGCCGCCCCGCGCGGCGGAGCCGATCGGCCGGGTGGGGCGGAGCCTGGCGGTACGGAGCCGTGCGGCGGGCCCGCCTTCGACGGCGGAGCCGGGCCCCGGGCCGCGCGGCCCGGCCCGCGCGCCGACACCGTCGAGCAGTCCGCCCGGACGGCCGGGGAGCCGGCCGGCGCCGTGGCCGCGGCCGCGGCCACGGTGTCCCGGGTGGTCACCGCCCCCGGCGGATCCGGTCGGCCCTTCGGCCAGGCCGGTACCGCGGCGAGCGCCGGTTCCGTCTTCGACGGCGGAGCCGACTCGGACGGCCCCTCGGCCGGCCACCCCTGCGCCGGTCCGGCCGAGCAGCACGAGCAGCCCGCTCCAGGGGGCCGGGAGCCGAGTGCTCCCGTCGCGGAGGCCGACGCGGACCTGGCCGGCGGAGCGGAGGCCGCGGCCGGGCGCGAGGACGGCGGCGGCGTGCGGGACCTGTCCTGGTCCGTGCCCGGACCCGGACCCGGACCCGGACCCGGCCACGGTCCCGGCGTCGCGGAGGTCGTCGCGCGGGCCGTGGCGCGGATGGAGGAGGACGACACGCAGGACCTGCCCCGGGTCGGGGCACTGCGCGGGGTCGCCGTGAGCGAGGTGCCGGTGCACCTGCCCTTCCGGGGCGCGGCCCAGCCGCAAGCCCAGCAAGTCCAGCAAGTCCAGCAAGCCCAGCAAGCAGGGCAGGCCCCGCAAACGCGGCGCGGACCGCAGGCCAAGGCTCCGGTCCCGGTGGGCGCGCCCGCCGGTGCGGCCGTCCGGACCGTCCCCGGACGCCGCGTACCCCGCGGGGACGACCGCCTCCGGGAGCACCACGGACCGGTGCTCCCCGGCTGGATCGGCGTGGCCGTCGGCGGGCTCGCCCTGGCCGGCTGCACGGTCGTGCTGTGGCGGGCCGGGGCCGTTCCCGACGCCCTCGCCGTGGCGTTCGGCGCGGAGCCCCGCCCCTACCGCGGTCTGCAAGCCCGCTTCTGGCCCCCGCTCGCCTTCCTCGGCGTCGTCGCACTCCTCGCCCTCGGCGGACTGGGCCGGGGCCGCGCCGGGCACGCCTGGGTGCTCACCCTCTTCGGCCGCTACCGCGGCACCGTCCGCCGCTCCGGCCTGACGTGGATCAGCCCCCTGCTGCTGCGCCGCCGGGTCGACGTGCGGCTGCGCCACTGGCGCAGCGACCCGATGCCCGCCGTCGACTCCGGGGGCCTCGCCCTCCAGGTCGTCGTCCAGGTCGTCTGGCAGGTCAAGGACACCGCCCGCGCGACGCTGGCCGTCGCCGACCACGTCGACTACCTCGCCGAGCAGGTCGAATCGGCCATGGCCCGCGTCCTGTCCCAGCTCCCGGCCGACGCCTTCCACGAGGACGCCCCGACCCTGCGCGACGCCGAAGCCGTCGGCGACGCGCTGACCCGGATGCTCGCGGCCGAGACCGAGGCGGTCGGGGTCGAGGTGTTCTCGGCGCAGCCGACCCGGATCGAGTACGCCCCCGAGGTCGCGGACGCCATGCGGCGCCGCCGGGTCGCGGCGATCGATGCGAAGCACCGCGACGCCGTCCTGACCTCGGTGGTCGACGCGGTCGACGACACCGTCCACCGCCTCACCTCGCGCGGGCTCGTCGAGCTCGACGACTACGAGCGCAAGGCGCTGGTGAAGGACCTGACCGTCGCCTTCTACACGGGCCGCGCGGAGTAGCGGCGGCGGGCGGCGGGCGGCGGTACCAGGACGACAGGGGCCCAGCGACAGGGCCCCGCGGCAGGGCCGGAGGCCGCCGCACCAGACGAACGGGTGGATCCGGGGTGGACCGGACCACCCGTTCTTCCATTGGTCTGGACAGGGACAACTCCCGTCAATACTGTGGGACTTGGTCTAGACCTAAAGAGTTTCGCGAACGGCCCGTTCCGGCGCCAGCGCCGGCGCGGGCCATCCCCACGCGTGCGCACGCTCTCCCGGACATCCCCCCACGTTCAAGGAGCATCATGCGTTCCTTCCGCATGCCCAGATCCCCGAAGGCCGCCGCCGCCACCGCGGCCGGCCTCGGCATCGCCGCCGCCCTCGCGCTCGTCACGGCCCCCACCGCGAACGGCCACGGCTACACCGACACCCCCATCAGCCGACAGAAGCTCTGCGCCAACAGGACCGTCGCCGACTGCGGCCCCATCCAGTGGGAGCCCCAGAGCGTCGAGGGCCTCAAGGGCTTCCCGGCTGCCGGACCCGCCGACGGCCGCATATGTTCGGCCAACCACACCGAGTTCGCCCAGCTCGACGACCCGCGCGGCGGCGCCTGGCCGGCCACCCCGGTGACCAGCGGGCAGAGCTACAGCTTCCGCTGGCAGTTCACCGCGAACCACTCGACCACGGACTTCCGGTACTACGTGACCAAGAACGGCTGGAACCCGAACAAGCCCCTGACCCGAGCCGACCTCGACCCGCAGCCCTTCCTCACGGTCGCCTACAACGGCGCCCGCCCCGCCATGACCACCGTCCACCAGGGCGCCATGCCGAGCGGCAAGACCGGCCGGCACCTGATCCTCGCCGTCTGGACGGTCAACGACACCGTCAACGCCTTCTACTCCTGCTCCGACGTCCAGTTCTGACCGTTCCGATCGCCGGCCTTCCGCGCGGCGTTCATTTCTGACGGAACGTCAGCTATCCTCCGGCGGCATGCGGACGACGACACCCGAAACCGTCGCGGAGCTCATCGCGCGCCAATGGGGCGACCACCGGCCCGGTCTGAAGTACGCCGACGGCGTCCTCAGCCACCACCGGACCGCCCGGGAGGCCGCGGCGCGCGCCGCGCTCCTCGTCGACCTGCTGCCGCCGGGGGCGGAGCCGCACATCGGGGTGCTGCTCGACAACACCCCCGAGTTCCCGTTCTGGCTCGGCGCGGCGGCCCTCGCCGGGGCCGCCGTCGCCGGGATCAACCCCACCCGGCGCGGTCCCGAGCTGGCCCGCGACATCCTGCACACCGACTGCCGGATCCTGGTCACCGAGCGCGCCCACCTGCCCCTGCTGCGCGGCCTCGACCTGCCCGGCGTACGGCTGCTGGTCACGGACGCCGAAGAGTACGAGGCCCTGCTCGCCCCCTACGCCGGCGCGAAGCCCGGCGAGGCGGTCCTGGGCGCGGGCCCCGGCCCGGAGTCGCGGCTGCTCCTCTACTTCACCTCCGGTTCCACCGGCGCGCCCAAGGCCGCCATCTGCACCCAGGGCCGCCTGGCCGGCGCCGGAGCCTCCCTCGCCCGGCACTTTTCGGTCACCCCGGACGACGTCCACTACGTCTGCATGCCCCTCTTCCACGGCAACGCGGTCATCGCCGACTGGCTGCCCGCGCTCGCCGGCGGGGCCGCGGTGGCGCTGCGCCGCCGCTTCTCGGCCTCCGCGTTCCTGGACGACGTACGGGCCTACGGGGCGACGTACTTCACCTACGTCGGCCGCGCGGTCCAGTACCTCCTCGCCACCCCGCCGCGCCCCGACGACCGCGCGCACACGCTGCGCCTCGGCTTCGGCACCGAGGCCGGGGCGGTCGACGCGGCCCGCTTCGCCGAGCGCTTCGGGGTCCGGCTCGTCGAGGGCTACGGGGCCACCGAGGGCGGCGCCTCCGTCCAGCGCACCCCGGACACCCCGGCCGCCGCCCTGGGCCGCGCGGGCGCGGGCGACGACCTGGCCGTCATCGACCCGGAGACGGGCCGGGAGTGCCCGCCGGCCGATCTCGACCCGCAGGGGCGGCTCCTCAACGGCGACGAGGCCATCGGCGAACTGGTCAACAAGGGCCGCAGCCTCTTCGAGGGCTACTGGCGCAACCCCGACGCCGAGGCGGCCCGCACCCGCCAGGGCTGGTACTGGACCGGCGACCTCTTCTTCCGCGACGCGGACGGCTTCCTGTACTTCGCGGGGCGCACCGACGACCGGCTGCGCGTCGACAGCGAGAACCTGGCGGCGGCGGTGATCGAGAACATCCTGGCCCGCTGGGCGCGGGCCGCCGCCGTCGCGGTGTACGCCGTACCGGACGAGGTGGCCGGCGACCAGGTCATGGCGGCGGTCGCCCTGCGCGCGGGGGCCGTCTTCTCACCGGAGGGCTTCGCGGCCTTCCTCGGCGTCCAGCCGGACCTCGGCACGAAGATGGCCCCGCGCTACGTGCGGGTCGTCGACGCCCTGCCGACCACGGCGACGAACAAGGTCCACCGGGTCTCCCTGCGCCGCGAGGGCTTCGACACCCCGGACCCGGTCTGGTGGCGCCCGCGGGGCGAATCCGCCTACCGCCCGCTCGGCCCGGCGGACCGGGCGGCCCTCCTGGCCTCCTACGAGGCCCAGGGACGGGCCGGGCTGCTGGGCCGCTGAGCTGCCGGACCCCATGGTTTTGAGCACCCCGGAGGAGCAGGTAGTATTTTCTCTGTCAGCAGGCGCCGCTAGCTCAGTTGGTTAGAGCAGCTGACTCTTAATCAGCGGGTCCGGGGTTCGAGTCCCTGGCGGCGCACCTGTCCTTCGGGCGGTTTCCGGTTCACCGGGAACCGCCCGAAGTGTTTTCCGGGCCGGCCGCCCCGGCCCGGGGCCCGGCAGGGCGCCCCGCCGCCACCGCCGCCCCCGCCGTTCAGAGGGTGAGCGACAGCAGCAGCGGTGCGGCCTTGCGGTTCAGGGCGTCGGCCGCGGCCCGCAGCCGGTGGGCGTGCTCGACCGGCAGCGACAGGGCCAGGCAGCCCACCGAAGCTCCGGCGGTGATCGGGACGGCCGCGCAGACCGTGCCCACCGCGTACTCCTGGAGATCGAGCATGGGGACCGTGGCCGGCTGGCTGTCCAGCTTCGAGAAGAGGATCCGCTCGTTCACGATCGTCTTCGACGTCAGCCGGGCGATCTTGTGCCGCGACAGGTGGTCGCGCCGCCCGTTCTGGTCGAGCTGGGTCAGCAGGCACTTGCCGACCGCGCTGGCGTGCGCCGCGGAGCGGAAGTCGACCCACTCGTGCACCTTGGGCGTGCGCGGGCTGTCCGCGAACTGCGTGATGCGCACTTCACCGTCCACGTACCTGCTGATGTAGACCGCCGCCCCCACCGAGTCCCGCAGCCGGTCCAGGGTCTCCTGGAGCTTGTCCTGCAGGGCCTGCTGGCGGTCCACGCCGGAGCCCAGCAGGACCAGGGAGTCCCCTATGGCGTAGGCGCCGTCTGACACCTGCAGTACGTATCCTTCCCGGCGCAGCATGAGGAGCATGGGGGCGAGATGGACCGCGGGCAGGCCGGTCTCACGCGCGATCTGTACGTCGGTCACGCCGCCGGTATGGCGGGCGACCGTTTCGAGTACGCGCAGGGCGTACTGCACCGAGTGGAACGGCGCGGTCGGCTCGGGCTTCAGCGCCACGGTTTCCCCCTAGCAGGTTGTTACCGCTTGCTCTCACACGATAGCCATCAAGAGGCCCACGTGGAGCGCCTGTTGATGAGATTGATGGCTCATTTACATCGCTCTGCCTGGATCTACTCCTCTGGCATATGCCAAGGTCACGCGCGGTGTCCGACTGTGCCGGGAATGCCCGGAGCGCGCCCGAGGTTCGGGTTCTTCGTACGGACGGTCGAGCGGAGCGGGAGCGACGATGAGTGACACCGGAGACGCGGGTCGACAGGAGAGCCGCACGCCGGACCGGGCAGGGACCGGCCCCCGGGACGCCTCGGGCGGCGGTTCCGTCGGCGGTTCCGTCGGCGGCTCGGGCGGCGCCTCGGGCGGCGGTTCCGGCGACGGGATCCACGGGACCGCGCACGGCCGGGCCCCGGTTCCGCTCTCCGTGCTCGACCTCGTCACCGTGGGCGCGGGCAGCACCGCCCACGCCTCGCTGCGCACCAGCGTGGACATGGCCCGGCTCGCGGAGGCCCGCGGCTTCCACCGCCACTGGGTCGCGGAGCACCACTCCATGCCCGGGGTCGCAAGCTCCTCCCCGGCCGTGATCCTGGCCCACCTCGCCGCCCACACCTCCCGGATCCGGCTCGGCTCGGGCGGGGTCATGCTGCCCAACCACGCCCCGCTCGCGATCGCGGAGCAGTTCGGCACCCTGGAGGCCTTCGCCCCGGGCCGGATCGACCTCGGCCTCGGCCGGGCGCCCGGCACCGACGGGCACACGGCCGCCGCGCTGCGGGGGCCCGGGCGCCGCGACGAGGCCGTGGACGAGTTCCCCCGGCAGCTCGCGGAGCTGATCCGCTTCCTCGACGACGACTTCCCCGAGGGGCACCCGTACGCCCGCGTGCACGCCGTGCCGGGCCCCGTGCAGGGCCCCGCCGGGCGGCCGCCGGTGTGGCTGCTGGGCTCCTCGGGCTTCAGCGCCCGGCTGGCCGGCGGACTCGGACTGCCCTTCGCCTACGCGCACCACTTCTCCCCGGCCGGGACGCTGCCCGCGCTCGACCTCTACCGGCAGTCGTTCCGGCCCTCGGCCGTCCTGGACGCCCCGTACGCCCTCATCGGGGTCGCGGCCCTCGCCGCCGACACGGACGCCGAGGCCCGGGCGCAGGTGCTGACGGGCGCGCTGTCGATGCTGCGGCTGCGCACCGGGCGCCCCGGGCTGGTGCCGACGCCCGAGGAGGCGGCGGCGTACCCGTACACGCCGGCGGAGCGGGAGTTCGTGGACGAACGGCTCGCGAGCGTGGTCCACGGAACCCCCGACGAGGTCCGCGCCGGGCTCGACGGGCTGGCGAAGCGGACGGGCGCCGACGAGCTCATGCTGACCGCCAACGCCCACGGCGGGGAGGCGAGGTTGCGCTCGTACGCGCTCGTCGCAGATGCGTACGGGATGCCCGGGGAGGACCCGGACCGGGTCTGATCGCACACGAACGGGGTTTGGCTGGTTTGTTGCCAAAACCTTGCGCGGGGGTGGCCGAAGGTACCCGAAAACTGCTCGTCACCCGGGGTGGCGGGCAGTTTTTGGTATGCAGTCAGGCCTCTGACAAGGGGAATTGTCCTGCGAGTGGTCTAGTCCTTCTTTGGTCCAAACCATTGACGCGGGCCTGGAGTGATCGCTATCACTTCTCCCACCTGATGTTGTCGCCCTCCCCTCCCACCCCCCGGAGGCAGTTCATGCACATCCGTAAACCCCTCATCGCGGCTGCCGCCACGGCCGCGCTTGCAGCCGGTGCGCTGGCCACCTTCGCGGGACTCGGCACCGCCTCGGCGGCCGAGGCCGGGACCACCGCCACGGCCGGCAATGTCAAGATCGCTTACTACGACCAGTGGAGCGTGTACGGGAACGCCTTCTACCCCAAGCACCTCGACACCCGCGGCATAGCGAGCAAGCTCGACGTCATCAACTACTCCTTCGGCAACATCCACCCCACCAACCTCACCTGTTTCGAGGCGAACAAGGCGGCGGGCGACGACAACAACCCCAACGCCGGTGACGGTGCGGGCGACTCGTACGCCGATTACCAGAAGTCCTTCAGCGCGGCCGACAGCGTCAGCGGCGTCGCCGACAAGTGGGACCAGCCCATCGTGGGCGTGTTCAACCAGTTCAAGCAGCTCAAGGCCAAGTACCCGAACCTGAAGATCAACATCTCGCTCGGCGGCTGGACCTACTCGAAGTACTTCAGCGACGCGGCCAAGACCGACGCTTCCCGCAAGAAGCTCGTCTCCTCCTGCATCGACCAGTACATCAAGGGCAACCTGCCCGTCGAGGGCGGCTACGGCGGCGCGGGAAGCGCGGCCGGCATCTTCGACGGCATCGACATCGACTGGGAGTACCCGGGCTCGTCGGGCGGCCACCTCGGCAACCACTACGCCCCCGAGGACAAGCAGAACTTCACGCTGCTGCTGAAGGAGTTCCGCACCCAGCTCGACGCCCACGGCGCGGCCAACGGCGGCAAGAAGTACCTGCTGACCTCGGCCCTCCCGGCCGGCCAGGACAAGATCAAGTACATCGAGACGGACAAGATCGGCGCGTACCTCGACTACGCGAACATCATGACGTACGACATGCACGGCGCCTGGGACTCGGACGGTCCGACGTACCACCAGTCCCCGCTGCTGCCCTCCTCGTCCGACCCGACCGACGCGATCGCCCCGGGCACCGAGAAGTACAGCATCAAGAACGCCATCGACTCCTGGATCGACGGCAACCCGGCCTACGGCATCACCGGCGGCTTCCCCGCCAACAAGCTGGTCCTGGGCTACGAGTTCTACTACCGCGGCTGGAAGGGCGTGCAGCCCGGCACCACCAACGGCCTCGCCCAGCCCGCCACCCTGGCCTCCGCCGCCCGTCCGACCAGCCAGCAGGCCGGCATCGCGCTCTACAAGGAGCTCGGCGGCATCGTCGACAACCCGGCGACCACCTTCTGGGACGACCAGGCCAAGGCCTCGTACTTCTTCAAGGACGGCGAGTTCTTCACCGGCCTGAACCAGAAGTCCATCCAGGCCCGGGTCGACTACGGCAAGCAGCGCGGCCTGGCCGGCGCGATGATGTACTCCCTGCTCGGCCTGGACGCCAACGCCACGCTGCTGAACCAGATCTCGGACTCCCTCGGCGGCACCACCCAGCCGCCGACCACCCCGCCGACCACGCCTCCCCCCCTGTCTCTTAAACCCATCCGAAAGGCACTGAGCAGCGGGAAGCGCTTGGAACTGCTCGACCTGCTGGCGCAGGGCGAGCGCACGGTGGACGCGCTCGCCAAGGCGGCCGGACTGAACCTGACCACGGCCTCGGCGCACCTGCAGACCCCCAAGCAGGCCGGACTCGTCGCCACCCGCCGAGAGGGGGTACGGATCCACTACCCCCCCGCCGGCGACGACGCCGCCGCCCGGCCCCGCAGTCGTGGAGAGCCCCTCGGCGAGCCCCTCAGAGAGCGTGCCGGGCACGCCCTCCGCGCCTCCCGCGTCCAGCGCGCCTGCGGTGGCGGCTCCCGCCACCGGACCCCAGGTCGTGGACGCCGCACCCGCCGCCGACGCCCCGTACGACATCGGCTCGTACCTGCCCGCCGTCGCCACCGGGGCACTGATGCTCCTGATCGGTGCCGCCGCCGTGTTCGCCGCCAAGCGCCGCCGCCGTACGGAGTAATCGCGTGTCACGTACCACCGCGCTCGCGGCGGGGCCGCCCGCGTCCGGCCTCGCGCCGGACGCGGGGGGCCGCCGTCTGCCCCGCACCCTGCACCCCGTCGCCTGGTGGATCTGGGCCCTCTCCCTCGCCACCGCGGTCAGCCGCACCAACAACCCGCTGCTGCTCTTCCTCGTCCTCTCGGTCCTCGGCTACGTCATCACCATGCGCCGCACCGAGGCCCCCTGGGCCCGCGGCTTCAAGTACTACCTCTACCTGGCGCTGACCGTCGTCGCGATCCGGGTGCTCTTCAGGGCCGTCTTCGCCACCGGCATCACCCCCCGCGACCACTTCCTCTTCTCCCTCCCCCACATCCCGACGCCCGACTGGTACGCGGGCATCCAACTCGGCGGCCCCGTCTCCCTGGAGGCACTGCTGTCCGCCGCCACGGACGGGCTGCGGCTCGCCTGCATGCTGTGCTGCATCGGCGCCGCCAACACCCTCGCCAACCCCAAGCGGGCCCTGCGGATCCTGCCCGGAGCCCTCTACGAACTGGGCGTCGCCGTCACCGTGTCCATCAGCGTCGCCCCCCAACTCGTGCAGAGCGTCCAGCGGGTGCACCGGGCCAAGCGGCTGCGCGCCGGCCGCTCCAAGGGGCTCCGGGCCCTGCGCGGCATCGTCGTACCGGTCCTCGAAGACGCCCTGGAGCGGTCCCTGCGGCTCGCCGCGGCCATGGACTCCCGCGGCTACGGGCGGGCCGGCACCGCCACCCGCCGCTCCAGGCGCCTGACCGGCGCCCTCATGCTCCTGGGCATGTGCGGACTGTGCGCCGGGGCCTACGGACTCCTCGACGCCACCGCCCCGAAGCTGCTGGGCCTGCCCGCGATGGGCGCGGGCGCCCTGCTGTGCTTCGCCGGTCTGCGCCTCGGCGGCCGCCGGATCACCCGGACCAGCTACCGGCCCGACCCCTGGCGTGCGGCCGAGTGGGCCGTCGCCTCCTGCGGAGTCCTGTCGGCCGTCCTGCTCTTCGCCAACGCCGGCTTCGACGCCGCCGAGTTGAACCCGTCCATCCATCCGCTCAGCTGGCCCACCCTGCCGCTCGTCCCGGCCGTCGCGATCCTGCTCGCCGGGGCCGCCGGCTTCCTGGCCCCGCCGCCGGCCCCGCCCGCGCGGCCGGCCGTCCCCGCACAGCGCACCGAGGAACCCAAGTGATCACCTTCGACCAGGTCACCGTCCAGTACGAGGACACGGCCGATCCGGTTTTGCGCGATGTGGACCTGACCGTGGAGGAGGGCGAACTCTGCCTCGTCGTCGGCCACACCGGCGTCGGCAAGTCCACCCTCCTCGGCGCCGTCAACGGCCTCGTTCCGCACTTCACCGGCGGCACCCTGCACGGCCGCGTCCTCGTCGACGGCCGCGACACCTCCGCGCACCCGCCGCGCGAACTCGCCGACGTGGTGGGCGTGGTGGGGCAGGACCCGCTCGACGGGTTCGTCACCGACACCGTCGAGGAGGAACTCGCCTACGCCATGGAGCAGTTGGCGGTCCCCCCGGCCACCATGCGCAAGCGCGTCGAGGAGACCCTCGACCTCCTCGGCCTCGCCGACCTGCGCCACCGCGCCCTGCACGAGCTCTCCGGCGGTCAGCAGCAGCGCGTCGCGATCGGCTCCGTCCTCACCGCCCATCCCCGGGTGCTCGTGCTCGACGAGCCGACGTCCGCCCTGGACCCGACGGCCGCCGAGGAGGTCCTGGCCGCCGTCACCCGCCTCGTCCACGACCTCGGCGTCACCGTGCTGCTCGCCGAACACCGCCTGGAGCGCGTGGTCCAGTACGCCGACCGCGTCATCCACCTCCCGGGCAACGGCCGCGTCGTGTCCGGCCCGCCCGCCGAGATCTTCCGCACGTCCTCCATCGCCCCGCCCATCGTGGAGCTCGGCCGCGCCGCGGGCTGGTCCCCGCTCCCGCTGTCGATCCGCGACGCCCGCCGGTCGGCGGCTCCGCTGCGCACCCGGCTGGCCGGCACCGTTCCCCCGCCGGTACGGCCCGCGCCGGCGGCCCCGGACCGCCCCGGGCTGCTTGCCGCGCGCGGCATCACCGTCGCCTACCACGGGGTGCCGGCCGTACGCGAGGTCGACCTGACCCTGCACGGGGGCGAGGTCACCGCGCTCATGGGCCGCAACGGATCCGGCAAGTCCTCCCTGCTCTGGGCGCTCCAGGGATCGGGACCGCGCAAGGCGGGCTCGGTGGCCGTCTCGGCGCCGGGCGCCCCGGGGCCGCGGGATCCCCGCAAGCTCTCCGCCGCCGAGGCCCGCCGGCTCGTCGGGCTCGTCCCCCAGACCCCGACCGACCTCCTCTACCTGGAGTCCGTCAAGCAGGAGCTCGACCAGGCGGATGCCGAGTCCGGCGTCGACGGGGACGGGATCCGGGCCCGCGCCGTCCTGGACCGGCTGGCACCGGGCATCCCCGACACCACCCATCCCCGGGACCTCTCCGAGGGCCAGAAGCTCGCCCTCGTGCTCGCCATCCAACTGACCGCGGCCCCCCGGGTGCTGCTCTTGGACGAGCCCACCCGCGGCCTCGACTACCGCGCCAAGAGCGAGCTGATCCGCATCGTCGACGACCTGGCCGCCGAGGGCCGGGCGGTCGTGATCTCCACCCACGACGTGGAGTTCGTCGCCCGCGCCGCGGACCGGGTCGTCGTCATGGCGGAGGGGGACGTCGTCGCCGACGGCCCGACGGCCGAGGTCATCGTCGCCTCCCCCGTGTTCGCCCCCCAGGCGGCCAAGATCCTCGCTCCGCTCCCCTACCTCACGGTCGCCCAGGTGGCCGCCACCCTCCCCGACCACGAGACGGGCCCGGACTCATGAGCGCCGCCACACGCACCGCCGCCATCCGGATCAACGCGCGGGCCGGGATCGTCATCGCGATGGCCGCCTTCCTCGGCATCGTCGCGTTCTTCTGGCCCTTCCTCGTCGCTCCGGGGAAGTTCGGCTCGAGCTACGCCCCGCCGCTGATCTTCGGCGTCCTGCTGGTCATCGTGCTCTGCGTGGTGATCTCCGAGATCGCCGAGGGCGGCATCAGCTCCAAGGCCCTCGCCATGCTCGGCGTCCTGTCCGCCGTCAACGCCGCCATCCGGCCCCTCGGCGCGGGCACCGCGGGCATCGAGACCGTCTTCTTCATCCTCGTCCTGGCCGGACGCGTCTACGGCCCCGGCTTCGGCTTCACCCTCGGCTGCTCCTCGCTGTTCGCCTCCGCGCTCATCACCGGCGGGGTCGGGCCCTGGATGCCGTACCAGATGTTCGGCTGCGCCTTCGTCGGCATGCTCGCCGGCTTCCTCCCGAAGACCTCGGGACGCAAGGAGGTCGCGATGCTCGCGGTCTACGGCTCGGTCTCGGGCTACCTCTTCGGCTTCCTGCTCAACCTGTCCTTCTGGCCGTTCTCCCTCGACCCCAACAGCTCCATCGCCTACCTCCCCGGGCTGCCGTTCACCGAGCAGTTCCAGCGCTACCTCGCCTTCGACCTGGCCACCTCCCTCGGCTGGGACACCGGCCGGGCCGTCACCAACTTCGTCTGCATCTGCCTGGCCGGCCCGGCCGTCCTCACCGTCTTCCGCCGGGCCGCCCGCAAGGCCCGCTTCCAGGCCCCGGTCCGCTTCGCGCCGCACGCGCTCCCGGCCGGGCACACGGCCCCGGAGCGGCCCGGGCCCCGAAGGGGGTAAATGCGTCGACAGCGCCGCCCGGCACTCGGCAGAGTGGTCGCCCGTGACGACCAGTGAGCTGTGGACGCGTGCGACCGCCGAACGCTACGACGCCGAGGAGACCGCGATGTCCTCGGCCGCCGTCCTCGGGCCGACCCTCGACTTCCTCGCCGAACTCGCCGGAGACGGCCGGGCGCTGGAGTTCGCCATCGGGACCGGACGCGTGGGCGTCCCGCTCCGGGAGCGCGGTGTTCCGGTGGCGGGCATCGAGCTGTCCGAGCACATGGCGGCGGTGCTCCGGCGCAAGACCGACGGGAGCACCCTTCCGGTGACCGTCGGGGACATGGCCACCACCACGGTCCCCGGCGGGTTCGCCCTGGTCTACCTCGTCTACAACACCATCACGAACCTGCTCACGCAGGACGAGCAGGTCGAGTGCTTCCGCAACGCCGCACGCCATCTGCTGCCCGGCGGCCGGTTCGTCATCGAACTGGGCGTACCCCCGCTGCGGTTCCTGCCGCCCGGCCAGGTCGCGGTGCCGTTCGACGTCTCGGCGGGGCACGTCGGCTTCGACACCTTCGACCTGGTCGAGCAGATCCTCGTCTCGCACCACCTCACCCGCGACGACGACGGCCGCTACCGGCGCGACGACTCCCGGCACCGGTACGCCTGGCCGGCGGAGCTCGACCTGATGGCAAAGATCGCCGGGCTCGAGCTGGAGCGCCGCGTCGCCGACTGGGACGGCGCGCCGTTCACCCAGGACTCGGCGAAGCACGTCTCGGTCTGGCGCAAGCCGGCCTGAGGCCGATCACCCCTTGACTGGTCCTTTGCCGTACCGCATCCTGACTGAAATTTCAGTCAATACATTCAGTCAATCCATCGCGCCACCGACCGAAGGCTGCCTTCCCCCATGACCTCGTACGCCCTGCTGACCTCGTACGGCTCCCCGCTCGGCTCGCCGGGCCGCACCCAGCCCGCCGAACGCGAACCCCTGCGCGTCGGACTCGTCCAGATGCGCTGGTACGCCGACCAGAACGAGCACGACGACCGGCTGCGCGAGGGCGTCGCCCTGGCCGCCTCGCAGGGCGCCACGGTGGTCTGCCTGCCCGAGCTGACGCGCAGCCCCTACTTCTGCAACACCGACGACCCCATGGCCGACGGCGCCGCCCGCCACCTGGAGGACGTCGAGACCGGCCCCACCGTCGGACTCGCCGCCGAGCTCGCCACGAACCTGGGCATCACCGTGCACGCCTCCCTCTACGAGCGGGCCGAGGACGGCGGCCTCGGCTACAACACCGCCGTGTGCGTGGACGCCGACGGCAAGCTCATCGCCCGGACCCGCAAGAACCACATCCCGGCCTTCCCCGGCTACCGCGAGGACCTGTGCTTCCGCCCCGGCGACAGCGGCTTCCCCGTCGTCGCCCACGCCGGGGCCCGCTTCGGCTTCCCCACCTGCTGGGACGAGTGGTTCCCCGAGCTGGCCCGCGCCTACTCCCTGGCCGGCGCCGACATCCTCGTACACCCCACCGCGATCGGCTCCGAGGTCGACCTGCCGGACTTCGACACCCGGCCCATGTGGGAGCAAGCGATCAGCGCCAACGGCCTCGCCAACGCGCTCTTCATGATCGTCCCCAACCGGGTCGGCACCGAGAGCCGCTCCACCTTCTACGGCTCCTCCTTCATCTCCGACCCCTACGGCCGGGTCGTGCTGCGCGCCCCGCGCGACACGCCCGCCGTCCTCGTCGCCGACCTCGACCTCGACCAGCGCCGCGACTGGCTGGAGTTCGGCCTGATGCGCACCCGCCGCCCCGAGCTGTACGGCGCGCTCACCGAGCGGCCGGCCGCGCGGGGCCTCTGAGGCCGGGAGCGGCTCCCGGGATCTCCGCAGGACCTCCGCCGGGACGGGCGAGGACGTGCCGGAGATCCCGCCGGACCCACGCCCGCCGCGTGAAGACCTTGCCGCCTACGGCCTTTATCAGCCGATATGGGATTGAATACGCGGTACGTGACATTCGGTCACTCCACGCGTTTCCCGTCCTTCGGCGAAGGGGGCTTCGTTGCCGTCCGATCAACGTTCCCGCACGGACAAGGTCGTCTTCGGGGTCACCGCGGGCCTGACCCTCGCCTTCGTGCTGTGGGGCGCGGTGGCGACGGATTCGCTGGAGAGCGTGTCGAGCAGCCTGCTCAAAGGGCTGATCCACAACGGCGGCTGGGCCTTCATGCTCGCCGCCAGCGCCTTCGTCGTCTTCGCCCTCTGGCTGGCGATCAGCCGCTACGGCCGGATCCGCCTCGGCCGTGAGGACGAGCCGCCGGAGTTCCGCACCGTCTCCTGGGTCGCCATGATGTTCAGCGCGGGCATGGGCATCGGGCTCATGTTCTACGGTGTGAGCGAGCCCCTGGCGCACTACGGGACGCCCCCGCCCGGCACCCACCCGGTCGACTCCGCCGAGCGGATGCAGACCTCGATGGCCACCACCCTGTTCCACTGGACGCTCCACCCGTGGGCGATCTACGCCGTCGTCGGGCTCGCCATCGCCTACAGCACGTTCCGCCGCGACCGACGCCAGACGATCAGCGCGGTGTTCGAGCCGCTCATCGGCGCCCGCCACGCCCACGGCGCGGCCGGCCGGGTCATCGACATCCTGGCGATCTTCGCCACGCTCTTCGGCTCCGCCGCGTCACTCGGCCTGGGCGCCCTCCAGATCGGCAGCGGGTTCCGTGAGCTGGGATGGCTGGAGACGGTCAGCACCGCGCTCCTCGTCGCCGTCATCGCCGTCCTGACCGTCGCCTTCGTCGCCTCCGCGGTCTCCGGCGTGGAACGCGGCATCCAGTGGCTGTCGAACATCAACATGGTGCTCGCCCTCGTGCTCGTCGTGTTCGTGTTCATCGCCGGGCCGACCGTCATCGTGCTCGACCTCCTGCCCACGTCCCTGGGCGCCTACCTCGGCGACCTCCCCCAGCTCATCGGCCGCACCGAGGCCACCGGCGCCGGCGAGGTCGCCGACTGGCTGGGCAGCTGGACGGTCTTCTACTGGGCCTGGTGGATCTCCTGGACGCCGTTCGTCGGCATGTTCATCGCCCGGATCAGCCGCGGCCGCACCATCCGGCAGTTCATCGGCGGCGTCATCCTCGTACCGAGCACGGTCAGCCTGCTGTGGTTCGCCGTCTTCGGCGGCACGGCGATGAAGCTCCGGGAGAGCGGCGCCCTCGGCGGGGAGAGCACCCCGGAAGGACAGCTCTTCGGGCTGCTCCAGCAGTTCCCCATCGCCACCGCCATGAGCCTGCTGGTCATGGTCCTCGTCGCCATCTTCTTCGTCTCCGGCGCCGACGCCGCCTCCATCGTGATGGGCACGCTCTCGCAGAAGGGCGTCCTCGAACCCTCCCGGCTCGTGGTCGTCTTCTGGGGCGTGGTCACCGGCGCCGTCGCGGCCGTCATGCTGCTCATCGGCAACGGCAAGGGCGACGCGCTCGCCGGACTGCAGAACCTGACGGTCCTCGTGGCGGCACCGTTCACCGTGGTCATGATCGGCATGTGCGCGGCACTCATGCGCGACCTGCGGCAGGATCCGCTCATCATCCGGGACGAACAGGGCGAGGAAGCCGTCGCCGTCGCGGTGGCCGCCGGGCACGAGGAGTACGGCGGCGACTTCGAGATCCGCATCGGCCCGTCGAGCGACCCGGAGGCGAACGCCGCGCGGCCAGGCCCTCCCGTCCCCTAGTGGTGCGGCCGGCGAGGTTTGCCGGGTCGCGGCGTCCGGTGCGGTGCATCTCCCCCAGCTACCGCTGGGAGGGGCCCCCGGACGGAGGGCCACGCCTCGTACTGGACGTACCGGTGTGGTCCGACACCGCGGCGAGGTGCCGTGCCGGGCGCCGCGACCCGGTGGACCTTTCCGGTCACAGCACTAGTGGTGCGGCCGGCGAGGTTTGCCGGCCGGAGCGGAGCCGAGTGCGGTCAGCTCGCGGCCGGCCGCGGCGGGACGGCGGCGCCGGCGGTGATCTCCGCGCAGCGGGTCGCCACGGCACCGAGGGTGCCCTCCGTACGCAGCAGCCCGCGCTGGACGCGCGCCCCGTTGCCCCGCTCCAGGAGGCGGGCGATGCCCTCCCGGACGCGTTCCTCGTCGCCGTGGTCGGCCAGGGCTTCGCGCACGTGGGCGTGGCGCGCCTCGACGGCCCCCGCGGGCGACGTCTCGCGCATCGTCCCGGGGTCGATGGGCGGGCCGTCCAGCCCCGGGCGGCCGGCGCGCCAGGCCGCGAGCCGCAGCAGTCCCGTGCCGATCCTGGCCGGCGGCTGTCCGTCCCGCCAGGCACGGGCGGCGGTCTCGACCAGGCCGCGCACCAGGGCCGCCAGGAGGACGGGGGTCGACGCCTCCAGGCAGACGTCCGCGACCCTGACCTCCACCGTCGGGTAGGCGGCGGACAGCCGGGCGTCGAAGTACACCATCCCCGCGTCGCGCAGCACGCCGGTGTCGAGCATGGCGCGCACCTGCTCGTGGTAGCGGTCGGCGGACCCGAAGACGTCCGTGGGCCCGGCCGACGGCAACCGGTTCCACACCCGGCTGCGGTAGCTGCCGTACCCGCTGTCCTCGCCCTGCCAGAACGGCGAGTTCGCGCTCATCGCGGTCAGGACGGGCAGCCACGGACGGATCCGGTCCAGGACCGCGACGCCCTCCTCGTCCGACTCGACCGACACGTGGACGTGGCAGCCGCAGGTCAGCTGCTCCTGCGCGGTCAGGCCGAACTGCTCGCCGACCCATTCGTACCGCTTGCCCGTGCTCAGCGAGGGCCGTACGGGCAGCGGGGAGGTGCCGAGGGCCGCGACCAGCGCCCCGGCGGACGCGGCGTGCCGGGCGGCCGCCGCCCGGCTGCGGGTGATCTCCTCCAGGAGCTCGCCCATCTCCGCCACGGGTCTGGTGGCGAACTCCAGCTGCTCCTTCTGCAGTTCCTTCTCGAAGGTGTGCCCCGGCGGTTCGCCGCCCCGCGGCCGCTCTCCGGCCGCCGACCGGTCCGCGGCCGCCAGTACGGCCCCCGACAGGGCCAGCGGCTCGCCGCTGTCGGCGTCCACCAGCAACAGCTCCTCTTCCACGCCCACGGTTCGCATGCCGCCGCCCATCGGTTCGCCGTCTCCATCGCCCCGCGCCTGCCCTGCCCCGTCCCGACCATGCGGTGGGATGGCCGCCGACCAGGGCGTTTGCGGGCCGAGATCCGGGTCAGACGAGGAGCTGTCGAGGGGGGGCTCCTGCATGACGTTGCCGGGGGAAGGCACGAGGAGGACGGCCGAGCGCGGTTCCACGGCGTTCTGGCGCGACGTGGTGCTGGCCGTGGGTCTCCCGGGGATCTGCGTGGGCGGCCTGGTCATCTTCCTCAAGGCGGCCGCGGGAGCCGGAGCGGGGGCCCCGGTCGCACCCGTCGTCACGGCCGTGGTCCTCGCGGCCGGGGTGGCGCTGGCCAGGTGGACCGTGCCGCCCGTGCGGCGCCGCGCCCGGGCCCGGGCCCGTCCCGTACGCCACCCGGCACCGCGCACGGAGCCGGAGGATCCGATCGGGGCGAGCCCGGTACCGGACGTCAGTGCCGGTGCGCTGGACCACGCCGCGGTCGACGCCGACGGCTTCGAGCACACGATAGCGGCGCTGTGCGCGCGCGACGGCTGCACGTCCGTGGAAGTGGTGGGCGGCGCGGGCGACTTGGGCGCCGACGTGATCGCCACGACCCGGGACGGACTGCGCGTCGTCGTCCAGTGCAAGCACTACGCCGACACCAACCGCGTCGGCTCGCAGGACCTGCAGCGCTTCGGCGGCACCTGCTTCGCCGTCCACGAAGCCGACGTCGCGATCGTCGTCACCACGAGCTCCTACACCGCCCCGGCGCTCGACTACGCCGCCGTCCGCGGCATCGTCTGCGTCGACGGCGAAGCCCTGGCCGCCTGGACCGGCCTGGCCTCGTCCCCGCCCTGGGAACCGGGCGGCCCTGATGACACCGCCCGGGTGTCCGCGACCTGACCGGTGGGGCCCGGGCCCCGGCGACGGCCGGGCCCCGGGCTAGCCGGCGGCGGCCCTGACGGGCGAGCTCGAGCCGGACCGTCTCGTCTTCTCGATTCACCGGTCGGGTACGGCGCACAGGTACGGCGGTCGGGTGGAACCGTCGTCTCCGGCGGCGCGAGTCCGGCGAGCCGCCGAGGTCCCGCCACCGCACTGGCCGGAAGCTGTGGCCCGTCACGAAGGGTGACCGGAGGCAGGGCGAGCAGCGGCAGAGGGGTTGGCATGTCGACATCCGCGGATGGTGCGCGCAAGGGTCGGGGACGGGTCGCGAGAGGCGGCGGCCGCCGCCGCGCCGACCGGATCGGCGCGGCGGTGGCCCTCGGCCTGGCGCTCGCCGTGGCCCTGCCCGGAGCGGCTCTGGCCGCCCCGGGCGATCTGGATCCCGCCGTTCGGCGGCGGCGACCAGGACCCGCAGTCGGCGCAGCAGGTCCTCGGACGTCCCGCCGGTCACCGGGCACTCGCGGCCGGACGGACGACGATCTCGTTGACGTCGACCCCGGCCGGCTGGGCGACGGCATAGGCGATGGCGTCGGCGATGGCGGACGCCGGCAGCGCCACGGCCCGATAGGCCTTCATCGCCTCCCTCGCGTCGGGATCGGAGATCCCTTCGGCCAGCTCGGACTCGGTCACGCCCGGGGAGACCAGAGTGACCCGCACGGAGCCGTCCGACTCCTGGCGCAGCCCTTCGGACACGGCCCGGACGGCGAACTTGGTGGCGCAGTAGACGGCCGCGGTGGGCGACACCTCGTACGCGCCGACGGAGGCGACGTTCACGAAGTGCCCGCCGCCCTGGAGGCGCATCACGGGCAGGGCTGCGGCGATCCCGTGCAGCACGCCCCGTACGTTCACGTCGATCATCCGGTCCCACTCCTCGACCTTCAGCGCGTCCAGCGGCGAGAGCGGCATCACTCCGGCGTTGTTGACCATCACGTCCACCCGGCCGTAGCGCTCCCGGGCGGCGGCCACGAAGGCCCGTACGTCAACGGCGTCGGTGACATCCAGCCGCCGGAAGGCCGCGGTCCCGCCCGCCCCGCCGATCTCCCGGCTCAGCGCATCGAGCCGATCGGTGCGCCGTGCGCCCAGGAACAACCGGTGGCCGTCGGCGGCGAGCCGACGGGCCGTCGCCTCCCCGATCCCGCTGCTCGCTCCGGTAATGGCCACGACCTTGGCCTCGTTCCTCATGCCTGCCCCACTCCTCGTTCGAAACGTTCGACACGGATGCCTCCGCCCGACCGAGTCTGCGCAAGCGGCGGCCGGCCAACCAGGACGCAGCACACCCAGGCAGTACGCCCCCGCACGCCCTAGCCTGTGGCCATGACCGTGACCGTGACCGGCAATCTACTCGGGGAGTTCCTCCGCGCGCGCAGGGCGGCCCTGGGGCCGCGGGACGTCGGCATGGCGAGCCACGGCGTACGCAGGGTCGCCGGCCTGCGCCGCGAAGAGGTCGCGGACCTGGCCGGAGTGAACGCGGACTACTACGCCCGGCTGGAGCAGGGCCGCGAACGCCATCCCTCGCCCCAAGTCCTCGACGCCCTCGGCCGGGCCCTGCGCCTGGCGCCCGAGCCCCGCGCGCACCTGCACCGCCTGGCCGGCGCACCCCCGGCCGACGGGCCGGCCGACCGCCCGGCCACCGCCCGGATCGGCCCGGCGCTGCGCCGGCTCCTGAACGGCTTCCCGGACGACCCGGCGTTCGTCATCGACGCCACCCTGGACATCCTGGCGGCCAACTCCCGCGCCAAGGCCCTGCATTCACCATTCGCACCGGCGGACAACCTGGCGCGCATGGTCTTCCTCGACCCGGCCGGCCGGGACTTCTACACCGACTGGACCGCCACGGCCCGGGCCACCGCGGCCCACCTGCGGCAGGCTTCCGGCATCACACCGGACGACCCGCGCCTGTGGTCCCTCGTCCGCGCCCTGACCGCCGAAAGCCCGGACTTCGCCCGCCTGTGGACCACGCACGACGTCCTGGGCAAGACCGAGGGCACCAAACGCCTGCACCACCCGTCGGCCGGCCCGCTGACCGTGACGTACCAGTCCTTCGACGTCCGCGCCGCCCCGGGCCAACAACTCATCGTCTACCAGGCTCAGCCCTCCGCGCCCACGCTCTCCTCCAGATAGGCGAATGCCGTGACGGCGTCCTCGGCGAAGAAGACCAGGTCGGTCAGCGGCACGGGCAGGCGCCGGCGCGGAGGTGACGTCGCGCGCGGCCGACCGGTACGACATCTGCTTGACCGATCAATCTTCGCCGCGTAACTTCGACGCCACCCGCTCGTGAGCACTGGAAGGAGGCGAAGCCGGATGTCAACCCCCTCCAAGGCGCTTCGCCTCGCACACCAGATCGCCTGGGCTCCGGGTCGCGTAGCACACGGCTGCTGAACAGCCCCCTTCCCGGCGTGCCCGATCACGGCCCCGGGACCTCCCCCCTCTCTGTCACCACTTACGGCACCTCATCGCGTGCCGGTTCGTCGCGCTGCGCGTTATCGAGCTGCGACCACTGAAATAGAAAGCTCCTGAAATGGCGACTAGGACAGTCAGATCGACCGCGCCCCGGAACGAGGACCTGCCATGGTAGCGGCGCGGATCACGGTCAACGGGAAAGAAGCACCGCTTTCACCGGCCGCCGCCCACACCACGGTGCTGGACTTCCTGCGCGAGCGCGGCCTCACCGGCACCAAGGAGGGCTGCGCCGAGGGTGAATGCGGTGCGTGCTCGGTCCTGGTGGCGCGGCCCGGGGTGAAGAAGCCCACGGACTGGGTGGCGGTCAACGCCTGCCTGGTGCCGGTCGCCTCGCTCGACGGCCAGGAGGTCGTCACCTCCGAGGGCCTCGCCACCGCCGGCGCACCCGGCGCGCCCGCCGCGCTGCACCCCGTACAGGAGGAGATGGCCGTCCGCGGCGGCTCCCAATGCGGTTACTGCACACCGGGGTTCATCTGCAGCATGGCCTCCGAGTACTACCGGCCCGACCGCTGCGCGCACGCGCAGCCGGAGTCGGAGTCGAAGCCGGACTCAGACTCGGACTCGGACTCGGACTCGGACTCGACCGGCGGCACCGACTCCGAGCACGGTCCGAACGGCTTCGACCTGCACGCGCTGAGCGGGAACCTGTGCCGCTGCACCGGCTACCGCCCGATCCGCGACGCGGCGTTCGCCGTCGGCTCGCCCGCCGAGGACGACGTACTGGCGCAGCGGCGCGAGGAGTCCCCGCCCGCGCCGGCCGCCACCGAGTACGCCCAGGGCGACAGCGCGTTCCTGCGGCCGGGCACCCTGGCCGAAACGGTGCGGCTGCTGCGCGAGCGGCCCGAGGCCGTCGTGGTCGCCGGCAGCACCGACTGGGGGGTGGAGGTGAACATCCGGTCCCGCCGCGCCCGTTGCGTGGTCGCGGTCGACCGGCTGCCCGAACTGCGTGAGCTGCGCGTCGAATCCGACCACATCGAGATCGGGGCGGCGCAGACGCTCACCGAGATCGAACGCCGCCTCGACGGCAGCGTCCCGCTCCTGGCTGAGCTGTTCCCGCAGTTCGCGTCCCGGCTCATCCGCAACAGTGCAACCCTCGGCGGCAACTTGGGCACCGGCTCCCCCATCGGTGACAGCCCTCCGGTGCTGCTCGCCCTGGAGGCCTCGCTGCTGCTGGCCGACGCCGACGGCGAGCGCGAGGTCCCCCTGGCCGACTACTTCACCGGCTACCGGCAGAGCGTGCGCCGTCCCGGCGAGCTGATCCGCGCGGTGCGCGTCCCGCTGCCGCTGTCGCCGGTCACGGCCTTCCACAAGATCGCCAAGCGTCGTTTCGACGACATCTCCAGCGTGGCGGTCGCCTTCGCCCTCGACATCGAGGACGGGATCGTCCGCAAGGCGCGCATCGGCCTGGGCGGCGTGGCCGCCACCCCGATCCGCGCCCTCACCACCGAGGCGGCGCTGGAGGGCAGGGACTGGTCGGCGCGGACCGTCGAGGCCGCGGCCCAGGTCCTGCGGGCCGAGGGCACACCGATGGACGATCACCGCGCCAGCGCCGGCTACCGCTCCGCGATGCTCGGCCAGAGCCTGCTCAAGCTGTACGCGCGAACCCCCGAGGCGGTGTCGTCATGAGCCAGTTGTCCCAGCGTCCCGAAAAGCCCGTCGTCGGGGTTTCGATGCCGCACGAAAGTGCCAACCTGCACGTCACCGGTGCGGCGCTCTACACCGACGACCTGGTCCACCGCACCAAGGACGTGCTGCACGCCTACCCGGTCCAGGTCATGAAGGCCCACGGCAGGATCACGGCGCTGCGCACCGAGCCCGCGCTCGCCGTGCCCGGTGTGGTCCGCGTACTGACCGGCGCCGACGTGCCCGGCGTCAACGACGCCGGGATGAAGCACGACGAACCGCTGTTCCCCGACGCGGTCATGTTCCACGGCCACGCGGTCGCCTGGGTACTGGCCGAGACCTTGGAGGCGGCCCGGCTCGGCGCGGCGGCCGTTGAGGTGGACCTCGACGAGCAGCCCTCCGTGATCACGCTGCGGGAAGCGATCGAGACCGGGAGCTTCCACGGCGCCCGGCCCCTGATGCTGGCCGGCGACGTCGACGCGGGCTTCGAGGACTCCGCGCACGTGTTCACCGGCGAGTTCCAGTTCTCCGACCAGGAACACTTCTATCTCGAGACGCACGCGGCGCTCGCGCTCGTCGACGAGAACGGGCAGATGTTCGTCCAGAGCAGCACCCAGCATCCCTCGGAGACGCAGGAGATCGTCGCCCACGTCCTCGGGCTGCACAGCCACGAGGTGACCGTGCAGTGCCTGCGGATGGGTGGCGGATTCGGCGGCAAGGAGATGCAGCCGCACGGGTTCGCGGCCGTCGCCGCGCTCGGCGCGCTGCTCACCGGCCGGCCGGTTCGGGTACGGCTCAACCGGACCCAGGACCTGACCATGTCGGGCAAGCGCCACGGGTTCCACGCCTCGTGGAAGATCGGCTTCGACGCCGAGGGCCGCATCCAGGCCCTGGACGCCACCTTGACCGCGGACGGCGGCTGGAGCCTGGACCTGTCCGAGCCCGTGGTGGCCCGTGCGCTGTGCCACATCGACAACACCTACTGGATCCCCAACGCACGCGTCGCCGGCCGCATCGCCAAGACCAACAAGGTCTCCAACACCGCCTTCCGCGGTTTCGGCGGACCCCAGGGCATGCTGGTGATCGAGGACATCATGGGCCGGTGCGCGCCACTGCTCGGCCTGGATCCGATGGAGCTGCGCGAGCGCAACTTCTACCGGCAGGGCCAGTCCACGCCGTACGGACAGCCGGTGCCCCGTCCCGAACGCATCTCCGTCATCTGGCGGCAGGTCCGGGAGGACGCCGCCGTCGCCGAACGGGGCCGCGAGATCGCGGCCTTCAACGCCGCGCACCCGAACACCAAGCGGGCGCTGGCGATCACCGGGATCAAGTTCGGGATCTCCTTCAACCTCACCGCCTTCAACCAGGCCGGCGCACTCGTCCTGGTCTACAAGGACGGCTCGGTCCTGATCAACCACGGCGGCACCGAGATGGGGCAGGGCCTGCACACCAAGATGCTGCAGGTGGCCGCGACCACCCTGGGCATCCCGCTGCACAAGGTGCGGCTGGCCCCGACGCGCACCGACAAGGTGCCCAACACCTCCGCCACCGCCGCCAGTGCCGGGGCGGACCTCAACGGCGCGGCGGTGAAGAACGCCTGCGAGCAGATCCGCGAGCGGCTGCTCCAGGTGGCGGGCACCCAGCTCGGCGCGAACGCCTCGGACGTGCGCATCGTGGAGGGCGTCGCACGGGTCCTCGGCAACGACAAGGAGCTGGCCTGGGACGACCTGGTGCGCACCGCGTACTTCCAGCGGGTCCAGTTGTCGGCCGCCGGTTTCTACCGGACCGAGGGCCTGCACTGGGACGCGAAGGCGTTCCACGGCTCGCCGTTCAAGTACTTCTCCTACGGCGCCGCGGCGACCGAGGTGGAGGTGGACGGCTTCACCGGCGCGTACCGGATCCGGCGGGTGGACATCGTCCACGATGTGGGCGACAGCCTCTCGCCGATGATCGACATCGGTCAGGTCGAGGGCGGATTCGTGCAGGGCGCGGGCTGGCTGACCCTCGAGGACATGCGCTGGGACGCCGGTGACGGGCCGAACCGCGGCCGGCTGCTGACCCAGGCGGCGAGCACGTACAAGCTGCCGAGCTTCTCGGAGATGCCCGAGGAGTTCAACGTCAAGCTGCTGGAGAACGCCACGGAGGAGGGTGCGGTCTACGGGTCCAAGGCGGTCGGTGAGCCCCCGCTGATGCTGGCCTTCTCGGTGCGAGAGGCGCTGCGGCAGGCGGCCGCGGCGTTCGGGCCCGCGGGAGTCAGCGTGGAACTGGCCTCGCCGGCCACGCCCGAGGCCGTGTACTGGGCGATCGAGGGAGTCCGCGGGGGTGGCGTGCCCGGCGGCGGTCATCCGCCCGTCGCGGGCGAAGCCCCGTACGGCTCAAGCGCTTTGAGCCATGCCTGACATGAGCTGGGTCGCCGCGGTCGCGCGGTTGCGAGCACTCCGGGAACCCGGCGTGCTCGTGACCGTCGCGACCGTGCGCGGCCACGCGCCCCGCCGGGCCGGTGCCAAGCTCGTCGTGGGCCGGACCGGGACGTGGGGTTCGATCGGCGGCGGCAACATCGAGGCCGTCGCCATCGACCGGGCGCGCGAGCTGACCGGCGCGGCCGATCCGGAGCCGGAGCTGATGGAGTTCGCCCTGAACGACAAGGTCACCGGCCGGCACGGCGTGCAGTGCTGCGGCGGAGCCGTCACCGTGCTGCTCGAACCGCTGCCGGTGGTCCAGGCGGTGGCCGTCTTCGGCGTCGGGCACGTCGGGCTGGAACTGGCGCGCATCCTGGCCCGTCACGACCTCGACCTGCACCTCGTCGACTCCCGCCCCGACATGCTCACCGACGAACGGCTCGGCGTGCTGTCGGACGCGGTGGCGCAGGTCCACGTCCACCACACCCCGTTGCTTCCGGAGGAGGTGCTGGCGGAGCTGCCGCCCGGCACCCACGTCCTGATCATGACCCACGACCACGCCGAGGACGCCGCACTGTGCGACGCCGCCCTGCGCACCGCCGGTCTCGGCTCGATCGGTCTGATCGGCTCGTCCGCGAAGTGGGCGCGGTTCCGCCAACGCCTGGCCGCCGAGGGCGGCCACGACGCCACGGCCATCGACCGGATCAAGACCCCGATCGGACTGACCGAGATCACGGGCAAGGAACCCGCCACGATCGCGGTGAGCGTCGCGGCGGACCTGCTCCGGGCCTTCGAGGAGGACCGCCACTGGGCGGTGGCGAACACCGTTGCCGTGCTGCCGGAACAGGCGGTCGCGTCCGCCCCGTGACCGGGCACGGGGGCTGCGCGGTCACTGCGCCGACGGCCGGACGGCCTGGGCCAGCCGGTGTGCCGGGGCCTCGGCGCCGGACCGCGGCGGGTCGACGACCCGCACCCGGTGGGCGTCGGCCGCGAGCCGCTTGCCGAAGCGCGCGTACGTGGCCCGGGTCTCCCCCGGCCGGGCACCACGATGACGGTGCCGCGCCGATCCTGGGGCGGCGCGGCTGGTCCCACGCGCTGAGGTAGGCGTCCGCCCGGCGCCCCCCTTTTGAAGACCCCCTGCCAGATCCGGTCGCCGAAGTCGCCCGCGGCCGGCTGGATCCGGAAACCGGGCGTACGCACCTCCTCGTTCGCCTGTACGCCCTCCCGGCCGACGAGGCCTGAGCCCGGATGGCGTAACGCCCCTGGCCCTCGCCGCGGACATCGACCAGCATGGGCGGAGCGGGACCCGCGGACGAGATGGGCACGCATGCGCGCCACTGAGAGCAACCAGGACTATCCCTTCGCTGTCACGAACACGGCCGCGGCACTGCTGGACGGTGCCGGGACGATCGTCGCCTGGACACCGGCCGCCGAAGCCCTCCTCGATCGCCGGTCCGCGGACGTGTGCCGCCGACCGGCACGGGACCTCCTGGCGGACGCGGGCGGCTGGGAAGCGGTTCTGGCTCAGGGCGGGCAGGCGGGGGGGGCGGGGTACGGGGGCGGCCGGGGGGTTCCCGGCGGAGGCCCGGCGGGGGGCCACGGAGGCGCGCCCGGCACGGCGCCGAGACGGGCACGGCCCCGCGACCGGCACCGGGCCCCCGCCGATCCCGGTCCGGCATTGCGGCCGTGTTGCAGGTTCGTGGCCATCGCGGCGAGGCGGTTCCCGTGCGCGGGGCCCGACTCCTAGGGTCCGTCGGGAATCGCGATCAAGGAGTGTCCCGGGCTTGCGGGACGGGGTGCTGCAGGACGGGGTGCTGCGGGGATCGGCCTCGCACGCCGAGGGCGGCGAGCCGGGTCTGGTGGCGGTCCAGCCGGCGGCGGAAGTCCGGCCAGTCGCGGTGCGCCGACCAGGCGGTGTCCGCCAGGGCGCACAGCCTGGGGAAGGCCAGGTACTCGAGCTCGGCCGGGGTGCGCGCGTACTCGGTCCACAGCTGCGCCTGGGTGCCGAGGACCCGGCGCGCGGCCTCGGGCTCCCAGTGCGCGGGAACGGGCTCGTTGTCGTAGACGCCACGCAGGTCGAGCACGCCGTCCTGGCCGCGCGGCTCGCCGGGGTCGGCGGACTGCGGGTAGTCGAGGTAGGTGGAGCGGTACGGGGCCATGATCACGTCGTGGCCACGCAGCGCGGCGGCGCGCCCGTGGTCCGCGTCGCGCCACGCCATCGCGGTGAAGGCGGCGGGGAGTTCGGCGCCGGTGTCGGTCCAGCCGAGGGGGCGCCGGCCGAGCCGGGCCAGGTGCGCGGCGACGGAGTCGAGGAACCAGCCGTGCAGGGCGCCCGGTCCGGACAGGCCCTCGGCTGCGACCCGGGCCCGGGCGGCCGGCGAGCGCTCCCATTCCACGCGGGGGCATTCGTCGCCGCCGATGTGGACGTAGGGGGCGGGGAACACGTCGGCGACCTCGTCCAGCACCTCCCGGCAGAAGTCGAGGACACCGTCGTGGACGCCGAAGACGTTCTCGCAGACTCCCCAGCGGGTCCACGGCTCCAGCCGGACACCGGGCCGGTTGCCGAGTCCGGGGTAGGCGGCGAGGGCGGCGCGGGCGTGGCCGGGCATCTCGATCTCGGGGACGACGCTCACCCCGCGCCGGGCCGCGTAGGCGACGAGCCCGGCCAGTTCGGCACGGGTGTAGGCGCCCTCGTGCGGGATGCCGTCGCCCGCGCTCTCGGCCCGGCGGCCGCCGATCTCGGTGAGCCGGGGGCGGGCGGCGACCGGCATCCGCCAGCCCTGGTCGTCGGTGAGGTGCAGGTGCAGGACGTTGAGCTTGTGCAGGGCGAGCAGGTCCACGAAGCGCCGCAGGTAGTCCGCGGGCTGGAAGTGGCGGGCCACGTCCAGCATGGCTCCGCGCCAGGCGAACCGGGGCCGGTCGATGATCCGTACGCAGGGAAGTGACCAGTCGGGGGCGGGCGTACGGGTCCGCGCACCCCCGCCGGGCCGCTCCCCGCCGGCCAACGACCCGGTGGCGGCCAGCGCCTCGGGCGGCAGCAGCTGGCGCAGGGTCTGGACCCCGCGCAGCAGCCCCTCGGGCCGGGCGGCGAGGAGCAGGACCGCCTCGGGTCGGACGGTGAGGGAGTACCCCTCGGCTCCGAGGGCCCGCTCGCCGGGGGCCAGCAGGAAGGAGATCCGCCCCTCGGGGTCAGGCGCCAGCGGCAGTCCGGTGGCGGGGGTGAGCAGTTCGCGCAGGAGGTCGGCCGCCGCCCCGGCGCCGGGACCGGCCCGCAGTCCGGTGCGGTGGTCCAGGGGGAAGCGTCCGGGCTGGGTGGTGACCGAGTCGGGGCGCGGGACGAGCGCGAGGTCGGGGCGGAGGGCGGCTGCGGGCACGGCGTCGAGGTTCCTCACCTGGTCGTGGAGACAACTCGCCACCTTGACCAGCGAGTTGACCAACTGACCAATTGGTTAGCTGAGTGGCTAGAAGGTGACACGGCCCGTGTTCGCCGTCAACCCCGCGCGCTCCCGGTATTTTCCGCAGAGACCTCGCGCCGATCACCGACCGAATGGTTAGATGCACATGACCAGTTGGACAGGTGACCAGAGGGAAACGGAGTCCGGCCATGGAGAACGGCGCATCCGACTCTGACCGCGCAGCCGCAGCGTCGGGGCTGGTGCTCAAACGGGAGCGGGTCCGCGAGCACCTGCTGGGCCTCATCGACGTCCGGCGGCCCGGCGACGCGATCCCCTCGGAGCGCACCCTGTGCGCCACCCTGGAGGTCTCCCGCCCCACCCTGCGCGCGGCGGTGGACGAACTCGTGGCCACGGGCGTCCTCGTACGGGAGCACGGGCGCGGCATGTTCGTCGCCCCGGCCAAGATCACCCAGGAACTGGCCGCCGCCGAGGCGGCGTTCGCGATGCGGCAGGCCGCCGGACACTGGTCCAGCCGGATCCTGGAGCAGTCCACCGTCCAGGCGGGCGCGCGCATCGGCCGCCGGCTGCGCATCTCGCCCGGCGCGCAGCTGCTCTACGTCGCCCGGCTGCGGCTGGTGGACGGGGCCCCGATGGCGATCGAGCACCTGCACATCCCGGCCGCCCTGGTGCCCGCCCTGACCCCGGCCGAGCTGGAGGCCGGCGACCTCTACGAGCACCTGCGCGACCACCACGGCGTGTACGTGCACGAGGCGCAGCAGTCCATCGAGCCGACCGTGGTGAACGAGGCGGAGGCCGGCCTGCTGGACGTCCCGCTGCTCTCCCCCGCCCTGCTGATCGAGCGGCTCACCACCGACTCCACCGGGCGCCCCGTGGAGTACGTGCACTCCGTCTACCGCGGCGACCGCTACCGGATCGTCTCGCGCCTCGCGCTCGGGACGTCCCCGGGGGCCGGACGGCCGGACGGCCACCACCCGGGGATCCCGCCGGGCGATCTGGGCCGGCGGGCCGTCATCACCTCCACCACCTCGGGGGACATCCACACCGGCGCGTAACTTCCGGTCACAGCACTAGGTCACCCGGAAGCCGATGGCCGGGTGGGAGCGGTCGAAGGTCAGCCGGTCCCAGCCGGGGAAGGCGAGGTCGGTGACGGCGAGCAGCCTGCCGGAGACGTCGTGCAGGGTGCGGCGCACGGAGAGCCCTCCCGCGGGGGCGGGGGCCTGGGGGAAGCTGGTCCGGGTCATGGTGATGGTCTCCGCGACCCGGCCGCCGTTCGCGGCCCGCTCCAGCCACCGGTGCAGGGCACCCAGGTCCTCGTCCCGGACACCGGCCGCCGCGCGGTCGCGGTAGCGGGCGAGTTCCGGCGCCCCGTCCACGGCGCGCGGGCAGAGGTACGTCACCTCGTGCCGCCGCGTCTGGCCCCCCGGGCCGGTTTCGCGGTGGTGGTGGACCAGGGTCCGCTCACCGCCGCGCATGCCGAGCTGATCGGCGAGCGCGGGAGCCAGGGTGACGAGCGTGAGCCAGTTCTGCGCGGGTCCGGCGGCGGGCGCCGGTGCCGGTGCGGGCGGACCTGCGGGCGCCGGCGCCGCCACCCGCGCGGGGACGGCGGCCGGGGGCCGCGGCGCCGGCTCGGGGAAGGCGGTGCGGGTGCCGCGGCGCCCGGTGACGACGAGGCCGTCCTCGCGCAGGTGCTGGAGGGCGGCCCGGATGGTCTGCCGGTTGACCTGGTAGCGGGCGGCCAGGCTGCGCTCGGAGGGCAGTCTGGCTCCGGGGGTGAGGGCGGTGCGGTCCATCTCGTGCCGCAGCGCTGCGGCGATCCGCTGGTACTTGGGCATGGCGGCCTGGCCGCCACCCCGCGAAGGGGAGGGCATGGCTTCTCCTCTGACGGGAGGTCAAGGACTGCGCGGTCTGCCCGACCAACGTAGCATTGGTCTATACCTTTAGGTGAGACGGGTGCCGACAACCGGCCCCGATTGGCCGGAACCTTGCCTGCCGCTTGCGGCCCGCCGGGCCCCCTCAGCCGTGCAAGGGGTTGGGAAGCGGCAGGTAGCGGGCGTCCGCCCCGTCGGCCCTGGTCCAGCGCAGCAGCAGGTTGGTCTTGGCCGGGAGCGTCGGGGAGGCCAGCAGGGACTCGATCTCGGGGAGCCCGTGGGCCGCGTCGAAGCGCCGGAACTCCTCTCGGGCCGCCGGCCACAGGGCTCCGGCCGCCGCGGGGTGGTCCTGCGCGAGCGCGCCCGCCACCTCGGTCAGGTGGTTGACCACCAGGCAGTACACGAGGCGCTGCCAGGCGGCTCCGCGCTCCGTGTCCGGCAGGAGTTTGACGCCCTCCGCGTCCCGGAAGAGCGCCTGCGCGGGCATGCCCTCGGCGTCGACGGCGACCAGGGTGTTCTGCAGGTGGGCCTCCAGGACGACGCCGTGCCGGGCGAACAGGTACAGCACGGGCGGCACCACCTCGCGCAGGTACGCCCGCCACCACGCGGCCGGGTCCGCGGCGGCCGTGAGCGGGCTGCCCGGGTAGCCCTCCGCCAGGGCCGCCGCCAGCAGGGGCGTCAGCCCCGGCTCCGCGTGCGCCCGCAGCCCGTCGCGGACCAGGACCGCGAGCTCCTCGAAGGCGAAGGCGGCCGTACGGTAGCCCCGGTCGGGCAGCCAGGCCGCGCGCGATCCGGACCGGCGCAGGTCCGCGAAGCCCGCCAGGGTCGCCGCGTCCGTGCGGCGCAGCCCCAGCAGGTCGTGCCGCCAGAGCCGGCGCACGTCGTTGGTGATCCGCACGTCGAGGCTGAACTTCACGAACAGGTCGGCGTCCGGGCCGCCGCCGGGGACGTACAGGGTCCGGATCGACGCCGTCGGCCAGACCGGGAGCCGTCCGGTCCCCAGCCGCAGCAGCCGTCCGTCCTCGAAGGCCTCGCGCACCGCGGGCCGGCCCCCGACCAGGTCGAGCTGCCAGGGGTGCGCGGGCAGCAGTCGGTAGCCCGCGGGCGGGTGCGGGCCGCCGGCGGTCCGCACGAGGGAGTCGATCGCCGCCGCCGCCCCGGATCCGCCCTCCTCCACCACCTGGTCCTCCCGCAGCCCCAGGAAGACCAGGGGGAACCGGGCGTGCGCCTCGGGCGCGTACGGCAGCCAGCCCGCGGCCGGGGCACCGCCCCGCGCCTTGGGCGCCGGATGGTGCGGGTGCCCCATCACCAGGGCCTGCTCGGAGCGGACGTACGGGTCCGCCGGGGGCTCGGCCGCCGCCCGGGCGGTCAGCAGCGCGGCGACCGTCTCGCGGCTGTCGGCGATCTCCACCGGGAGCTCGTCGTTGGACACCCCGGTGTACTGGAGCAGTTCGTCGGAGACCAGTTTGACCAGCTCGGTGTGGCTGAGCGGATGCCAGCCGTCCGCCGTGCGCAGCTCGGGCCCGGCCGGCCGCCGGCCGCCGCCCACCCGCATCAGCCGCCCGCTGCCGAGCAGCCGGTACACACCCGCACCGCCCTCGGCGGACTCGGCCGCCTCTCTGAGCAGGCAGTTCAACAGTGGCGCGGATGCGTAGGCATCGGCGGCAGCGCTGCGGGCAGCGTTGTCGACGGCAGTGTCGGCGGCGTTGAGGTCCACGGATTCCATTCGGTACAACCGGTGTGCCGGCGGCGCGCGGGGCGTACCACCGGCCGTGATCTTCAGTATCCGCGATGATGAAGTGATCATCACGTCATCCGAGAGGATCAAGGCCCTGGACCCCAGCATGCACCTCCCCGCCACCCCCGCCGAAGAGGCCGTGGCCGCCGAATTGGCCGGATCCGCGCTGCCCGGCGCGCGCGCCGCCGCACTTCCCGGCGCGTACGCCGCCGCACTGCCCGGCGCGTACGCCGCCGCACTGCCCGGCGCGTACGCCGCCCCACTGCCCGGCGCGTACGCCGCCGCCCTGCCCGGCGCGCGCGCCGCCGTGCTGACCCGGCTGTGGCGGGCGCTCGCCTGCGAACCGCTGCCCTGGATCGCGCACCGGAAGCCGGGCCCCGGCTCCCTCGCGCTGCGCCTCGCCTCGGGCGCGCTGCTGGAGGGCCCGGCGGCGGACCCGTACGCGACGGCGCCGTACGTCACCGAGCTGCTGCTCGACGGCCGCCCCCACCGGGGGGCCGCCGCCCTGGTGGCGGCCCTCGGGGTGCCGCACGGGGAGGAGTTCGCCGCCGAGCTCGACGACAGCACGGCCTCGCTCGCCCTGTCCCGGGCCGGGCAGCCGGCCGGGCCGGACCCCGCGCCCCGGACCACCTGGGAGTGGGAGCAGCGGATCGTCGACGGGCATCCGTACCACCCCAACTGCCGTTCCCGGCCGGGCTTCACGGTCGCCGAGCAGCTGGCGTACGCGCCCGAGCACCGGCCCCTGGTCACCCTCGGGCTGGCCTCCGTACGGGCCGAGGAGTGCCTGGTCGCCGGGGACTGGCCGGACGCCTGGCGGGAGGGCGGGCGGATCCTCCTGCCGGTCCATCCGTGGCAGGCCGAGCACGTCTTCAAGCAGGGGGGACCGGCGGGGCACGAGGTCCGGCCCGGTCCCGCCGCGCACCCGCTGATGGCCCTGCGCACCCTGTCCCCCGCCGACGGCGGGCCGCACGTCAAGACCGCGCTGAGCACCCGGCTCACCTCCTCCGTGCGGGACATCTCCGCCTACTCCGTCGAGACGGCCGCCGCGGTCTCCGCCTTCGCGCAGGGCCTGTCCGAGCGGCTCGACGGCCGCCTGCACATCACCCGCACCCTCGGCGCCGTCACCGCGCACACCCCGGACCTGGCCGCGGTGCTCCGCGAGCCCCCCGAGGCGTACGCGGACGTCGGCGCGGGCGAACGCGTGCTGCCCGTCGCCGCGCTGGCCCTCACCCCGTACGCGCGCTCCGCGCCCTGGCGGGCCGGTTTCGCCCGCCTCGCCCTGTCCGTGTGCCTGCGGGTGCTGGACCTCGGGGTGGCCCTGGAGGCGCACGGCCAGAACCTGCTGGTCGTCCTGGCCGCCGACGGCACCCCGCTGCGCCTGGTCTACCGCGATCTCGCCGACATCCGGATCAGCCCGGCCCGGCTGGCCCGCCACGGCCTGCCGGTGCCCCCGCTGACGGGTCGGCTGGTCACCGACGACGTGACCGCCCTGCGGCGCAAGCTCTTCGGGTCCCTGGTGGCCGGCGCGTTCGGCTCCACGGCCGGTTCGGCCGCCGCGCTCGCGGCGGACCTCGCGGCGGCGGCGCCCGGGCTCGCGGCCACGGCCGACACGGAGGCACTGCTGCGCGGAGCGCTGCCCACCAAGGCGCTGACCCTGATGCGGCTGAGCCCCGGGGTCCCGGGCGACCAGTGGGCCGAGCTGGACAATCCGCTGACGGGGGGCTGATCCCGGGGCGGGGTCCAGACCGGCACTCCAGCGCCGCGGCGTCCGGGTGTGGGCCGTTCGGGGGGCAACTCGGCCCCCGTGGGCCCGCCTTCGCCCCGAACGGGCACGGCGGTGGCAGGAAGGAGGGATGAGCCTCCACCGCCGCCAGGTCCTCGCGGCCGGCGCCGCCGGCGCACTCGCCTCCCTCGGCGCGGCGGGCCGGCGCGCTCGGGACCCGGACTTCGGCGCGCTGGCCCGCTCCCTCGACGGCCGGGTGGTGACGGCGGCCGACCCGGACTACGCCGAAGCCCGCAGGCTCTTCCAGCCCCGCTACGACACGGTTCGGCCGGGCGCGGTGGCCTACCCCGCGCACCCGGGCGACGTGGCCGCCTGCCTGGACTTCGCCCGGCGCTCGGCCGTCCCCGTGGTGCCGCGCGGCGGCGGACACGGCTACGCCGGCTGGTCCACCCGCGAGGGCGGGCTCGTGATCGACGCGGGGGCCATGGCGGAGGTCTCCGCCTCCGGAACCGACGTGCGGATCGGCGCGGGCGCCCGGCTCGGCGAGGTGAACGCCGCCCTCGCCGCCCGGGGCCTGGCCGTGCCGGCCGGGCTGTGCCCCTCCGTCGGCATCGCCGGGCTCACCCTCGGCGGCGGGCTGGGCCTGGCCTCCCGGTTCCACGGCGCCACCTGCGACCGGCTCACCGGGGCGACCGTCGTGACCCCCGACGGGACGGTCCGCGAGGTCGGCGCCGACGACGACCCGGCGCTGTTCTGGGCCCTGCGCGGCGGCGGGGGCGGCAACTTCGGCGTGGTCACCGGCTTCCGCTTCCTCGCCCATCCCGTCGGCGCCTGCGCGTTCGCCGAGCTGCACTGGGCCCCGGCCGACTCGGCCGCCGTCCTGCGCGGCTGGCAGCGCTGGCTCGCGGCGCTCCCGGACCCGTTCTGGAGCCAGGTGGAGTTCACCGTCGACGGCGGCCCGGTCGGTGCACCGGCGCTGCGGGTGCTCTGCCTGGAGGGCGGGCGCGGTGAGCTGGAGCGGCAGCTGACCCGCCTGTCCGACCTGGCCGGGCGGCCGCCGCGGGACAGCTGGACCGTGGTGCGGAGCCACGGGGACACCGTCCGGGCCATGTCGGGCTGCCTCGACCTGGGCCCCGCCGAGTGCCGGCTCCCCGGCACCCTGCCCGGACACGACCCCCGGGGGCGCCTCGGCCGCGACTCCTACGCCGCCCGCTCGGACTTCTGGGCCCCCCGCGGGCTGACGGAGCCGGCCGTGGCGGCGGTGCTCGCGGCCGTGGGGCGCTACGCCGGGAGCGTGCCGCGCGGCGGTTTCGGAGTGGTCCAGTTCGACGGTGTGTGCGGCGGCGCCCTCAACCGGACCGCGCCCACCGCCACCGCCTTCGCGCACCGCTCCGCCGGCTTCCTCGCGCAGTACCTCGCCTACTGGCCGGCTCCGGCGACGGCGGCCGACATCGGCCGGCACCAGGGCTGGCTCGACTCGCTCTGGCAGGACCTGCGGCCCTGGGCGAGCGGGTCCGCGTACCAGAACTACGCCGACCCGAAGCTGGCCGGCTGGCGCGATGCCTACTACGGGCCGAATCTGGCCCGCCTCGAGGAGGTCCGGCGCGCCTACGACCCCGACCGGCTCTTCCGCTTCCCGCAGGCTGTGTAAGGAGACCGACGTGCGACGAGTGTTGACGGTGGCGGCCATGACGGCCGGCCTGCTGCTCCCCGGCGGGCCGCTGCCCGTCGCCGAGGCCGGGAACGCCCCGGCCCCGGCCCTGGCCCCTGCCCCGGCTCCGGCCGGCCGGTGGTCGGCCCGGGAGGCGGAGTCCTTCTGGACCCCCGACCGGATGGCGTCCGCCGTCCCGGTCACCCGCGGCGGCGCCCCGGCGGCGGGCGACGGGACCGGACAGGACTTCGACGGGATCCCGGTCGTCGGGCGGATGTTCGTCATGAAGGGCGGCGGCGCGTACTTCTGCACCGCGAGCGTGGTCGCCTCCCCCGGCCGCGACCTGGTGCTCAGCGCGGCGCACTGCCTGCTGGGGACCGACGCCCGGCAGGTGGCCTTCGTACCGCAGTACACGGCCGGGAACCCGCAGCCGTACGGGATGTTCCCCATTCTGCGCGACTCCGCAGGCCGCTCCAAGGTGTGGATCGATCCGCGCTACCGGCAGCTCGGCGCGGACCGGGGCGCCACCCTCGACGTGGCCTTCGCCCAGGTCGGCCCCGATGCCGACGGGTTCCCGGTGGAGGACGTCGTGGGCGGCAACCGGCTGGTCACCGGAGCCGCGTACGCGCACAAGAAGGTGTCGCTGATCGGCTATCCGGCCGCGGCGGCCCGGCCGCGGCTGTGCGTGAACCGGACGACGAAGTTCACCAGCGCCGATCCGGGGATCCCGGGATCGTTCCTGCGGATCGACTGCACCGGCTATCCGGGCGGGACCAGCGGCGGTCCGTTCCTGACCGGCTACGACGAGCGGACCGAGACGGGCGACGTGGTCGGGGTCATCGGCGGCTGGAAGACGGGCGGGGACACCCCCGACACCTCCTACAGCTCCTACTTCGGCCCCGAGATCAGGAAGTTGTACGAGACGGCTCTCGCCGGGGCGCGGGTGGCGTGAGCACCCGCACCCAGCGGGTGCGGCGCGGGTTGCCCACCGTGCGCGGGGTCTCCGGCAGCCCCTGCGCGGTCAGCGGCTCGGCGGGGGCGAGGCCGAGCTGGCGGCGCAGGTCGGCGAGGGCGGTGTGGACCGGCCCGAGGATGACCTCGGCGCGCGGGTGGGCGTGGGCCAGGGCGTGCGCGGCCGTCTCGATGGCCTCGGCGGCGTCCTCGGCGGCGCCGCGGCTCCAGCCGCCGGGCGCGGCGTGCCCCCAGGGCGCGATCGTGTCGTAGAGGTGGCAGGCGGCATCGGCCACGGCGTCGGCCCGTTCCCCGACGCCGGGCGCCGCGATGATCGGCAGCTCCATGCCCGGTCAACGAGCGGAGCCCGCCGGGGGAACGACGGTCCCCCGGCGGATCGGCGGCCGGGGTCTACCGCGGCACGGCCTGCAGCCACAGGGGGAGCAGCAGGAGGGACACCAGGGAGCTCTTGATCACGACGGCGGCGGAGAGGTCCACGCCCACGTCGTAGCGCTGGGCGAAGATGAAGGTGTTCTGCGGCGTCGGCATCGCGGCGATCAGCACGAGGTAGGTGAGCCAGTCGCCCCGGACCCCGAACAGCCCCCCGCACACCGCCCAGGCCAGCAGCGGGAAGAGCACGCATTTGAAGCCGATGAGCGCCAGTTCCTCGCGCGTGGTGCCCCGGAGGCCGAGGCCGATGCCGCCGAGGTGGAGGCCGAGGGCGAAGAGCGCCACCGGGGAGGCGCTGTCACCGACGAAGGCGGCCCCGTCCAGGACGGCTCCGGGCACGCGCACGGAGAGCAGGTTGAGCAGGATCCCGGCGTTGCAGGCGAGCACCAGCGGGGTGACCAGCGAGGAGCCGACGGCCCGGGCGAGGCGCTGTCCGGTGCTGCCGGCGCCCGGGCCGCCGCGGCCCAGTTCCATGATGGAGATGACCACGAGCGACAGGACGCACACCTGGAAGAGCAGGACCGGGAAGATCGGCGCCGCCGTCCCGAAGAAGGTGATGAAGACGGGGACCGCGAAGTAGGCGGTGTTGACCTGGACCCCGGCCATCACCCGCAGCGCCACGGCGCGCGGCTCCCGCAGTCCGGCCAGTGCCGTGGCGGCGGCGACGGCCGCGACCGCGAGGCCGGCGGCGGCCGCGTAGCCGCCGATGGCCCGCCAGTCGAAGAGGGCGCCGAGGTCAGCGGTGTAGATGTTGCCGAACAGGTAGCACGGGACGGCGAAGAGGAAGGCGTAGTCGGCGAAGGCCTTGGAGGCCTCGGCGGGCACCGCCTTGCGACGCGCGAGCAGCACCCCGGCACCGAAGGCCAGTACGACCGGTATCAGCTTCTCGAGTGCGGCTGCCCCGCCCATGTGTGCCCGCTCCCCCGCCGCTCCCGTGATCATCTCGGCCGGGCGCAGTCTATGCCGCCCGTGTCAGGGGCCCCGCGGAGCACCGCACGCGGGCTTGACCCTGACGTGCGGGTCAGGGTTTGGCGTCGGCGCACCCACCCGGTGGCCGCCCGCTCGTGCCGCCGGCCACGCCGTGCCGAGGAGCCCGATGAGGTGACCCGCTGGTCGGGCCCGCCGTCGGCGAGGTCCTCGCCGCGCCGGCCGACAGCCCGTTGCGTCCCGGCGAGCTCGTCTCGCACATGCTCGGCTGGCGGGAGTACGCCCTGGTGGCCGCGGCCGGCTGCACCCCGCTGGGCGACGCGCTGCCCGATCCCGTCGCGCACCTCGCCCAGGGGTCGGCCCCGTACGGCGCGCTGACCCGGCTCGCCGCGATCCGCCCCGGGGACAGCGTCCTGGTCACCGGTGCGGCCGGCGCGGTGGGCACGCTGGCGGGCCAGACGGCCCGGCTGCTGGGTGCGGGCCGGGTGATCGGCACCACCGGGTCCCCGGACAAGGCCGAACGACTCGTCGCCGAACTGGGCTACGACGCGGTCGTCCTGCGGGGCGCCGCGCGGCCGTTCGCGGAGCGGCTCGCCGGGGCCGCGCCCGGGGGGATCGACGTACTGCTGGACACGGTGGGCGGCGAGCAACTGGCCGCGGCCGTCGGCGCCGCCCGGCAGGGCGCGCGCTTCGCGCCCGTCGGCGCGCTCTCCGGGCAGCTGGCCGCGGGCCGGGCCGGGGGCAGCGCGCCGGTGGAGATCGACGCCTTCCGCCTGGTCGTCAAGGGCATCTCGCTGCGCGGGTACAGCGGAGCGGACCACCCGGACGTGGAGGAGGAGTGGACCGGGCGCTTCGGCGCCTGGCTGCGCGCCGGCGACATCCGGTTCCCGCACGTGCGGATCCCGGGCATCGATTCGGCTCCGCGGGCGTTGCAGGAGTTGGTCGAAGGACGGCACTTCGGTGCCGTTGTGGTGGAGTTGCGGGGGTAGGGCGGGGAGTGGCGCGGGATGCGGATCGGTGAAGCGGCGGCGGCAGCGGGGACCACGCCCAGGGCCCTGCGGTTCTACGAACAGCGCGGGCTGCTCGTCCCGCAGGGGCGCAGCCCCGCCGGCCAGCGGGAGTACGGGGCCGCGGACGTGGCCAGGATCCGGATCATCCGCGATCTGCTGGCCCACGGGTTCACCGTGGAGGATCTGCGCGGCGTCGCCGACCGGCTGCACCTGCTCGCGGCCGATCCGCCGCCGGCCTGTGGCTCCGGCGGGGTCGTCGGGCACCGGCTCGCCGTGCTCGACGCGCAGATCGAGCGGCTCACCCGGCTGCGCGAGGCCCTCGCCCGGCGGGCCGGAGCCGCCTCCTAGGCCGTCTACTGCTGTGACCGGAACGGGTCGCCGGGGGCGCATAGGCTGGACCGATCATGAGCGAACGATCCCGATCCCGATCCCGATCCGCGGCCGCCGCCAAAGCGGCCGTCGCCGCCGCCTCCGGCGCCGCCGCCCGGGCTCCGCGCGCGTTCGCGGTGGCGCTGCGCACGCCCGCGCGGGCCGCCGAGCCGCTGTTCGCGCAGGCGCCCAGGGCCTGGCAGCGGATGCTTCCGTACGCCGTGACCGCCGCGTGCGTGATGTCACTGCTGCCGGTGACGATCGTGGTGCTGACCAACGACTACAAGGCGGGCGGCGGCTGGGCCGGCGCCCTGGCCGTGGCCCAGACCGTGCCGCTGATGCTCGCCGTGACCCGGCCGCTGCCCGCGTGGGGCATGGTCCTGTTCGCGGACACCGTCGGGGCCGTCGTGCTGACCGGGGCCGACGAGGTGTCCGGGCACTCCTGGCCGTGGACGCCGATGGTGATCATCGGCTACCTGGTGCTGATGGCCTGTCTGGGGCTGCGCGAGTCCATCCGGACCCTGGTCGGGGTGTGGCTGGTGACCGGGGTGGTGGGGGCGCTGCTGAGCGCCTTCCACCCGGACGGGGCGACCAACACCGTCGCCCTGCTGTTCGTGCTGGCCGGTGTCGTGCTCGCGCTGACGGGAGCACTGCGCGGGCTCGGCGACGCCCGGCAGAAGATCGCGGAGCAGGAGAGCATCAGCGAGGCCGAGCGGGCCCGGCGCACCCTGCTGGAGGAACGGGCCCGGATCGCCCGCGAGTTGCACGACGTGGTCGCCCACCACATGTCGGTGATCACGGTGCAGGCCGACTCCGCGCCCTACCGGCTGCCCGGCATGGCGGAGCCGGTGCGGGAGGAGTTCGCCGCGATCGCGGCGAGCGCCCGCGAGTCGCTGGGCGAGATGCGGCGGCTGCTGACGGTGCTGCGCGGGGACGAGGCGGGCGGTGGCGACCGGGCCCCGCAGCCCGGGATCGGCCGGCTCCAGCAGCTGGTGGAGGCGACCGTACGGGCGGGGCAGCCGGTGGAGTTGGCGCTGGCCGCGGGGGCGGCGGAGGCGGCGTCCCCGGCCGTGGACCTGTCCGCGTACCGGATCGTGCAGGAAGCCCTCGCCAATGTGGTGCGGCACGCGCCGGGGGCGCCGACCCGGGTGTCGGTGACCTTCGACGCCGAAGAGGTCCTCGTGCTCGTGGTCAACGGCCCGGCGCGGGACGCGGTGGTGGCGCTGGAGACCTCGGGCACCGGGCACGGTCTGGTGGGGATGCGCGAGCGCGTACGGTTGACGGGCGGGACGCTGGACACCGGTCCGCTGCCCGACGGCGGCTTCCGGGTCGCCGCCCGCCTACCCCTGGACACCCCGGCAGAGGAACAGAGTTGACCATCCGCGTGATCATCGTCGACGACCAGGCCATGGTGCGGGCGGGGTTCGCCGCGCTGCTGTCGGCGCAGGCCGACATCGACGTGGTGGGCGAGGCGCCCGACGGGCGGGCCGGCGTCCAGGTCTCGCGCACCGTCCACCCCGACGTGGTCCTGATGGACGTCCGAATGCCGGAGATGGACGGGCTGAGCGCCGCCCGTGAACTCCTCGATCCGCCACCGGGCGTGGTGCACCGGCCGAAGGTGCTGATGCTGACCACCTTCGACATCGACGACTACGTGTACGAGGCCCTGCGCGCGGGGGCCTCCGGGTTCCTGCTGAAGGACGCCCCGCCGGCGGACCTGATCGCGGCGGTCCGGGTGGTCGCCTCGGGCGACGCGCTGCTCGCGCCGTCGGTGACCCGGCGGCTCATCGCGGACTTCGTCGAACGGCGGCCGGCGGCGCGGGGGAACCCGGCGCTGCGGCTGAACGGGCTGACCCCGCGTGAGACCGAGGTACTGGAGCTCATCGCGCGCGGGCTGTCGAACCAGGAGATCGCCGGGCACCTGGTGCTCGCCGAGCAGACGGTCAAGACCCACATCGGTCGGGTGCTGGGCAAGCTGGACCTGCGGGACCGGGCCCAGGCCGTGATCTTCGCCTACGAGGCGGGCCTGGTGCGGCCGGGCGACACGAAGGCCTGACCTCGGGTCCGGGCCTCGGGTCCGGGCCTCGGGTCCGGGCCTCGGGTCCGGGCCTCGGGTCCGGGCCTCGGGTCCGGGCCTCGGGTCCGGCCTCCGTTCCGGACTCCGTTCCGGACTCGGTCCGGCCTCCGCTCCGGCCTCCGTTCCGGCCTCGGCGGCCCGGCTCTCTCCTCCACCCCCTACCGGGGTATGACATCCGACTTGGCTCCACGGTCCGACGCCCCCGCGGGTACCTCCTTCCTACCTTCCTCCTCGTCACGAGGAGAGGAGAAGGGGCATGCGCCGCTTCGCAAGGACACTGACCACGGCCGCATTCGCGGCGGCCGTCGTCGCGGGGACCGCGGGATGGGCCTCCGCCGACGCCCAGACGGCCGTCACCGGGCCGCCGCCCGGCGCCGCCGCCTGGCGGGCCGACACCGTGTCCGGGCAGCCGCTGCCGGATCCGGCACGGGCGACGCCGCGCGAGGTCGCGCGGTTCTTCGCCGCGCTGGACGGCGTGCGGGCCCAAGGCCTCGTACGGTCCCACCCGCTGGTGGTGGGCAACCTGGACGGGGCCCCGCCGCCCCTCAGGTACGAGGCCAACCGGCTGGCCGTCCTGGCCTCGGGCCAGGCCCGCTTCGCCTCGCTCGCCGCGCCCGGCCGGCAGATCCTGGCCTTCGACCCGCGCGGTCGGGGCACGGTCGCCGAGGTGTTCGGGGACCTGGAGCGGGCCGCGCACATCTCGGTGGTCGTGCCGGGTTCGGACAACGACGCCACCACCTACGACCGCGGGCGGGCCGCGTACACCGGCCCGGCGGGCATGGCCCGCTCGCTGCGGGCCGCCACCTCGGACGCGGCCGCCGTCATCGCGTGGACCGGCTACTCCACGCCCGTCGGCGTGGGACTGGACACGGCGCAGGGCCGGCTGGCCGAGGCGGGCGCGGTCCGCCTCGCACGCTTCACCGACGGGCTCGACGCGGTCGGCGCACCCGACCCGGTGCTCTTCTGCCACAGCTACGGCTCGGTGGTCTGCGGACTGGCCGCCCGGCACACGGACGCCACCGACATCGTCGCGTTCGGATCTCCCGGAATGCGGGCCGACAGCGTCGCGGGGCTGCGCACCGGAGCCCGCGTATGGGCGGCGCGCGGACCCTCCGACTGGATCTCCGACGTGCCCAACGTGGAGTTCGCCGGGCTCGGCCACGGCGCCGACCCCACCTCGCCGGCCTTCGGCGCCCGCCGGGTCCCCGCCGCCGACGTGGCCGGACACACCGGCTACCTCACCCCCGGCACCCAGTCCCTGAAGGCCTTCGCCTCGATCGCGACGGGAGACACCCGATGAGCGCGCCGGGCACGGGCATCCTCGCCGCGGCACGGGCCGCCGCCGGTCGGATCGACGCCAAGACACCGGCCCACCGCGACCGGGCCGTCGACGGACTGCGGGCGCTGGCCCTGCTGGCCGTCCCCACCGGGCACTGGCTGCTCGGCGGGTTCACCCTCGACTCCGACGGGGCCCTGCACAACGCCAGTCCGCTCACCGCCTTCGGCGCCCTGGCCCCGGCGAGCTGGCTGCTGCAGATGCTCGGGATCTTCTTCCTCGTGGGGGGCTACGCCTCGGTGCTCTCCTTCCGGCGGCGCACCGCCACCACGGGGGCGTGGCTGAAGGGCCGGATCGCCCGGCTGGGGCGACCGGTCCTCGGGGTCACGGCGGTGTGGGCGCTGGCCGCGCCCGTGCTGTACGCGGCCGGGGTGCCCGAGGCCACGCTGCGGACCGGGGCCACGCTGGTGATCCAGCCGCTGTGGTTCGTCGGGGTGTACGTGGCGGTCACCGCGTTGACCCCCTTCTGCGTACGGGCCGCCCGCCGGCTCGGCGGCTGGGCGGCGGCTCCGCTGCTCGGCTCGGTCGCGGTGGTCGACTTCCTGCGCTACGGGCCCTTCGCGGACTCGGTGCCGGGCTGGCTGGCGCTGGTGAACATCCTCCCGGGCTGGCTGTTCGCCTACCAGCTGGGCGTGTCGTGGGGCGAGGGGCGGATCGGACGGCGCGGGGCGTGGCTGCTGCTGGCGGGCGGGGGCGTGCTGTTCGCGGTGCTGCTGGCGGTCTTCCACTACCCGGCGTCGATGGTCGGCGTGCCGGGCGAGGCCCGCACCAACTCGCATCCGCCGTCGCTGCTCGTCCTGGCGCTGGCCTCGGCCCAGTCGGGGGCGGCGATCCTGCTGCGGGACCGGCTGGGGCGGCTGCTGGCCCGGCCCGCGCTGTGGGCACCGGTGGTCGTGATCAACCTGTGCGCGATGACGATCCTGTGCTGGCACCAGACGGCGATGCTGGCGGCCGCCGTGCCGGGCTCCTTCGCGGGCGGGCTGGCGGGGCTGACGACGGCTCCGGACAGCCTGGGGTGGATCGCGGCCAGGCTGGCGTGGATGCCGGTCTTCGCGGCGCTGCTGGTGGGCATCGCCCGGTACGCGCGGCGGTTCGAGGAGCCGTGGACGAAGGCGACGGCGGTGCGCCGGACGGCGGCGGGCGTGCTGTCGGCGGGGTTCGCCGTCTTCGCGCTGGGGCTGGCGTAAGGGCCGGCGTAAGGGCTGCCGCCGGAGCTGCGGGCGCCGGGCGCGGTGCACCGCCACGAAACGAGAGCGCCGCTCCCCGGGGGGAGCGGCGCTCTCGCTGTCCGTCGTCAACCGCCCGCGGACCGCCGTCAGGCGATGGAGGCGGCGACGATCGCGGCCACCGCGATGTTGCAGGAGGCCGTCACCCACACCGCGGGGTGCGGCTCCGGGTCGACCACGATGACGCCGAGCTTGCCCGGGGTCACCAGGTCCAGCACCAGGAAGGCCACGCCCATCAGGACGAGGCCGAGGACGCCGAACGCCGCCGTGGAGAGCAGGCCCTTGCCGAAGTCGTCGTAGGTCGTCCAGATCGAGGTGAAGACGATGCCGCCGATGCCGAGCAGCGCGGAGGACAGCAGGACGGAGGCGTTGCGGTTGCGCTCCTCCCAGATCTGCTTCGGCAGTTTGCCGGGGGTCAGCACGTCCACGAGGACGATGCCGAGGATGAGCAGCACCAGACCCACGCCGCCGAATGCCGTGGTGCGGCCAAGTCCGTTGATGATGTCGCTCATTGGGAAGCCGTCTCCGGGTGGGTAGGAAGTACGTCGCGTGCCTGTCGGCGCGGTGGCCGAATCTATCGCACGGCATGGCACCGGACCATGGGGAGGTCAGGAAGTGGCGAAGCTCAGGACCGCGCTGCCCGCGGAGGCCGAGGCGCTGACGGGGCTGGTCATGCGCTCGAAGGCGCACTGGGGCTACGACGCCGGGTTCCTGGCCGCGTGCGCGCCCGAGCTGCGGATCGCGCCCGGCGACGAGGCGCGCCGCCGGATCGTGGTAGCCGAGGGCGGAGCCGGAGCCGACGGCCGCGGAGCGCCGGTGCTCGGGCTGGCCTCCCTGGACGGCGAGCCCCCGCTCGGGCGGCTCGGGCTGCTCTTCGTGGAGCCGGCCGCCATCGGCCGGGGCGTGGGGCGGCTGCTCTACCGGGACGTGCTGCGGCGCGCCGCCGGGCTCGGTTTCCGCCGGCTGCTCATCGACTCCGATCCGCACGCCGCCGGGTTCTACCGGGCCGTGGGCGCGGCGGAGGGGGCCGCGGCGGACGGGGTCCGGTACGAAGCGGGAGGAGTGCGGGACGTGCGGGATCACCGGCAACGCGGCCGGGCCGGGGAGGAGTGGGAGGGGGCCGTGGGCCTGGTGCATGCGTGGTTCCCCGGTGAGGGGGCTCCCGTCGGGGGCCGTGCGCGGCCCAAATGGACTGTACCGGCCCACCGTTCGAGGCCTGGGGGGAAGCGATCATTCCGATTGTGTCGGACCCCCCGCGACCCGCCGGTCTGGTACCGATATATCGATGCCCTAGTCAACTGTGCTGTCCGACAGGTGGTCTGACCCACCCCCCGGCGGGGCAATCCAGCCCCGCCGGCAAGCCCGCCCAATCCAGCCCCGCCGGCGAGTCCGGCCGATCCAGCGGCGCCGCACCCGACGACGGCCGCCCCCGAGGCGGGTCGGGGCCCCGGGCCGCCCGCGGCCCGGGACCCACCGTTCGGGCACGCCGCCAGGCGACCGGCACAATGGGCCCGTGCTCCACGATCTCTTCCCGCCCGGAATCCAGCACGGCCTGGACCTCGCGGGCATCTTCGTCTTCGCCACGGCCGGCGCCCTGCTCGCCGTACGCAAGAACTTCGACGTCTTCGGCATCGTCGTCCTCGCGCTCGTCACGGCCCTCGGCGGCGGCCTGTTCCGCGACATCGTCATCGGTGCCACGCCCGCCGCCGCCTTCGGCGACCTCGGCTTCTTCGTCACCCCGCTGATCGCCGCCGCGTTGGTCTTCTTCCTGCATCCCGAGGTCCAGCGGATCAACCGCGCCATCAACGTCTTCGACGCGGCCGGCCTCGGGCTGTTCTGCGTGACGGGCACGACGAAGGCCTACGAGTTCGGCCTCGGCCTCACCGCGTCCGCCGCGCTCGGCGTGGCCACGGCCGTCGGCGGGGGCGTGCTGCGGGACGTACTCGTCAACGAGGTGCCGTCGCTGCTGCGCGACCGGGAGATGTACGCCGTGCCGGCCGTCATCGGCGCCTCGATGGTGGCCCTGTTCATCAGCTTCGACGCCCTGAACGGGATCACGACCGGCCTCGCGATCGTCACCACCTTCGTGCTGCGGCTGCTGGCCATCCGCTACCACTGGCGGGCGCCGCTCGCGTGGAACCGCCGCTCGGCGGTGGCGGAGGAGCCGTAACGAGCCCGCAATCAAACAAAGCTACCGCTTAGTAGGTTCCCGGTGTACTTTCGTTCCATGTCACACGCAGCTGCCAAGGCCTCCATCGGCGACAGCGAGTTCGACCGCGACACCGCCGTCACCGCCCGCGCGGGCGAGCCCGGGGTGTACGACGCGGACCTCTCCGCCGGGTGGACGATCATCACCGCCGTCAACGGCGGCTACCTGCTGGCCCTCGTGGGCCGCGCCCTGTCCGCGGCCCTGCCGCACCCGGACCCCTTCACGGTCTCCGCGCACTACCTGACCTCGTCCGTGCCCGGCCCCGCCGTGATCCGCACCGAGGTCGTACGGATCGGCCGCACGCTCTCCACCGGCCAGGCCTCCCTCTTCCAGTACGACGAGAGCGGCGCCGAGGTCGAGCGGATCCGCGTCCTGGCCTCCTACGGGGACCTCGCGACGCTCCCGGACGCCGTCCACACCACGGCCCTGCCGCCCGTCATCCCCGCGTACGAGGACTGCCTCGGCCCCGAGGCCGGCCCGGCCCCGATCCCCGGCAGCTCCGCCATCGTGGACCGGCTCCGGCTGCGCCTGGACCCGGCGACGGCCGGCTGGGCGGTCGGACAGCCCTCGGGCAAGGGCGAGATGCGATCCTGGTTCGAGCTGGCCGACGGGCGCGACGCGGACCCGTTCTCCCTGCTCCTGGCCGTCGACGCGCTCCCGCCGACCTCCTTCGACCTCGGCCTGGTCGGCTGGACCCCGACGGTGGAACTCACCACCCACGTCCGCCACCGCCCGGCCCCCGGTCCGCTGCGCGTCGCCATCACCACGCGCAACCTCTCGGGCGGCTTCCTGGAGGAGGACGCGGAGGTCTGGGACTCGGCGGACCGCCTGGTGGCCCAGTCCCGCCAGCTCGCCCGCGCGCCCCGCATCCCTTCCTGACGCGTCGGCCGGAGCGCTCCGCGGAGCACTCCGGCCGCCCGCCGGCCGCCCGCCGGCGGCCCGCCGGCCGCCCGTCGGCAGGGGTCCCGGACCACCGGCCGCGCCCCGCGGGGGAATCCGGGTCGCGGGGGGCTCGTAGAATCGGGGGATCATGGCCTACCTCGACCACGCCGCCACCACTCCGATGCTTCCGGAGGCCGCTGCGGCGATGACCGCGCAGTTCGCCGTCACGGGCAACGCGTCCTCCCTGCATGCCGCCGGCCGCCGCGCCCGCCGCACCGTCGAGGAGGCCCGTGAGGCCCTCGCCGAGGCACTCGGGGCCCGTCCGAGCGAGGTGGTCTTCACCGCCGGCGGCACGGAGGCCGACAACCTCGCCGTCAAGGGGCTCTACTGGGCCCGCCGCGACGCCGACCCCGCCCGGACCCGCGTCCTCGCCAGCCCCGTCGAGCACCACGCCGTCCTCGACGCCGTGCACTGGCTCGCCGAGCACGAGGGGGCACGCGTCGAGTACCTCCCGGTCGACCGCTACGGCCGCGTGCACCCGGAAGCCTTCCGCGAGGCGATCGAGCGCAACCCCGACGATGTCGCCCTCGCCACCGTCATGTGGGCCAACAACGAGATCGGCACCGTCATGCCGATCGCCGAACTGTCCGCCGTGGCGGCCGAGTTCGCAATCCCCCTGCACTCCGACGCCGTCCAGGCCTTCGGTCAGCTCGACGTCCGCTTCGGTGACAGCGGCCTCGCCGCCATGACCGTCAGCGGTCACAAGGTCGGCGGACCGTACGGGATCGGCGCGCTGCTGCTCGGGCGCGACCAGAGCCCCGTACCGGTCCTGCACGGCGGCGGCCAGGAGCGGCACGTCCGCTCCGGGACCCTCGACGTCCCGGCGATCGCCGCCTTCGCCGTCGCGGCCGTGCTCGCCGCCGAGCGGCGCGAACGGTTCGCCGCCGAGATCGGCGCGCTGCGGGACGAGCTCGTCGCCGCCGTGCTCCGGGAGGTCCCCGACGCGGTCCTGGGCGGCGACCCGGCCGGCCGGCTCCCCGCCAACGCCCACTTCAGCTTCCCCGGCTGCGAGGGCGACTCCCTGCTGCTCCTGCTCGACGCCCAGGGCATCGAGTGCTCCACCGGCTCCGCCTGCACGGCGGGCGTGGCACAGCCCAGCCACGTCCTGCTGGCCACCGGCACCGACCCGCAGCTGGCCCGCGGCACCCTGCGGTTCTCGCTGGGCCACACCTCCACCAAGGCCGACGTCGACGCGGTGGCCGCCGCCATCGGCCCGGCCGTGACCCGCGCCCGCACGGCGGGCCTCAGCTAGGCCGTCTAGTGCTGTGACCCGGTGGACCTTTCCGGTCACAGCACTAGGCGCCCGCCGCGCCGGCCTCGTTGACCATGCGGAGGTAGCGGTCCCAGTCCCAGTGGCGGCCGGGGTCCGTGTGGTCGGCTCCCGGCACCTCGGAGTGCCCGAGGAAATGCTTGCGGTCGGCGGGTATCCCGTACCGCTTGCAGATGTCGGCGGCGAGCCGCGCCGAAGCCCCGTACATCGCGTCCGTGAAGTCCTTCGGCCGGTCCACGAACCCGACGTGCTCGATGCCGACGCTGCGCTCGTTCATGGAGCGGTTGCCCGAGTGGAAGGCGACATCGAGCTCGCGCACCATCTGCTCTATGTGGCCGTCCTGGTCGACTATGTAGTGCGCCGAAGCCCGGTGGAACGGATTCTTGAACGCGTCCACCGAGGACGCGAAGCCGCCCTGCGTGACATGCACCACGATCCGGTCCACCCGGTAGTCCGCGGGCCGGTCCGCGAGCCGCCAGTTCGCCGGAGAGGCCGCCGTCCAGGAAGCCCCCGCGTGGTCCAGCTCGCCGTCCTTCCGCGGCTTGGACACCCCGGGCACCAGCCACCAGGCCCGCCCGATCTCGTCGCGCCCGGCGACCGCCGCGGCCGTCAGCACCCCGAGCCCGCCGAACAGCACCGCCCTGCGGGTCCGCCCGGGCCGCCCTTTGTTGCCCGTACCGCCCTTGTCGCCCTTGCCGCCCATGGTGATCCACCCCCTGTCACCGATAACGCGCTGTGACCCCGCCCGGTTCCCCCGTACCCTGGACGGTGCTATGACTGAGAACCTGCCGAGCAGCCCCCGCCCCCTCCGCGTCCTGGCCGCCATGTCCGGCGGAGTGGACTCCGCCGTCGCCGCCGCACGCGCCGTCGAAGCCGGGCACGACGTGACCGGCGTCCACCTCGCGCTCTCCGCGAACCCGCAGTCCTTCCGGACCGGTGCCCGCGGCTGCTGCACGATCGAGGACTCCCGCGACGCCCGCCGCGCGGCCGACGTCATCGGCATCCCCTTCTACGTCTGGGACCTCGCCGAGCGCTTCCGCGAGGACGTGGTCGAGGACTTCATCGCCGAGTACGAGGCCGGGCGCACCCCGAACCCCTGCCTGCGCTGCAACGAGAAGATCAAATTCGCGGCGCTGCTCGACAAGGCCCTCGCCCTCGGCTTCGACGCCGTCTGCACCGGCCACTACGCCACCGTCGTCCTGAACGGGGACGGCACGCGCGAGCTGCACCGCGCCTCCGACATGGCCAAGGACCAGTCGTACGTCCTCGGCGTCCTCGACGAGAAGCAGCTCGCCCACGCGCTCTTCCCGCTCGGCGACACCCTCACCACCAAGGACGAGATCCGCGCCGAGGCCGAGGAGCGGGGCCTGGCCGTCGCGAAGAAGCCCGACAGCCACGACATCTGCTTCATCGCCGACGGCGACACCCAGGGCTTCCTCGCCGGCCGCCTCGGCAAGGCCGAGGGCGACATCGTCGACGAGGCCACCGGCGAGAAGGTCGGCACCCACGAGGGCGCCTTCGGCTTCACCATCGGCCAGCGCAAGGGCCTGCGGATCGGCCACCCGGCCCCCGACGGCAAGCCGCGCTACGTCCTCGACATCTCCCCGGTGAACAACACCGTCACCGTCGGCCCCGTCGAGGCCCTCGACGTCACCGCCCTCACCGCGATCCGCCCCCGCTGGTGCGGCTCCAGCCCCGCCGCCCCCGGTACGTACACCGCGCAGCTGCGCGCCCACGGCGGCGAGACCGAGGTCTTCGCCGAGCTCGTGGACGGCGAGCTGCGCGTCTCCTTCACCGAGCCGGTCCGCGGCGTGGCCCCCGGCCAGGCGATCGTCCTCTACGACGGCACCCGCGTGGTCGGCTCCGCCACGATCGCCGCGACGACCAGGGCCACGGCGGCCGTCTAGACCGTCCCTGGCCAGGGACGGTCTAGGGACAGGCCAGGGACGGGCCAGGGCCCTGACCGGGGCCAAGGGCGCCGGGTCAGGCCACCGTCAGCACGATCTTGCCGGTGGTGCGCCCGCGCTCGCCGATCTCGTGCGCCTTCGCGGCCTCGGCCAGGGGCAGCACCGTCTCGACGATCGGCCGCAGCTTCCCCTCCTCCACGAGGGCCGCGATGGCCCTCAGGCCCGCGTGGTCCGGCTCCACGAGGGTCCAGCCGGTGCGGAAGCCCTCCGCGCCGGCCGGTACGTCGTCCGGGCTGTTCAGGGTGATCAGGTGCCCGCCGGGGCGCAGCACCTTCAGGGAGCGCGCCGCGTAGTCCCCGCCGATGGCGTCGATCACGACGTCGACCTCCGACACCGCGTCCTCGAACACCGTGGTCCGGTAGTCGATCAGTTCGTCGGCCCCGAGCGAGCGGAGCACCTCGTGCTTGGCGGCGCTGGCGGTGCCGATCACGTACGCCCCGAGCGCCTTGGCGATCTGCACGGCGAAGTGCCCCACGCCGCCCGCCGCCGCGTGTACCAGGACCCGCTGCCCCGGCCGCACGCCGGCGGTGTCGGTGAGCGCCTGCCAGGCGGTCAGCGCGGCCAGCGGGAGCGCGGCCGCCTGGACGTGGTCGATCGCGGCCGGCTTGCGGGTGAAGTGCCGGGCCGTGGCCGTGACGTACTCGGCGTAGCCGCCCGCCGGGAGCGGGAAGCGGGGCATGCCGAAGACCTCGTCGCCCGGCTGGAAGAGGGTCACGCCGGGGCCGGCGGCCTCGACCGTGCCGGACACGTCCCAGCCCAGGACGAGCGCCGGCTCCCAGGGGACGAAGGTGCCGCCGGCCCGGACCTTCCAGTCCACCGGGTTCACCCCGGCCGCGTGGACCCGTACCAGGATCTCGCCCGGGCCCGGCTCCGGCCGGTCCAGCTCGGTCTCGGTGAGTACCTCGGGTCCGCCCCACTGGCTGACGACGATGGCGCGCATGTGTTTCTCCTCGGGTGTGTCAGGTGCTGGTGTCCGGCGCGGTCTGTCCGGTGCTGCTGCCGGACCAGCTTCGGCTGCGGAGCAAGGCCGCGGTATTGGCCGTAAGGCCACCCTGTGACAGGATCTGGCCATGCACCGGATCGCCGTACTCGCCCTCGAAGGCGTCCCTCCGTTCGAGCTCGGGATGCCCTCCCGGGTGTTCGGCAACGCCGTCGACGACTCCTGGAAGCCGCTCTACGAGGTGACCGTCTGCACCGTCGACGGGCAGCCCGTGACCAGCGACGCGGGCTTCACGGTCGGGGTCTCGGCGGGGCCCGAGGCCCTCGCGGCCGCCGATACGGTGATCATCCCGCCGACCAACGTCATGATGGCGCTGGAGCAGGGCGTACCCCTGCCCCGGCCGCTCGCGGACGCCCTCGCCGCGATCCGCCCCGGCACCCGGCTGGTGTCGATCTGCACCGGCTCCTACGTGCTCGCCGCCGCCGGCCTGCTCGACGGCCGGCCCGCCACCACGCACTGGATCAAGGCGCCCGCCTTTCAGCGGGCCTTCCCGCGCGTCAAGCTCGACGAGGACGTGCTCTTCGTCGACGACGGGGACATCCTGACCTCCGCCGGGGTCGCCGCCGGCGTGGACCTCTGCCTCTACATGGTCCGCCAGGACCACGGCACGGCCGTGGCCAACCGCGCGGCGCGCCTGTGCGTCGTACCGCCGTGGCGCGACGGCGGCCAGGCGCAGTACATCGACCGGCCCGTCCCGGAACCCACCCTCGCCACCACCACCGCCACCCGCGCCTGGGCCCTGGAACGCCTTGCCGAGCCCGTCGCGCTCGCCGAACTGGCCGCCCACGCCCGGATGAGCCTGCGCACCTTCACCCGGCGGTTCCGCGACGAGGTGGGCATGACCCCGGTCCAGTGGCTCACCGTCCAACGCCTCGAAGTCGCCCGCCACTTGCTGGAGTCCAGCGATCTTCCCGTGGACCTGGTCGCCCACCGGTCGGGATTCGGCTCAGCCAACTCCCTGCGCCAGCACATGCGGGCGTCCCTCGGTGTCTCCCCGATCGCCTACCGCCGCACCTTCCAGCCCAACTCAGTTCTACCCACGCACCATTGATGGTCCGTCACCCCCTCGGCATACTGCCTGGTTCCTGCACTCTTCTCTCAGGGGGAACCACGTGCGCAACCACCACGGCAGGGCGGGGGCGGCGGCTTCGGCCGCCGCGGCCGCCGCTCTCGCGCTCACGGCGGGGCTGACCACCCCGGCCGCGGCCGCGGCCGGGCCGGGCTTACCGGGCGGGACGTCGGCAACATCCGCGGCATCCGCGACGTCCGCGACATCGACGGCGCCGGCGAGGTCCGCGGCCGCCGCGGCCCGGACCACCCGCGTCACCCTGATCACCGGCGACCGCGTCGTCCTCGGCGCCGGCGGCGAGCCCGTCGGCCTCGAACGCGCCGAGGGCCGCGAGCACATACCGTTCTCGCTGCGCCGCGAGAACGGCCACACCAGCGTCCTGCCGTACGACGCCCAGCCGCTGATCCGCGCGGGGAAGCTCGACGCCCGCCTCTTCGACGTCACCGAGCTGAGCCGCCCCGAGTACCAGGACGCCCGCTCCGGCCGGCTCCAGCTGATCATCGGCTACGAGGGCGGCTCCGCCCCCGCGGCCCGCTCGACCCTGCGGGCCGCGGGCGGCCTCGAGGTCACCCGGACGTACACCGTCCTGGACGCCGAGGCCGTCAGCGCGGCCCCCGCGGCCGCCGCCGCCCTCTGGGAGGCGGTCACCGACCCCGGGCGGGACGCCGGCCGGCGCGCGGCGGCCCCCGGCATCGCCACCGTCTGGCTCGACGCCGTCCGCACCGCCACCCTCGACAAGAGCACCCGGCAGATCGGCGCCGACAAGGCCTGGGCCGCCGGGTACGACGGCGCCGGCGTCAAGATCGCCGTTCTCGACACCGGCATCGACGCCACCCACGCCGACCTCGCGGGCCAGGTCGTCGCCGAACAGAACTTCTCCCGGTCCGCGGACGCCGTGGACCGCGTCGGCCACGGCACGCACGTCGCCTCCATCGCCGCCGGTACGGGCGCCCGCTCGGCCGGCGCCCTCAAGGGCGTCGCGCCCGGCGCGAAGCTGCTGAACGGCAAGGTCCTGGACGACCGCGGCTCCGGCAACGACTCCGGGATCCTCGCCGGGATGGAGTGGGCCGTCGCGCAGGGCGCCGACATCGTCAACCTCAGCCTCGGCGCCCCCGACACGCCCCAGCTCGACCCCGTCGAAGCCGCCGTCGACAAGCTCAGCGCCGAGACGGGCGTGCTGTTCGCCGTCGCCGCCGGGAACAGCGGCCGCCGCGGCCCCGGCTCCGTCCAGTCCCCGGGCAGCGCGGACGGCGCGCTCACCGTCGGCGCCGTCGACGACGCCGACGTCCTCGCCCCCTTCTCCAGCACCGGCCCGCGCGTCGGCGACGGCGGGGTCAAGCCCGACGTCACCGCCCCCGGCGTCGACATCACCGCGGCCGCCGCCCCCGGCAGCGTCATCGACCGGGAGACCGGCCAGGGCCCGGCCGGCTACCTGACGATCTCCGGCACCTCCATGGCCACCCCGCACGTCGCCGGGGCCGCCGCCCTGCTCAAGCAGCGGCACCCGCACTGGAAGGGCCCCGAGCTCAAGGGCGCGCTGACCGCCTCCGCCACGGGCGCGGCCCACACCCCGTACCAGCAGGGCACCGGCCGGATCGCCGTCGACGGCGCGCTGGAGCAGAGCGTCGTCGCCCAGCAGGGCGCGCTGACCTTCGACGCGCAGCGCTGGCCGCACACGGACGACACCCCGCAGTCGCGGAAGATCACCTACCGGAACCTCGGCACCGCGCCCGTCACCCTCGACCTCGCCGTCGCCGGCAGCGGACCCGACGGCAAGCCCGCGCCCGAGGGCTTCTTCACCCTCGGCGCCCGCCAGCTCACCGTCCCCGCGGGCGGCACCGCCGAGACCGAGCTGACCGTGGACACCCGCCCCGGCGGGACGGTCGACGGCACGTACAGCGCGTACGCGACCGCCACGGCGGCCGGCGGCGGTCAGCGCGTGCGCACGGCCGCCGTCGCCGAACGCGAGATCGAGTCCTACGACCTCACGCTCCGGCACATCGGCCGCGACGGGAAACCCACCAAGGAGTACGGCACCACCGTCCAGGGCACCAGGGGCGGCGCCGCGGCCCGGCGCTTCGAGGCGTACGACGACTCCGGCACCGTCACCCTGCGCGTCCCCAAGGGCGGCTACCTGCTCGACGCCTCCCTCGTCGTCGACCCGCTGGACCTCACCAAGGGCGCCGACTGGATCGTCCAGCCCGCGCTCGACATCGCCGGCGACACCACGGTGACGTTCGACGCGCGCACCACCAGGCCGGTGGACATCACCGTCCCGTCGAAGTCGGCGCGGGCCCAGTTCGTCATGCCGTCGTACACCCTGCGCGAGGGCGGCGCGGAGTACGGCTTCGGCTTCTGGCTCGACGCGCTCACCGGGTTCCGCACCCGGCAGCTGGGCCCGTCCCCCGCGCCCGGCACGCTGCGCCAGCAGTGGGACGTGCACTGGGCGGACGGGGCGTCGGCCGAGTACCACGCCGTGCTGGGCGGTCCGGTACGGAGCCTCGCGACCGGCTACGCCCGGCACCTGAAGGCCCGCGACCTGGCGGCCGTCGAGGTCGGGCAGGGCGCCTCGGCGCCGGGCAAGCAGGGCTCGCTCCTGGCGATGGGCAACCTCCCGGAGGCCCGCTCCTCCTCCTCGATGTCGATCCCGCGGCCGCTGCCGACCACGGCCACGGTGTACCTGTCGACCCTCGACAAGGTGACCTGGGACCTCTCCTTCACCCAGAGCGCGGGCCGGGACGGGAACGGCTTCCCGCTGGAGGAGGCGACGTACTCCGCGGAGAGCGGGCGCACGTTCACGGGCGGCCGCACCTACCGCGAGCGGTTCAACACGGCGGTCTTCGGGCCCCGCGCGGACGCCGCCCACGGGGTCTTCCGCGAGGGCAACACGATCACGGGCTCCGTGCCGCTGCTGGCGGACGGCGCGCACCACGTCGGCGACTTCCACGACGCCACCGGCAGCACCGTCCTGCGCCGCGAGGGCGTCGTCGTGGCCCGCAGCGAGGCCCCGCTGGCGGCGAGCGATCCGTTCGCGGTCGAGGCGGGTGAGGCGGCGTACGAGCTGACCACGACCGCACGGCTGCGCCCCGAGCTCTCCGGGACCTCCTCCACGGTCACGGCGACCTGGTGGTTCCGCTCGAAGGAGACGTCCGGGCGGACCGCGCTCCCCGCCTCCGTCGTCCGCTTCGGCGCCCACCCGGCGCTGGACGGCACCCTGCCGGCCGGACGGACGGTGAGGTTCCCGGTGACCGTGCAGGGCCCGGCGGCCGCGGCCCCGGCCCGGCCGCGGGTCGAGGTCTCGTACGACGAGGGCCGCACGTGGCGGCCGGTGCGCGTGCACGACGGCGAGGCCGCGGTGCGCACCCCGGCGAAGGGCGGGTCGGTCTCCCTGCGGGGCACCGTCGCCGACGGGGCGGGCAACAAGGCGGAGGTGACGGTCATCCGGGCCTACCTGGCGCGCTGACGCCCGCGCGACGATGACCCCGGAGGTAATCGCCTCCGGGGTCATCGGCGGGCAGGATCGGACCAACAAGCCGATCCCGCAAGGAAGACGAGGCCCGACATGACCGCCTACGGCATCGCCCACATACGCCCCGAGACGATGAACGAGGACATCCTGCGCTACATCGAGGAGATCCAGGCCACCCTGGACCCCTTCGAGGGCCGCTTCCTCGTCCACGGCCGCCAGGTCGAGGTCATGGAGGGCGCCTGGCCCGGCACGATCGTCGTGATCGCCTTCCCGGACATCGAGGGCGCCCGCGCCTGGTACGCCTCGCCCGCCTACCAGGCGCTGATCCCGCTGCGCGCGGACCACATCGCGGGGGACGTCATCCTGGTCGAAGGCGTCGCGGCCGACTACGACGCCTCGCGGACGGCGGCCGCCCTGCGCGAAGCGGCGGGCCTCTGACCGGTCCCGCCCGGACCGGGTCGGTCGGGGCCCGGGGCGGGGCGGGGCACCTGCGAGCATGGGGCGCATGGCCACTCACCTCATCACCGGCGCCGGCTCCGGCATCGGCGCCGCCGTCGCCGCCCGCCTCCACGCCCGCGGCGACGACCTCGTCCTGCTCGCCCGCGACGCCGCCCGCGGCAAGCAGCTCACCGACCGGTACCCCGGGTCCCGCGCGCTCGTCGGGGACCTCGCCGACCCCGACCGCCTCTCCTGGGCCTTCTCCAAGCAGGCCGTCCCCGAGCGCATCGACTCCCTCCTGCACATCGCGGGCGTCGTCGACCTCGGCCCCGTCGGCGAACTGCGCCCCAAGACCTGGCACCAGCAGCTCAACGTCAACCTGATCGCCCCCGCCGAGGTGACCCGCCTGCTGCTCCCCAACCTGCGGGTCTCGCACGCGACCGTCGTCTTCGTGAACTCCGGCGCCGGCCTCACCGCCCACGCGGACTGGAGCGCCTACGCCGCCTCCAAGCACGGCCTCAAGGCCCTCGCCGACTCGCTGCGGGAGGAGGAGAAGGAGCACGGCGTCCGCGTCACCTCCGTCTACCCCGGCCGCACCGCCACCCCCATGCAGGCCAAGGTCCGCTCCCAGGAGGGCGAGTCCTACGACGCCGCCGACTGGATCGACCCCGAGTCCGTCGCGACGACGATCCTGATGGCCGTGGACCTGCCCCGCGACGCCGTGGTCGCCGACCTCAGCGTCAGGCCCGGCCGATGACCGCGACCGGCGGAGCCACCGGCATCGGCTCGCTCCCCGGCGGCGACGCCCGCGAAGCCGCCAAGACCGTCACCGGCTCCTTCGAGGAGTTCCCGTACCTCGCCGAGCTGCCCGCCCGCGGCCCCGGCTCGGACATGATCGGCCGCTCACTCGGACTGCTCGTCGACATGTACGCGCACGTGGAGCCGAGCGGCTGGCGCATCAGCGACCGCCCCGGGCGCGACAGCAAGCGCGCGCGCTCCTGGCTCGGCGAGGACCTCGACGCCCTGGAGGAGTTCACCCAGGGGTACGAGGGCAGGCTCAAGGTCCAGGCCGTCGGGCCGTGGACGCTGGCCGCGGCCCTGGAACTGCACGGCGGAGAGGCCGTGCTCCAGGACCAGGGCGCCTGCCGGGACCTGGCCGGCTCCCTCGCCGAAGGCGTGCGCGAGCACCTGGCGGATGTGCGCAAACGCATCCCCGGCGCCGAGATCGTCCTCCAGTACGACGAGCCCTCGCTGACGGCGGTCCTGCTCGGCCGGGTGCGGTCCGCCAGCGGCTACCGCACGTACCGCGCCGTCGACCGGCAGGTCGTCGAGGGGACGCTGCGCGAGCTGTTCGCCGTCCACGACGGCGAGGTCATCGTGCACTCCTGCGCGCCCGAGGTCCCCTTCGGCCTGTTGCGGCGGGCCGGCGTCTCGGGCGTGTCGTTCGATTTCTCCTTGCTCACCGAGCGCGAGGACGACGCCATCGGCGAAGCCGTCGAAGCGGGCACGAAACTCTTCGCCGGAGTGGTGCCCGGCACCGACGGCCCGTTGTCGGACCCGGGCGGTAGCGTCATGGGTGTCAGGAAGCTTTGGCGCAGGCTGGGGCTGACCCCGGGGACTCTGGCGGAGTCCGTCGTGGTCACTCCCTCGTGCGGGCTGGCGGGCGCTTCGCCCGCCTACGCGCGCGCCGTTCAGGCGCACTGCGTCAGGGCGGCGAGGTCGCTCGCCGACAACCCTGAGTGATGGATCAAGACGGGCCACGGGAGGACACGGCATGGCAGCCGAACAGAAGCAGGGCAGCGACACGGCCGTACCGGCGGCGGTGCGCGAGCAGCACGCGCTGCTCGCCGAGCAGGTCGAGGAGCACCGCTTCCGGTACTACGTGAACGACCAGCCGGTCGTCAGCGACGCCGAGTTCGACAAGCTGCTGCGCTCCCTGGAGGCGCTGGAGGAGCAGTACACGGAGCTGCGCACGCCCGATTCGCCCACCCAGAAGGTGGCCGGGGCGTACGAGACGGACTTCGCCTCCGTCGAGCACCGCGAGCGGATGCTCTCCCTCGACAACGCCTTCGACGACGAGGAACTGGCGGCCTGGGCGGAGCGCGTGGCCCGGGACGCCAACACCTCCGACTACCACTACCTCTGCGAGCTGAAGGTGGACGGCCTCGCCGTCAACATCACGTACGAGAACGGCCGCCTGACCCGCGCCGCCACCCGCGGCGACGGCCGCACCGGCGAGGACATCACGCCCAACGTCCGCACCATCGCGGAGATCCCCGACCGGCTGAAGGGCGACCGGATCCCGGCGCTGGTCGAGATCCGCGGCGAGGTCTTCTTCCCGATGGAGAAGTTCGAGGAGCTCAACGCCCGGCTGGTCGAGGCGGAGGCCAAGCCCTTCGCCAACCCGCGCAACGCGGCGGCCGGTTCGCTGCGCCAGAAGGACCCGAAGGTCACCGCGAGCCGCCCGCTGCACATGGTGGTCCACGGCATCGGCGCCCGCGAGGGCTTCGAGATCGAGCGCCAGTCGCAGGCGTACGAGCTGCTGCACGAGTGGGGGCTGCCGACCGCGCAGCACAACAAGGTGGTCTCCACGCTCGCCGAGGTCCGGGAGTTCATCGCGGAGTTCGGCGCGAACCGGCACTCGGTGGAGCACGAGATCGACGGCGTCGTCGTCAAGCTCGACGAGATCGCCCTCCAGGGCCGGCTCGGGTCCACCGCGCGCGCCCCGCGCTGGGCGATCGCCTGGAAGTACGCGCCCGAAGAGGTCAACTCCAAGCTGATCGACATCAAGGTCGGCGTCGGCCGCACCGGGCGCGTGACCCCGTACGCGCAGGTGGAGCCGGTGACGGTGGCGGGCTCGGAGGTCGAGTTCGCGACGCTGCACAACCAGGAGGTCGTCAAGGCCAAGGGCGTGCTCATCGGGGACACCGTCGTCCTGCGCAAGGCGGGCGATGTCATCCCCGAGATCCTCGGCCCGGTCGCGGACCTGCGGGACGGCAGCGAGCGGGAGTTCGTCATGCCCGCCGACTGCCCCGAGTGCGGGACCGCGCTGCGGCCGATGAAGGAAGGCGACATCGACCTGCGCTGCCCCAACGCGCGGACGTGTCCCGCCCAGTTGCGCGAGCGGCTGTTCTACCTGGTCGGCCGCGCCTGCCTGGACATCAAGAACTTCGGGTACGTCGCCTCGGCGGCGCTCACCCAGCCGCTGGAGCCCTCGGTCCCCCCGATGGCGAACGAGGGCGACCTCTTCGGCCTCACCCTGGAGCAGCTGCTCCCCATCACCTCCTACGTGCGGGACCAGGACTCGGGTCTGCCCAAGATCGACCCGAAGACCGGCGAGCCGAAGATCGTCACCTTCTTCGCCAACAAGGAGGGCGAGCCCAAGGCCAACACGGTGGCCATGCTGGCGAACATCGAGGCGGCCAAGACCCAGCCGCTGGCCCGCATCATCAACGGCCTGTCGATCCGGCACGTCGGCCCGGTCGCGGCCGCGGCGCTGGCCCGCGCGTTCCGCTCCATCGAGCGGATCGAGCAGGCGACCGAGGAGGAGCTGGCCGCCACCGACGGGGTCGGCGCGATCATCGCGACCTCGGTCAAGGAGTGGTTCGCCGAGGAATGGCACCAGGAGATCCTGCGCAAGTGGCGGGCGGCCGGTGTCCGGATGGAGGAGGAGGGTTCCGGCGAGGAGGAGGGCCCGCGCCCGCTGGAGGGGCTGACCGTCGTCGTCACCGGCACTTTGCAGAGCCACACCCGCGACGGGGCGAAGGAGGCCCTGCAGAGCCTCGGCGCCAAGGTCACCGGCTCCGTGTCGAAGAAGACCTCCTTCGTCGTGGTCGGCGACAACCCCGGTTCCAAGTACGACAAAGCCATGCAGCTGAAGCTCCACGTCCTCGACGACGCCGGGTTCGCCGTCCTGTTGGCAGAGGGCCCGGAGGCGGCCCGCGAGGCCGCGCTCCCGGTGGACGGCGCCACCGAAGCGGAATGAATCGCGGGGTTCCGGGGAATGGCGAAGGCGAACGGATGCGTGGCGTGCGGCCGTGAGAGCGGGCGCACGCCAGGCGCGGGCGGTGGTGGCATCCGGAACCGAACGGCCGGTACAGGGCTGATCCGAGGCCGGTACATGGCTGGTCGCAGGCCCTGACCTGTCGGATCATCAGATGGGTGACGGGAGGGGCCTGGTTCAAACTCACCCGTTCGGCGGATACCGTACTGATGAGGATGGCTGGGTCGTATTCGGGCAACCGCCGCCGACCGCTGCCCCTGGGTGCCTTCCGCGTCCTACTGTTGAGGGGTGCGCCTGTCGTGCACGGCTGCTTGATGCGCCTCCAGTCGTGATGGCATGACATCGGGGCCATCGCGTGGCATCGGCATCGCCGGCTGTGAGAGGGACGGGCATGAAACCCACCGAAAGCGCCGACCCGTCACGAGATTTCGGCGGGGAGATCCGGTCCCCGCGAACGGGCCGGCTCGGTGTCCTGGGATCCAGGACACCGGAATCCCGACCGCTCGACACCGGAGCGGGCGGAGCGGACCGGCGGCACCTCGTGCTGCCCTTCGCCGTCGTGGGTCTCGCCGTCGCGGTGCTCGCGGCCGGCGTCGTCACCGCACTGACCAGCCGTCACGCCCTGTTCCCCGGCGGCTCGGTGGGCTGGGCGCTCGCGCTGCTCACCGGCATCATCGTCGGCCACCTCGTCGCCCTCGGCCGCGACCGGTGGTGGGGCGGCACCGGATCGGGCGCGGCCCTGACCCTCGGCGTCCTCATCCTCTACGGATGGGTCTCGGCGGGACTGGTCTCGCTGGCCGTGGTCTCCCTCGTCGGCGCCGCCCGCCGGCACCGCTGGCGCCAGGGCCTGCTGCACGGCTCCACCGACATCCTCGGCATCGGCGCGGGCGCCCTGGTGCTCGCCGCCTTCGGCGAGTCCCCGTCCGTCGAACACCCGTGGACGCCCGCCGGCTGGGGCGCCGACGCGATCCCCGAAGTCATCCTGGTGGCCGTTGCGTACCTGCTCGTCACCCGCGTCCTGCTGTGGTTCTCGCTCGCCCCGCGCGGCGGGGGACTGCCCACCGTCGCCCGCACCGCGCTCGTGCGCCAAGCGCTGGTGGCCGTCGCCCTCCTGGGCATCGCACCGCTGATCTGCGTGGTCGCCGAAGCACAGCCCGTGCTGCTGCCGCTGTTCGCCGTACCGCTGATCGCCCTGGACTCCACGCTGTGGATCGCCCGCGCGCGGGCCGAGGAGCAACTGCGGGACCCGCTGACCGGGCTGCCGAACCGGCAGTGGCTGCTGGAGCGGACATGGAGCGCGCTCGACCAGGCTGAACGTTTGGGCACCCGCTCCGCGCTGGTCCTGATCGACCTGGACCGCTTCCGCGCCGTCAACGACACCCTCGGCCACCTCGCCGGCGACCGCCTGCTCCTGCAGATCGCGGACCGGCTCCGCCAGGCCCTGCCCGAGGACGCCGAGGCGGCCCGGCTCGGCGGCGACGAGTTCGCCGTCCTGCTGCCCATCGCCGATTCCACCACCAGCGCCCAGCGGGTAGCCCGCAACCTGGTCGCCGAGCTCAGCTCACCCCTCGACCTCGACGGCCTGACCCTGGTCCTGGAGGCCAGCGCCGGCCTCGCCGTCTTCCCCGACCACGCGCTGGACGCGGAGGGGCTGCTGCGCCGCGCCGACGTCGCCATGTACCAGGCGAAGCGGGACCGGACGGGCGTGGAGGTCTACGAGTCCAAGCGCGACAGCAACACCCCCGACCGGCTCGGCCTGCTGGGCGACCTGCGCAGGGCGCTCGACGCCGGCGAGGTGGAGCTGCACTACCAGCCGAAGGTCCGCTTCGACGGACACGTGGCCGGCCTCGAGGCGCTGGTGCGCTGGGTGCACCCGGAGCGCGGGCGGGTCTCCCCGGACGAGTTCATCGCCATCGCCGAGACCTCCGGGCTGATGCCGCACCTGACGGAGTACGTACTGGAGACCGCGCTCGCGCAGGTCGCCCGGTGGCGGGCCCAGGGCCTCAAGGTCCCGGTCGCCGTCAACGTCTCGCCGCGCGACGTCCACACCCCCGGCTTCGCCGGCGCGGTGGCCGCGCGGCTCGCCCGGCACGGGGTCCCGGCGAGCGGTCTCCAACTGGAGATAACGGAACACGTCCTGCTGGAGGACCCGCAGCGGGCCGCCGACACGATGGCCGGTCTGACCGGCCACGGCGTGAAGATGTCCCTGGACGACTTCGGCACGGGCTACTCCTCCCTCGTCCACCTGCGCAGGCTGCCGGTCAGCGAACTCAAGATCGACCGGTCGTTCGTGGCCCGGCTCGCGGTGGACCCGCAGGACGCGGAGATCGTCCGCTGCACGGTGGACCTCGCGCACTCGCTGGGCCTGCTGGTCGTCGCGGAGGGCGTCGAGGACGACGAGACGTGGGAGCGGCTGCGCGATCTGGGCTGCGACGCCGTCCAGGGCTGGCTGGTCGCCGCCGCGATGCCCCCGCAGGAGGCCACGGCCTGGCTGCTGGCCCGCGGCGAGCGCGGCTGGCGGCGGCCCGCGGACATCACCGCGGAGCTGGCGGCGGAGGCCGCGGCCGCGCAGGCGCAGTGAGGTACGTCGAGGCACCGGCGGACTACCGGCCCGCGCCGGGCGACGCGCCGTCGGTGTTCCTGGCGGGCGGGATCACGCACTGCCCGCCGTGGCAGGCGGCGGCGGCGCGGGCGCTGGCCGACTTCGTCGTCCTCAACCCCCGCCGGGCGGAGTTCGACGTGTCAGACCCGTCGCAGACGGACGTGCAGATCGCGTGGGAGTACGCGCATCTGCGGCGGGCCGACGTGACGCTGTTCTGGTTCCCGGAGTGCGATCCGTCGCTGACGGTCCAGCCGATCACCTTGTACGAACTCGGCTTCGCCGCGGCCGTGCCGGGGCGCCGCCTGGTCGTGGGCGCCGACCCGGGCTACCCGCGTCGAGCGGACGTCGTCACCCAGCTCGCCCTGGCCCGCCCGGACCTCCCGGTCCACGGAACCCTGGCCGAAACCCTGGCCGCGGCCCGCACCCTCCTGGCCGGCCTGACCTGACAGCTGCCCCGCGGGGAAACCCGGGGAACGGTGGAAGGGCTGTACCTCATACACATCTCCGAGCCCATGAGACTAGGCACGACATCGTATGCGCGGTGGTCCGGGCCGTCGAACTCGACTCCGGTGCACATCCCGGACAGGCGGGAGAGGATCCGGTCGCCGACCTTGTCGCGCAGCAGAGGCCGGGGCGGGGCCGTATCCGCGGGGGGTACGGGCGCGAGGTTGGTGGTGACCAGGGTGGGGAGGTGGTGCTCACCGCGCCAGGCCAGCAGCCGGAAGGTGATTTCCTCGTTCCACTCGGACGACTTGCCGGCGCCGAGGTCGTCCAGGAGCAGCAGCGGCACCCGGGCGATGTCGCGCAGGAGCCATTCGACGTCCACGCCACTGCGCTGGCGCATCTGTCCGAAGAGATCGACGGCCTTGATGGCGTGCCAGCGGACCGCGCACCCCGCGGCGGTGAGCGAGCGGATCGCCCCGTATGCCTGGCGGGTCTTGCCCGCGCCGGTGTTGCCCCACAGCAGCAGCGAAGGCCCGCCGGCGATCACACGGCGCCCGCCGCTGCCCCAGTGGGGGTTGTGATCATCGGCGTTCGGCGCGGTCGCCCTCTCGGCGATGGTCCGCACCCAGGTCATGACCGCCGGGTGGTCTGCGAATGCGTCCCGGTAGTCGGCCGGGATCCGCCGCTGCGCTGCCTCCAGAGCCGGGATCGGCTCCGGGGTGTCCGGTAGGGCCGGAGTGGTGGCATCGATGCCGCGGGCGGCGAGTTGGGCGGCGAGTCGGGCCTGCAGGCGGTCGGAGACGGCGGGCTGCGGGTCGGCGAGACGGTAGCGGCTCACAGGCTTCCTCCGAACGTGGTGGGCGCGGGCGCCGGGTTGAAGTAGGGCCTGTAGGCGGATCCGGTGCTGGCCCATGGCCCCGCGCCGGAGGCGGACGATGACGGAGAGCCTGCGTGCTGCGGTGAGGCGTTGACGACCTGGTTCACCAGGCTGGGCAGCACGCTGGGATGCAGGCCCTTGTCACGCAGCAGGCCCATGGCGGCGCGGATGTCGCTGGGCGCGAAGTCCTCGTCGAGGAGCATCTTGATCTTCCGGCCGAGCAGTCCTCGTATGTCACTCGGAGGCTTCTGCCGGCAGTCCTTTACGTACTCGGCCACCAGGTCCTTGGCGGACACCTTCTCCGAGACGCTGCCAGCCGCTGGCGCCTGGCGCCCCGTAGGTACAGATCCAGGATCCAAGATCCTAGATCCAGACGACGAGCCCTCGCGCATTTGTGTCGAGCCCTCGTCGAAACCCGCCTGACCTGCGGTTTTACCGGAGAGGTCGGAAAGCGTCTCCTGCCGGGGCTCCGGAGCGGATCGCGGTGCGGTGCCGACGCCGGCGGGTGCGGGGTCTGGCTCCGCCGCAGGCGCGGAATCGGGCGAAACCGGCTGATCGAGTACTCGACGAGTATTCGTCGAATCCTGCGAGGCGCTACCGGAAAGCCCGGCGGCCGTGGTCGGCGCCGACGCCCTGGCGGGCGAGGGGGAGGCAGGGCAGGCCGCGCTGCCGCACTCGCTGCACAGCCGGTCGGCCTGGTGCACGGGGCATCGGGGCATGCGCGACGCGGAGGGCCGGTCGATCTTCTGGTGCTTCTCCCACTTCACGAAGTGCAGGTAGTCCTTGTCGTCGCACCCGGTGTAGCGGCAGATGATGCCGGCGGCGGCCAGCTGGTCGAGGTCCCTGGCCACATGGGCAGGCGTGTGCTCGATACGCAGTGCCCACACGAATCCGGCGATGATCGCCGGATGGGCGAGGAACCGTCCGCTGTCATCGGCCTGGGTGAGCAGTCCGGCGAAGGTCACCATCGCGGTGACATCGCACGAAGCGAGGTCTTCCGACCAGAACATCTCGGGCTTGATAGTTCGGATGCGGGCCATCAGGCAGCACCCCCCTGCTGGCGGGTTGCGGGGTCGGCCGTATGCTCCGGTCTTTTGCGCGCGGCGGTCGCCATGCGACACTCTCCTCTGGTGTGACCCGCCGTACCGGTGTGCCCGTGAGAAGGTCCGGTTCGGCGATGTTGGGTGGCTGTCCGCTCATTCGTGGGCGGTCGTGCTGCCAGAAGCGTCCGGCGTCTGAGAGTTCCCGCTCTCGGGCGCCGTCGCTGTTTCTGGGCTCAGCCAGCCCGTAAGGTCCATCCGCTGCGCATCCAGTCCCCCCTCCAAGTCCTCTGCCGGGCCTGGTGACCGGCGAGCGACGACGAACATACGTAGAACCAGCCGGAATACCTAGACATTGCTCTAGAACTCCTCACAGGTCACGACATGCATCCTGACCAGCGCCGATCTCCCGGATGACAAGACAGTCACGGGACTAGGCGACCTGGCCGGCGGCCGGTACCGTTCGTTGAGTCGAAGTTATCCGCGTTCGGCGAACCGCACAAGTGGCTAAAACTAGGTTTCCTGAATACAGTGAACCCAGGACGGGATCGAAGGGAGGAGGGGCATGCCGGCACGTATCTTCGATGGACAGCGTGTACGCGCGCTCCGTCGCTCTGCCGAGCTGACGCAGGAGGCTTTGGCGACCGTGGTGGGAGTCCAGGGAACCAGCGTGACCGCGTGGGAGAGGGGTACGAGTCATCCGGATCCGGAGAGGCTCCCCGCTCTCGCTCGTGCGCTGGGCCAGCCGCTCGGAGACCTGTTCCCGCGTGATGGCCTGCCGACCTTGGCGGACCTGAGGGCCGATGCCGGGTTCTTCCAGAACGAGGTGCCGGGGCTCCTGGGCACCAAGTCCGCTGGCCCTGTGGCGAACGCGGAGCGGGCCAAGCGGCGGCTCTCGGGTGTCTTTGTTGAACCGCTGGCCAAGGCGTACGGCGTGAGTGTCGAGCAGCTGATGGCAGCGCAGGAGCGCTCGTTCGGGATCGAGGTGCCGGAGCCTCACCCCGAGGTTCCCACGAGCCTGGCCGAGAAGATGCGGTATCTCCTGGAGAACCCGGACGACGGCAGCACGCCACCCTCGGATGCGCAGATCGCGCGCGCGGTCAACGCCTACGTGGGAGCCCAGGTGCTCTCTGCGGCCGGAGTTGCGGACCTGCGGAACGGCGTGGTGACCGAGGCGTCCCCACCGGTGCTGGAGGGACTGTCGGCTGCCTTCGGAGTCAGCGCCCTCTTCTTCCGGAGCCGCGATGTGGTCAAGAGGCAGGTCGCCGAAGGGCTGACCCTGCTCGCGAACGTGCAGGCCGGCAAGATCCGCGGTTTGAAGGGGCGACAGATGGGGCCCGAGGGGCTGCCCACCGAAGTCATGGCCCTGATCAACAACATCGTCGCGGAAATCGAAGAGCGGGGCCTGCCCAGCGCCTGACGGCGCCGGGCAAAGCCCCGCTTGGTAGTTCCCTGCGTCTAAGCGGCCTGGTGCTGGCGGCCGTTGGTGAAGACGGCACGTACCGCGCTCAGGGCGGACAGCTCTTCGAGCGGGTTGCCGTCGACCAGGAGGAGGTCGGCGCTGTAGCCGGGGGCGATGCGGCCGGTCTGGTCACCTACGCCGAGGGCCGCCGCAGCCTCGGTGGTGGCCATGGCCAGGATTCGGTCGCGGGAGACGCCGAGGTGCTCGTAAAACCCGAGGGCGCCCACGATCCCGTCGAATCCGGCGCGCTGGACGCCGGCGTCGGTGCCAGCGATCAGACGGGCTCCTGCCTCGGCCATCCGCTGCACGAGCGCGAACATGGCGGCGGCCTTCTCCTCGCCGAAGAAGCGGGGGAGCATCCGCCAGTGCGGGCTCACGGCCGGGCAGACGTAGATCCCCTTCTCGACGATCTGTGCCAGGACGTCCTCGCGGAGGTCGAAGCCGTCCTCGGTCATCCAGGTGCAGTGCTCGATGGTGTCGACACCGGAGGCCACCGCGTCGGTGATGGCATCGGTGCCGTGCGCGTGCGCGGCCACCTTCAGGCCAGCCTGGTGGGCCTCTTCGACTACGACGGCGAGCTCGTCTGCGCCGAACTGGCTCTTCCAGCTGGGGGCCCCGCCCTTGGTGAGTCCGCCGCCACCGGCCATGACCTTGACGACCTTGGCACCGTCGGCGACGTTGCGGCGCACGAGGGCGCGGGCCTCGTCGGCGTTGGAGACCTCGCCTCCGAGGAACCAGCAGTGTCCTCCGGGCGGAGTGACGGGGGCACCGGCTCCGATGATGCGGGGACCCGTCGCGGTGCCGGCGGCGATTTCCTGGGCGAGGCGCAGCGCGAGGCCTCCGCGGTCGCCGAGGTCGCGGGCCGTGGTGACGCCGGTGGCCAGCAGCTGGTCGGCGCGCTTGCGCATCCCCTCCAGCAGGTCCTCGTCGCTGGCTTCCTGCATGGTGGCCACGGGGTCCGCGCCGGCGTCGAAGACCAAGTGGACGTGGGCGTCGATGAGGCCGGGCAGCAGGGTGGAGTCCGGGAAGTCCTGGCGCGGCTCGTCGCTGCCTGCCTGGGCTTCGATGTCGGCGCGCAGGCCGACGGCCGTGATGATGCCGTCCCGGACGAGTACAGCGCCGTCGGTTACGTCGGCGTCTCCGGTGAGGATGCGGCCAGCTGTGATCAGCATCGGGATTCTCTTTCCGTGAAGGGTGGTCAGGCGGCGCGGAGGGCGTCGGAGAGGGCGAACAGGTGGGCGGCGTCAGCACCGGCGCTGTCGATCTCGGGCACGGCCAGCGGAATCACCGGCTGGGCTTCCTCGGACCCGTGGACGTCTGCGGCCGCTGCCGAGCGGAGCCGGTTGGCCAGGATGGTCGCGTCCATGGCCAGGAGGTCCTCCGTCGTCAGGTCGCCCATGAGGGGGCTGATACGGACCAGCCCGTCTCGACACTCGACCACGCGGCGGTGGTAGAGGCGGTGCACGCCACGCACACCCCAGGTTTCGAGCACAGTCGCCCGCGAGCCGAGGACGGTCTCGGGGAACCGGTCGGACAAGAGCACCCAGAGGGGTTCGAGGCGCCGGTACCCGCGGCGGTGCTGCCGCCACACCCGCAGAGCCGACAGGCGGCTGCGGGCGCCGGAGTACGAAACGCCGACGACGAAGAGGAGGATGGACAGGACCAGCAGCATCGCGACGACGGACATCAGTCCCTTCGGCACGGTGCCGCCCTGCCACCGGGTTGCCACGAAGACCGCGCGGACAGCACAGGCCGCGGCCATGGCCAGCAGCCCGACCGCGGTGATCCAGAGGCCGGTGGAGTGCGGACGCGGTGAAAGCCGGGCGTAGCGGACCGTCCAGATGCCTGCGGCGCCCAGGGCGTAGGTCAAGTACAGGCCGGCGACGCCGTAGAACGCGGCGAGCTGGGTGATCGTCATGTCCGCGGTCGAGAAGGATCCGGCGAACACCTCGTGGGGCACCGTCGTGGCCGAGATGATGAGAACGGCCGCGACCCCGAGTACGAGGAGCGCCTCGCGACGTGCCCGACGCCTACTCGTTGTCCGGTCGGCCGATGAGTAGAGGTAGAAGCACATCAGGAAGTACACCGTGCCGAGCAGCAGGATGTTCTGGATGAGCTTGGCCGCGCCGTGGCCGGCGACGGTGTCCACGCCACTGGCTCCGCCCGGCATCGCCACCGGATAGGACAGGGCCGCGCACACGAGGCACAGGGTGACGGAGCGTAGGGCGCCATCCCGGGGTGCCTTCGTGAGCTGGTAGACCTTCCACGCAACGGCGGCGGTGAGGACGAGGAGGAACAGGATCGTCATCACAGCCACCCCTGCCGGTCACCCAGGGCCAGGTTCACGCTGCGCACGGCCGGATCGGCGGCCGGCGGAGGACCGACCTGCTCCAGGACGGACGCCCACTCCATGATGATCGTGGCCGCCTTCTCCACCTGACACTCCTCCTTGTCGAGGTACGAGCACCGCCCGCCCTCCAGTCCAAACCCTGGGGTGAGGTCTCCCCAGGGGGAGGCCTGTGGTCCGTCGGCCTTTAGGTGACACAGCTCGTGCAGGATGATGTGGTCCTGGTGGAGCTGGGTCGTGCGCTCCTGGACGACGATGACGTCGGCGTCCGGGAGGTCGAGCCAGAACCCCACGGGCCCCGGCATCGGTAGCGGAACGCGTCGAATCAGAATGGGTCGATCGCGCTGGGCTGCCAGCGCGCTCCGAAGCTCGTCGATGCGCAGCGGGGGCTGCACGCCGAGCTCTTGGAGCTCCAGGCGGATCCGCTTACGAAGCTGCCTGTCCGCCACGCGGTCCGCTCGCCCTGCAAGGGTGAAGGCCCCTGGTCGGCGCAGAGGCCAGGGCCGCACCTGGCGATCGGTGTTGCTGTGGGGACGTGTGTCCCCGGTTCGCCACCACATAGGTCCCTCGTCAGCCAGTGGTCGTCCGCCACACCCGCAGGCGTGGCGATCGACACCGGTGCTATCGCTTGTATGTTCGATATCCGAGGCGGACGCCACAGCAGTGGGGGTACGGCTCGGTTTTGTCCTGCTGTCTGAGGGGCGGGGTTCGCCGCCGGTCAAGCGGTACCCCTGCGCCCTGCGAGCCTCTCCACCCAGCGACTCCGCTGGGCTCGTGCTCGGGGTTCTGCGGAAGACGCATCTCCGCATGGCCTGGCCGGTGGAGGTCACGGAAGAAGGCCCTGCTGAACCCGTGATTCCACCTGCTTGATCGAACCGTACGTCATCTCTGGAGTGGATTGATCACCGGCTTCGGGGAGGGCAATAGGACCCGAAAAGCCAGGCAAGATCGAAAACGCCTATTCGATCATCGAATCCCATGGAGCATGCCGTAGTGAAACCTATCTGACCTGCCGTTATTTGACGGATGGCTTGGCAGGTTCGCGGAAAGTGTGCACCAGTGGATTCGTTATGAATCCGAAACAGGGCACTCCCGGGGCCTGCTGTTGAAACGGTGCGATTCGGGCATAGTGGAACCTTTGTGGTGATCTCGAATTGCGTGACACAGGTCGCATCCACATGAATGTGGAAGTGAATTAACCTGACGTCATGGCTACCGCGATCACCGAAACCGAAGCCTTCGCTGGCTTCTGGTCTGAATACCACTTGGCCACGCTGACCACGTTGCGTTCTGATGGAACTCCGCATGTAGTGCCCGTTGGTGTGACTTACGACCACGACGCGGGCGTCGCGCGTGTCATCACGCGAAAGAGCAGCGTGAAAATCGCCAACATCCTTGCCGCGCTTCCGGGAGAGGCGAGAGTCGCGATATCGCAGGTAGCGGGTCCGAGATGGCTGACCATCGAGGGTGTAGCCGAAGTTCGAACTGCAGAAGATGAGGTTGCGAACGCTGTCGATCGCTATGCGGATCGATACGGTCGCCGCCCCGCTCCAGACCCTGAGCGCGTGCTGGTAGAGATAACCCCTGTGCGCGCCATGGGGCTGCTGGAGATTCCATCCCGTCCGTGAGGCCCGCGTCGCTTCCCCCTACGTGGAGGTGGCGTTCCCCCCCATTTTCCTGGCGGGATTTCTTGGATCTCCGGTCGTGCGGCGCTGCTTGAGATTTGCGACAGGGGTCGATTCGTGGGGGCGATCTGTGGAATCCGCGGTTTCTAGGGCTACTTGGTCACGCAATCAGCTCAAGATTCCTGATGCGAAGTCGAGATGCAGGCAGTTCGCGATCCCCTTGCGGCGGGTGGGTGTTCGCCGCGTCCGCCCCGGTCGGTCTGGTGCTACCTCAGTCGGCGTAGGCCAGCGGATGTCCGATGGGTACGTGCACGTTCCCGTCCTTCGCCGAAGCGTTCCACGGTATCGACAGCCCCGCCGAGACAACGCCGGGTCAACATTCAACACCTGTTCGAGTGAGGTGTATTGGCGCTGTAGTCGTCAGCCCGGAGCGAACCCGCACCGGGAGGGATGCCTACCTCCGGCGCCCCACATCCGCCCGGTCTGCACGGCGGTACGTCCCTCCTGGTCACCCAGGGTCAGGCCAGCGATGGCAGGATGCCGCAGGGCCACCGTCCGAGCCAGAACGCGGCGGCCGAGGGATGGTTCTCGGCTTCGGTGGAGCCGTCGTGCAGCAGGTACTCGGTGGGGGCCACATAGCCCTCGCCGGGAGCGAGGCGGATCCGGAAGACGCGAATGGACCGGCCGCTTGCGACGTAGGAGCGGTAGTCGTCCGTGTGGGGATAGCGTTGGGTGGAATCGGCCGGGTGAACGGCCCGGCACACTGCTTGAGCGTCGATGTTGCCGAGGATGATGTATCGAGTGCCGGGGCCAAGGTTGAGACAGAGCCTCCGGCGCCCGGTGTGCTTCTCGGCGTACGGGAGTTTGTCCCAGTTGTCGAGGTGGAGCCCGAGCAGCCGACCGGTCGCGTAGTTCTCGGTGGTAGTGATCATGTCGGGCTTGGCGAGGGCCTGGCCGAGGTACACCGCGTCCGGATCGCCCAGGGAGCGAGGCAGGTCTTCGAGCGGGAGTCCTCCCCGGTACGAGGGCTGGACGATCTCCACCAGGGTGCTGTCCAGGGGTCGGCGCGGCGCGGTGACTGCCCTGATGTCTGCATCGGCCATGGGGCGCCACTGCCCGGTGGGGACGACCGCACCAGGTTCGTGGCTGGTCTCCTCGGGGCGGGTGGTGCGGACGGTGGAGACCTCGCAGCGGGCACGGAGCGCGGCTGGGTCGCGGAAGGCGATGTGCAGGGGCACGGGGTCCTCCCGGTCAGTCGTCACCGATGGTGATGTCGAGTTCGTTCACGAGGGCCTCGGCGAGGTGGGTCTGCTGACCGGCGTCGATGCGTACCTTCGCGAGGTTGGCGACGCCGCGGATCTGGGAGAGGTCGTTCTCGCGCAGGTCAGCGCCTCGGTAGCGGCCGGCTCGGAACTCGGTGAGCCTGAACTGGCAGTCGGAGAACACGACGTCGGACAGGTCGCAGTCGGTGAACGTGGCCTCGGTGAGGACGCAGCCGATGAAGGCGACGGGGCCGGTGGCGCGCACCCTGTCGAAGGTGGCGTAGTCGAACTTGCAGCCTTCGAACAGGACGTCATCGAGGACTAGGCCGTCCAGGGCGGCGCCCATCAGCTTGGTGTCGCGGACGTGGACGCGGGTCAGCTTGCTCTCGGCCCAGCGTGCCGAGCCGAGGTCGCTCCCGGTGATCTCGACGCCGTGGAGGTTGACCGACTCCAGCTCGGTGCGCTGTGCGTGGATGCCGGTGATCCGACCGGTGATGAGGTGGGTCTCCGCGAGGTCGAGTGAGCGCAGGCTGGCGGCGCCGTAGGCGAAGTCCTGGACGGTGCCGCGGGTGCTGTTGAGGCTGTCGACGTTGCTCAGGTAGAGGCCGGGCTCGTCCAGCTCGGGCAGGGTGATCGTGGTGCGGCCGAAGGCGCGGGTGGCCATGGTGCTCCTTGTCGTTGGGGCGGCCCCGCGCTGTGGCAGGACCGCCCCGGTACGTGGTGGGGCTACTTGCTCTTGCTCCAGTCGTCCCAGGTGGGCCGGTTGTCGAAGGCCGGGGTTGGGTTGTCCCAGGTGGGGCGGTTGTCGAACGTGGCGAGGGGCAGGGCGGGGGTGTTCTCCCAGCGGGCGACGGCCGAGGTGCCGGCGGCCTCCAGGAGGGATTCGAATCCCTCCGCCAAGTCCATCACGAGCGAGGCGGCGTCAGTGGGCGTGTGTACGGACATGTCGCGTGACTCCTTCGAGTAGGGCGATTTTGGCGGTGGTGCAGTACTGGGTCCTGGTCCCGTCGAACCGGCCGTCGTGCTCGAAGTACCGGTTCGCGGCATGGGCGCCCCCGCAGAAGGCAAAGGAGGGACAGGCGGCGCGGCACGCGTCCACGCCCTGCCAGAACTCGGTGATCCAGGGCGTGCGTGCTTCGGCCTCGGCCACGAGGACGTCCAGGCCGTCTTTCAGGACGTTGCCGGTGGTGAAGTCACCGAACCGGGTGTCGGTGAAGCCGGCCAGCTCGGGAGAGAGCAGGACCACCCCGCCGTCATAGGCGATGGTGGGCATCGGATCCCAGGGGGCTGAAGCCGGCGTGGGGGGCGTGGCGTGGCCGCCGAGGACGGCGCCGGCGAAGTTGAGGACCCGCTGGATCTCCCGTAGCCGGATTGCCGGGTTGGCCCGCCAGGCGTCTGCGAGGGCGGCCCAGAACTCGGTCGCGCGCACGGGGTCGGGGCCCTTGGCCCCGCGGTTGACTCCCTCTTCCTCTTCGACGTTGACGCCGAGGGTGGTGACGCCCAGGTCGGCGAAGAACTCGTAGAAGCGGGCCGCGTTCTCGGGGTCGGGGTCGGAGACAACCGCGATGGCGGAGACCGGGATGCCGTGGTGGCGCAGGCGCTCGATGCCCCGCATGGTGACGCGGAACCCGGGGTGGCCGGCAAGGGTGACCCGGTGGGTGTTCATGTCCTCGGGCCCATCGATGCTGACGCCGACGCGCACCTGGTGCTCCAGCAGGAACTCGCACCACGCGTCATCCACCAACGCCGCGTTCGTCTGGACGCTGTGCTTGACGCCCTTGAAAGGGGCCATGAGTGCGGCCAGGTGGGTGCGGCCCGTGGCGAGGGGCTCTCCGCCGTGCCAGACGACCTCGAAGGCCGGATCGTCGGCCGCCCAGGCGTTGACCGGCTTGGCCACCGCCTCCGCGACCTCGACCGGCATCAGGTGACTCATCTTGCGGAACGGCAGGTAGCAGTACGTGCAGTCCATGGGGAGGCATTTCGTCGTCGGCTGCATGATCACGGACCGGGGTCGGGTCGCGAGCCGTAACGCACTGTGCATGGTGCTCCTCTCGATCGGGTTCGAGTGGTGCGGCCCCGCCCGGAGGGATCGTGCAGGCCGGGGTTCCGGGCGGGCAGTCACGCGAGCTTCAGCGGGCGTCGGCCTGACGGAGGGCCTGGTGGTCGGTGACGACCCACTCGGCGCCGCCCCCTTCGGGCCGCAGGAACACGGCGTCGGGGACGATGCGATGGGTCCGGGGGTCGTTCCACTCGCCGACGAACTGCACGACCGCTTCGCAGTCCTTGGAGGGGTCGTAGATCCGGGCGCCCTCGAAGAGCCATGCCGGGCGCCGGCTCACGCCGTGCCGTCCGCGGCGGCGTCCCGCAGGAACCGCTCCAGGCCGCGCTCGGCGCGGGCTTGCAGGGAGGGGCTGGGGTCGGGGATGTCGAACGGGTCGTCCCACGGCGCGTACTCGGGCTGGTGCCGCACCGCGCTGTCCGTCGTCCCGGCGGAGAGCCGGGCGGGCACGTCCTCGGCTGGCATGAGGGTGGTGAGCGAGGCGGTCCAGCCGTCCTCGCCTCCGCCCTCGGGGCACAGGCGGTAGACCGTGGTTCCCGTGTCCTCAGGGACGTCTATGACCACGCCCGTGCGAGAGGTGGCGGTGTCGTACGCGAGGTCTCCGCGCAGGGGCCAGCGAGGGTCGGGATCGTCAGGCTGCTGTCGTCGTACGCGGTCATGGTCAGTGCGACGCGTAGAGGTCATGTTGCGGACCGTAGGTGGCCCGCTACAGGTGAATATGATTCCGTGGAATACCCGCAGGTCAGTCCAGGGAAAAGCGGCTGGTCATGCCGCGTAGCCGCTGGCGGGTAGCTACCCGCTCGGCATAGATGATCTTACGCAACGTTGCCCGCGCGACGGGATGGTTGCGGACCAGCTGCGGGGCGATGCGCTCAGCGGCCTCCAGCTCGGTCAGGGCCTGATCGCGGTTGCCGTCCCAGAGCCACGCGCGGGCGAGGTCCATGTGGTGGTGGCCGAGGCGGGAGTTGGGAAGGACCGCGATGTGTGCGGGGTCTGCCTCCCGGTTCAGGCGAAGGGCCTTCGTCTGGTCGCTCATCTCCAGGGCCGCGCTGACACTGTGGATGATCACGTTGCCGAGGCTGAACGTCACCGAGTGCCGGTCGTGGATCTCCGGCCCGACGTAGGCATTGACCCGCTCGCCCGCCGTACGCGCCAGGGCCAGGCGCTCGTCGGATCCGGCCACGTTCCCGCCGCGCGCGTACGAGATCGCGGCCCGCAAGTGCAGGGCGCCCCACATCCGCAGAGCGAGAGGGTCGCCGGCCTCGTACTCGGCCTCGATGCCGGCGAGGGCCTTGTCCCCGAGGGCGAGCGCGTCGTTCCAGTCGGCGGAGGCCCAGGTGTCCCACATCCGCATCCACAGAGCCATGGCGGGCATCACCGGGTCTCCGGAGAGCTGCGCGGACCACGTGGCCCGCTCGCAGGCCATCGCGACCAACTCAGGATGGCCGAGAGCGTGGGCGGCGGTGTGGGCGAACTTGCAGGCCACCGCGTAGATCGCGTAGGCCTCTTCGCGCTCGTGGCCGGTGGACGCCTCGGCGAGGGCGCGGGCTTCCCGCAGCATGTCCGGGAGCTCGCTCAGCACTGCACCGTTCGCCGCGGCGTCGCGCAGGCGGAGCAGGCGCTTCATGTCGTGCCACAGCACCTCGGAGGGGCGCGGGGTCCCGTCGAAGACGGGCGCCAGGTCGTACCGGCGCAGCTCGCGCAGGATGGAGGCGGCGGACACCTGCCACTTCGTCTCGGCCCCGCCCCCCGTGTACGGTCGCTCGATCAGAGTGTTCGGATGGCAGTGCAGTGCGGCGGCCACGGCGTTGATCAGCCCGGCCCGGTCCAGCTCGATCCGGCCCTTCTCCAGCTTCGATACCCAGCCCTGCGTCCGGCCGAGCGCGGCTGCGAGATCGGCCTGGGTCATCCCGACGGAAAGCCTCTGACGCCGGACCCGCTGCCCGATCCGCTCCTGCTCCTCGATGTACCCGCTCACACCCACCACCCCGATCTGCGACCGCCTCTGACGCGAAGGTACCGCCGAGACACGGTACGAGGCGGCCTTTGGCCAAGGGATCCCACACCGCGAGAAGCTGTATCGGGATGCGCAGAACACCCGTTTGGTGTCAGCCGGCGAGCGGGATCTCCGCGAGGGACTCCCAGGTCATGCGCCAGCCTCCGGTATCCGGTGCGATGTCGTAGCGGACGTTCAGCAGGTGGACGGCATCGACTCGCAGCGAGGCGCGACGGGGGGTGATGGTGTTGCGGAGAGTGCTGTTGAGGGTGTCGGAGTCGGCGGAGTCGTAGGAGTAGCCGAGGGACATGTGTGGCCGCCCGCCGTTGTGCTGCAAGGCCGCGGCTCCCCGGGTAGTGCGGATCGCGGAACGTACGCGTTCCGTCAAGGCGATGAATTCCTCGTCGGGCCACACGTCGAGTACCGCGCCAGCGACGTTGCCGATGGGCGGTCCCACCTCGGTGTCGAAGGGAGCCACCGTGGCGAGTTCCTTGCGCAGGGCAGCGATTAGGTCCCGCCGCCCGGCTGCGCTGATGCCGGCGGAGGCCGTGTCGGCGATCATCTCCACGGTGAGGTGCAGGGTTCCGGGGTCACCGGCCTGAGCCGGGCAGGCAGGATCGATGGGGTGGTCCATCAGCACGGGGCGGCAGGCGTGGGCCAGGGCCAGCAGGTCCTCGTCCATGCCGGAGCGAGGCAGTACGTAGACGTGGAGGACTCCCATCCCTTCGACCCACTGCTCCCCGCCACCGAACTTGGGCGTGAACCGGCGCATGAGACCTCCAGCTACTTCGTGGCTTGCACTCCCCAACAGGGAACCTATCGGCCGCCGTGCCCGGTGCGGTGGCTCCTGCCGTAATGGCCGGAATCACCCACGTGGGTATCGACCTGGTGCGCCAGACCCCGGCACGACCAAGGGGCCAAGCCCGAAGGTGGAGCACTGCTTGGGGGTGCGGGCCGACGGCTCGCTGAGACGCGCCGCCTTCTCCAGCAAGGCGGTCACCGATCAGCGAAGATGATCGACTGTCAGTGCCGGCTGCGACGCTGGTGGCATGCCACGCATGCAGAGAAAGGGCTTCCACGACGCCCTCATGGCGCAGTGGGCCGAGGGAACTGACACCGAGGCGGCACGCGCCAAGGCCATAGCCGATCTGCGGGCCGGCGCCGTGCCGCCGTGGGGGCACAAACACGAGGAAATCGTCCTGACGTCCTACCTGGTCAGGGAGCGGCTGCGCAGGGAGCTGCCAGACCCGGAGCGCGAGGGCGGCCGACTTTACGTCCTGGGATTCCAAGGCCTCCGCCCTGTGGTGAAGGTCGGAACCACCAGCAACCCCGAGCGGCAGTTCAACGCGTACGAGATCCAGGCGCGCAACCTCGGCTTCGCTCTCGTTGACGGGTGGGTCTCGGAGCCCCTGGGAACGAGGAAGGAGGTCTTCGGGCAGGAGGCGTACATCCTTGAGAGCCTGCACTTCGTCCTGAACGGACACCTCATCGGCGGCCGCATCTTCGAGTGGTTCCATGGCCACGACTTCCAACGGATCAAGGAACTCGTACAGGAACCGGACCAGCTCGTCATGGAGCGCTTCGGAGCACCAGCCAAGCCCACGGCACCGGGGCCCGGTGAGTGAACGATCGGTGACCTAGCCCCCGGAGGGCTACGGGGGTATTGGCTTCGCACAGCTGCGAGTCAGATGAAGCGCGCTGCTGGAGACTCGTGGACCGATTTCCCCTCTTGCGGTTCCGTCGGCGAAGGGCTTCTCGCGGTCGCCACGGAAATCCGGGCGATGAGGTCGAAGAAGCTCTCTATCTGATCATTCCTCGCAGTTGGGCCGGATGTTTGTGGATGCCTGCGGCCCACACCGGGGGCCCGGCAAGATGAGGCCCATGTCTGACAACGCGAGTCCCTGCCTTGACCTGGAGATGAGCCTCCTGCTCCCTTCCTCGGCGCCGGCCACCTGGGGGGCTGCGGTCCACGAAGCAGCGCGACTTTTGGTCGGAATCAACTATCCAATTCATCAAGGCAGTTGGGACCTGCGTGCTCTGTCCTTCGTCCTGTACTCCCGAACGTACGCTGGACGGCCTCCCCAGGAGGTGGCCCTCAGTGATCTTCGCGCGGCGTTCTCCGGCCCCGCCGACCGTGAGCCGGGGATCATTGGGGAGATCGACGAGGCGCTCACGGCGACGGGGCAGGGCTACGACACTCGCGCCCACAAGAGCATGCCGCTATGGAGCATCTTCCGAGAGATCTGTGACCGGTACGGCGACCGCATCCGCGGGAGCGCGCTGGCCGACGATATCGAGCCCCCAGTGCCCGGTCCGTCCCCGATGCGTGCCGCCGCCCAGCGCCTTGCCGAGGTCTTCGCCGAATACCCGGCGAAGGCCCGCGACGCGGCTACTGTCCCGGAGATCGCCTCTGCCCCCCTCCTCCTGGAGTCCCAGCGGATCCAGGTCGTGACGGGCAGCAGCGTCAGACGCCTCTCCTGCGCCCAGGGCTGCGAGATCGTCGCTCTGCGTGTGGACGGCCCCGAGGCGATCCAGGTGTGCAGCCAGGGGCACGAGTCGAGAGATTGGGAGCTGGACGCCGTCCGGGCACGGTTGGCGTTTGCACGCACCACTGGTGCCCTCCCATCCGCAGCTGGCACCTTCCAGGTTCAAGAGCTGCGGATCGCGTCTACGACGCTGCCCCGGGACAGCGACCCGGAGGAGATCAACGTGTTCCTCCGTCCCCAGCCCGAGCTCTTCGGACGTGAAGGCGTCCTCGATCGGCTGCGGCGCCTGGTGGATCGCCCCTCATGATCCCTCGGCCCGACCTGACTCAGAGGGGCCGGTGGTGCACCACCGGCCAGTCCTCGGCGCCCAGGCTCGGCTCGCGCTGGCCGAGATGCGGAGGGTAGGCGCTCAGACGGATGTAGTACTCCGTGGAGATGATCGACTCCCGTACGTCTGCGGGGAGGCGGGCGAGGATCCCGGGCAGAGGGCGCTCGCGGGCCACCTCGCTGCGGTGGGAGAGAATGGCCGCCCACTTTTCGGTGAGGAAGCCGCTCACATCGACGGTTGCCGTGATGTGTCCGTCCGGTACCGACAGCACCTCCTTCCCGACCCGCGACAACAGCGCGCCCAGCTCGCCCACCCCCGAGTCGGGGTGGGTGGCCGCGTACAGGGCGGCAGGCTGCCACGGGGCGCCCGCCTCCGGGTACTGGTGTTCCAGGCCTGCTGCGTGGAAGGCCAGGACGGCCGCTTGATGGGTGCGGATGTGGTCGGGGTGGCCGGTCAACTGGCCGTAGGCGTCATGGGTCAACACCAGCTGTGGCCTTACGGCGCGGATGTGTCCGACGAGCATCCCCACGACCTCGTCGATGGGGGCGTCACACAGCCTCGGCCGGCCGGGTGCGGAGTCGGGGATGCGGGCGTCGGCGTAGCCGAGCATCCGGGGCTCGCCGGCGCCCAGAACCTTCAGTGCGTCGGCGAGTTCGGCGGCCCGGTGACTGTCCGGGGACCAGGTCGCGGTGACGACCGCGGTGTCGGCACCGGCTGCGGCGTGCTGCGCGAGCACGCCGCCGGCGAGGAGTGACTCGTCGTCGGGGTGGGCGAAGACCCCGAGGAGGGACGGCTGCCACAGGGCGGGCGGTGAGTTCATGGGCGTAGAACCCTTCTGGAACGTGTGACTCGGCGTGGGTCTGACACGGGCGGGAAGAATCCGGTTATGCAGTCCCGGGGCCGGAGGGGTGGAAGGCGGCCGCGGCTGGATGGTCGAGCGGGAGGCTCGGATTCCACGCGGTCAGGCACTGAGCGCTCGGCACGAACAGAGGCTGCGGCAGCGCGTCCCGGGGCCAGAACCTCCAGGCTCCGATGGTCTCTTCGCGCTGCAGCGGTACGCCGGACCACCGGGTGACCAGGACGGGCACTGTCACCCGGACGATGTCACCCACCCGGTCCAGGAGGGTGCCCAGCACGACGGTGTCGGCGACATCGGCCACGAGGCCGGCCTCCTCGTGGAGTTCGCGTACGGCGGCCTCGGCGAAGGTCTCGCCGGGCTCAACGGATCCACCCGGCATTTCGAAGGTCCCACCCTGGTGTTGGCCTAGGAGGACACCATCCGGACCGTGGATGATCACGCCGACCCCCACGACCGCGCGCGGAGGCGGTGGAGTGCTGGTGCGCTGGCGGCTCGGCACCCTCTGTGGCCGCCGGGCCTCGTACAGCCGGTAGGAGGCCTGGTTGTCCGGCTGCGGCGCGTCGATCGCCGTGGCCTTCTCCAGGGTGAGGCCGTGCTCGACCAGGAGGTCTTCCCACAGCTGGGTGGTCAGGACCCACATGTGGACGGGGTGGGTCTGGTCGGTGCCGGGCAGTCGCAGGATCTCTGGGCGTGGGGTGGCGGCCGTGGAGGGTCCGGCCCCAGCGGAGTTGGTGTGCAGTGCAGAGAACAGGAGGCGCCCACCGGGCTTCAGGGCATTGCCCAGCGCGGGCAAGAGCCGGTTGGGGTCCAGGAAGGGCAGGCCGTTGACGGAGTAGATGAGGTCGTACGGGGCTGCGTCCCGTAGGTGGGCGACGGCGTCGGCGCACACGAAGCGGAGCCCGGGAGTGGTCGGGTACCGGGTGACGGCGCGCTCGTGCTGGGTGGGGGAGGCGTCCACGCCGGTGACGTCGGCGCCCAGGGCGGCCAGGCGGGCGGCGTGCCGGCCCACTCCGCTGCCGAGGTCGAGGATGCGGAGCCCTGCCACGTCCCCGAGGCTCTCGATGCCGGGCCCGGTGTCGGTGACGCCCCAGTCCCACCGCTCGATCTCCGGCAGGTCCGGGCGGACGGTGAGCTGGTGCGCCCCGTAGGTGGTCCAGGTTTCGACGGTCTGGTTCTCGATGTCCATCAGCATGTCCTCCAGCAGGGTGGGGTGGGTCAGGGGTGCAGGGCGTAGCAGCGGAGTACGTCAAGGTCGTGTGTGCGGACGACGGACCAGCCCGCGGTGAGGATCTCGGCCTCGGCCGGGCTGATGCCGAGGCTTTGGAGCGGGTCGTTGTTCTCCCGGCGGCCGGTGATCTCGGCGACGACCCAGAAGGTTCCGCCGGGTACCAGGAGGCGGCGGACTCGGTTGACGAAGGCGGCCTTGTCGTCGAGCCACCGGTAGACCAGGCGGCAGGTGATGACCGCGTACGCGGGATCCGGCAGACAGGTCAGGTCGTCCGCCCCGACGTCGACGCATCTCCACAGCGGTCCGGGCATCTCCGGGGAGTCCTGGGCAGCGGCGAGGGCGAGGGCACTGGGGGAGCAGTCGATCCCGGTGGTCTGATAGCCCCGCTGGTGGTGGAGGTGGCGGGTCAGGGTGCCGTCGCCGCAGCCGATGTCGAGGGCCGGTCGCCCCCGGCCGGGTCCCAGGCGCTGGTCCATCAGCCGGGTCTCGGCGTCGTCGAGCTGTCGGTAGCGGCGGCCTTGGGCCCAGTGGGGGTCCCAGTACGCGGCGGTCGAGGTCGAGGTCGTTGTCACGGACATCCTTCGCGGGCGGAGGGCAGGGCTGGGCGCCTGTCTCTTATACCAATCTCCGAGCCCACGAGACTAGGCATGAACTCGCCCGCACCCCGGCCCGCCGGACCGTGTGGCGGAGCTCACGGCGGCCCCGGCACGACCCGGCGGGGGCGGCGGCCGTACCGGCCGTGCACGTACCGGCCGTGCACGTACCGGCCGTGCACGCACCAGCCGTGCGCGTACCGGCCTTGCACGTACTAGCCGCGCACGTGCAGACCGAAGCCCGTGCGGCCCGTGGGCTCCAGTCCCTCCTTCAGGTGCAGCGAGGGCATCTCGTAGTCACCGAAGTTCTGCCGCCGGAACGCGATCGGCTCGGTCGACTCCAGGGTGAGCAGGCGCTGCTCCCAGGCCTTCGCGACGTCCGCGTACTCCTCGGCGCCCATCCGGTCGGTGCCGTACAGCACGAACGGCGGCAGGGCCTCGATGCCCGGGTAGTAGAGGATGCCGTGGTGGATCGGGAACAGCAGGTCGTCGATGGGGCCGTTGATCCCGCGGGCGGCGTAGTGCGGCTCTGGGCCGCCGGCCGTCACCGACAGCAGGGCCCTCCTGCCCGCGAGGGTGCCTTCGCCGAAGCGCTCGCCGTACTTGGTGCCGCTGTGCTCGCCGACGCCGTACGCGAAGCGGTGGGTGAACACCCGGTCCACCCAGCCCTTGAGGATCGCGGGCATCGAGTACCACCACATCGGGAACTGGAAGATGACCGTGTCCGCCCACAGCAGCTTCTCCTGCTCGGCGAGGACGTCCGGGGTGAGCGTCCCGGCACCCAAGGCCCGGCCCGAGTCCAGGGCCACCTTCAGCGGGCTCGAGGCGGCGGGGCCGTAGTCCTCCGCGTCCACGACCGCCTTCCAGTTCATCGCGTACAGGTCGCTCACCCGAACCTCGTGCCCGGCGGCCTCCAAGGTGGACACCGCGAGGTCCTTCAGCGAGCCGTTGAGCGACTTCGGCTCGGGGTGGGCGTAGACGATGAGCGTCTTCATGGGAACTCCTCCGGATCGGATGCCTTCGATCCTGGCCGCCGCGGCGCCCGGCATTCAGGGGCGGCTCTTCCACCGGTCCGGACTTCCTGGTATTGGCAGGGCCACCTTCGCGGCCGCCTCCGCGGGCACCGGCGTGGCCATACTGGGGACATGGACGATCTTGCGGGCTTCCTCCGGACCCGGCGCTCCCGGGTCGACCCGGCGGCCGTCGGCATCCCCGCCGACAGCCGCCGCCGAGTCGAAGGGCTGCGCCGCGAGGAGGTCGCGCACCTGTCCGGGGTCAGCGTCGACTACTACGTACGCCTGGAGCAGGGCCGCGCGACCCAGCCCTCCGAGCAGGTCCTCGACGCGCTCGCCCGCGTCCTCGGCCTCGACGACACCGAGCGCGGGCACCTCGGCCGGCTCGCCCGGCAGCGCCGCCGCCCCGCGAAGGCGCCGGGCGGGAGGGTCCGGCCGGAGGTGCTGCGCGTCCTCGGCCTGGTCACCGGCGCCCCCGCGATGATCATGGACCACCGGCTGGACGTGCTCGCCGGGAACCGCCTCGCCGGACTCCTCTTCGGCCGGCCCCTGCCGGGCCTGAACACCGCCCGTCACGTCTTCCTCGAGGAGGCCGAGCGCGGCCTCTACGCGGACTGGGAGAAGTGCACCCTCGACCTGGTCGGGCACCTGCGCCTGGCCTCCGGCAAGTACCCCGAAGACGCCGGGCTCGCCTCGCTCATCGGCGAGCTGGCCATGGGCAGCGAGCGCTTCCGCCGCCTCTGGGCCCGCGCGGACGTGCGCGCCCGCGCCCACGGGCGCAAGGCGTACCGCCACCCGCTGGTCGGGCCCCTGGAACTGCACCAGGAGAACTTCGCCCTGCCGGACGCGTCCGGCATGGAGCTGGTGGTGCTGTCCGCGGCCCCCGGCAGCCCCGCCGAAGACGGACTGCGCCTGCTCGCGGACCTGGGCGCGGACAGCGGGGACACACACCCCCCGGCGACCGCCCCGGCCCGCGGCGGCTCACGGATTTAGACGGCGACGGCCTCCACGATGGAGGGGAGGGCGGGCGTGGGGAGGACCCGGTCCACCCGGAAGCCCGCGCGGGCCAGCAGGTCGTCGAACTCCCGCGCGGTGCGCTCACGGCCCCTGAGGACCATCAGCATGACGATGTCCAGCTCCACCCCGGGGTGCGGGGCGCTGGCTTCCGGCAGGACCGTGTCGACCACGAGGAGCCGGGTGCCGGCGGACGCCGCCCGGCGGACCGAGCCGAGGATGCGCAGCGCGTCCTCGTCGTTCCAGTCGTGCAGGATGTGCTTGAGGACGTAGAAGTCGCCCCCTGCCGGCACCCCGGCGAAGAAGTCGCCGCCCTCGGTCTCCCAGCGGTTCGCCAACCCCGGTGAATCCAGAACGTGTTCGGCCACCGTGGCCGGCTGATCGAAGAGCACCCCGGTCAGCGTGGGATTGCGGGCCAGGAAGGCCCGCAGCAGGCCCCCGCGGCCGCCGGCCACGTCGACCACCCGCGAGTCGGCCGGAAAGTCGTAGCCCTGCGCGACGAGTTCGTCGACCGGACCGGAGAACGTGGCCATTCCGGTGTCGAAGGTGGCCCGGTCCTCCGGGGACTTGCCGAGGTACTCGAAGAAGGTGGCCCCGTACGCTTCGGTGAAGCCGGGCCGCCCGGTGACCAGGGTGTCCTCCAGGCCGTCGGCCGAGCGGCGGAACATCGGGTCGGTGATCATCAGCACCGAGGAGTGCTGTGAGCCCGGCAGGTCGGTGCGCAGCCCCTGCCCGTCCTCCGTGAGCCGGAACCCGCCCCGCTCGTCCTCCCGGAACAGCCCGCGGATCGCGAGCAGGCGCAGCACCCGGTGGAGCGAGGGCCCGTGGGTGCCGGTGCGGGCGGCGAGCTCTTCGGCCGTGCGGGGGCCTTCGGCGAGGTGGTCGGCGATCCGGTGTACGGCCACGGCGCGCAGCGCGGCGGAGTGGATGTAGCCGTACATGACGTCGTGCAGCGGGGGCGGTTCGAAGAGCTCGGTCGTCGGTCGGATCGGCTCGCCGGTGGGACTGGGCACGGCTGCACTCCTCGGGTCAGGGGGCACGTGCCGTCCATGCTTCCCCGCCCGACGGCCCCGCCGGGGCCGCTTCCTCCCGACTCCGCACTGTCAAGGGCGAATTCGGGGCAGCCCCGGCCCGGGGCCCGGCCCGACGCCCGGACCGGCGCCTTGCCCCCGGTATCGTCCGCCGGGTGATGCGTGAAACCGAGCTCGCCCTGCGCTGGCTCGCCGAGGACGGGCTGACCCGGGACGGCGACGGCGCGTGGTGGTACGTCGATGCCCCGGGCGAACCGGCCGAGGCCACCAGCACGGCCGACATCGCCGAGACGTGGGGGTTCCTGGTCTTCGAGGACGAGCGGCTCGGACCCGCCGACCGGGTCCGGGTGGCGCTCGGCCTGATGGACCTGGTCGGCAGCCACGTCCTGGTGCACCGACCGATCCACCGGGCACACCTCGGACCGGCCGGGCCGCTGCCGGTCGAGGTCCTCTGGGAGGGTTTCCGGCGGCGGCTGGAGGCCGGGCCGGAACCCGAGGCGGTCACCGACGCGCTGTGGCTGGACTGGTTCGAGCACGGCCAGAGCGCCGACGCCGCCTTCACCGCGGTGCTCGGGCAGGACGCGCACCGGATCCGGGCCGACGCCCCCGAGGGCCTGCTGCTGCGGGCCCGGCGGGTGCTGGCGTGTTCCGGGCCGGTCCCCTGGGCGACGAAGGAGCCCGCCTACCGGGCCGCCGCACAGGTGCCGGAGCTGCGTCCGGCCGTGTTCCGCGCCGTGCTGGGCAGCTACCACGACCTCTACGGCAACCTCGAACCGGCCGCCGCACTCGCCCTCCTGGACTCCTTGCGCCTGCCGCCCGCCACCGCGCACCTGGCCGCGCTGCGCACCGTACTCGCGGCCGGCCACGTGAACCACCGCCACGCCCCGGACGCATGGCGGAAGGCGGCGGACGCCCCGCCCCGGTGACCGGACCGGGCCGGCGCGGCGCCGGCGCGGCGCCGCGCGGCTCAGCCGGCCGGCTGCAGGGCAGGCTGCAGGGCCGACAGGCGGCGTACGAAGAGCACGGCCAGTCCCGCCGCCGCGGCGTAGACCAGGTCGGAGCCCGCGCCGAGCAGGGCCGCTTCGCGCAGTGCGCCCTGGGACGTGCCGCCGTCGGCGAACCAGCTCGCAGCGCCCGACGCGAGCATCGCCGCGCCGAGTCCGCCGGCCCAGGCGAAGACGGGCGCGGGTGAGGCCGCCGCGACCCGGCCGGGCAGCCGCGAGGCACTGGCCTTCCACGCCTTCGCGGCGATCAGGCAGGGCAGGACGGTCCAGCCCAGGACCGGGATGAACCAGACTCCGATCGCCCAGCCGGCGCCGCCCCGGAAGCTTCCCGGCGCGTACACGCCGGCGTTGACCCGGACCCGGTGGAACCAGACGATGAAGACCACCGCCGTCGGGATCGTGGCCAGCAGGACCAGGCTCATCGCCATCGAGAGCAGCGTCCGGGAATGCCCCAGCCCCATGACCTCCGCGAAGCTGTCCAGCGCCCGGTACCGGTAGACCCCGGCGGCCGCGGCCAGCAGCCGGGTCGCGGCGCACAGGCCGAGCAGTACGGTCAGGGCCGTCGCCAGTCCCCTCAGCGAGCGGAGCGGCGAGCGGGCCGGCGGCGCGCCGGGCGGAGACGGTCTTGCGGTACCGGTGGACATGACGAGGGACCCCCCACGGGTGCGTTGACATGCGGAAGCCCGCCAACATACGGCAGCCGCACGGAGGCCTCCCCGGCGGCCCCGCGCCGCGGGGCGCCCCGGCGGCCGGGGCGCCGCGCGGGGGTTTCAGGACCGGTGGAGGCGGAGTGTGACGATCTGGAACGGGCGCAGCGTCAGGGGGACGGTGCCGTCCGGGGTGAGCGGGCCGACGGCCGTCCCCTCCAGGGGCCGCTCCAGGAGGTCGCTCTCGACCGCCGCCGACAGGGGGAAGCCCGCCGTCAGGGTGGCCCGCGCCCGGCCGCCGCCGGATTCGTAGAGGCGGACCACGACGTCGCCGCCGCGGTCCTCGGCCAGCTTGACCGACTCGACCACGACCGCGTCGCCGTCCACCGCCACCAGCGGCGCGACCGGGCCCGCGCCCGTGACCGTCCGCTCCGGGAGGTTGAGCGCGTGGCCCTCGCGCACCGCGTCGGAGAGGGCCGCACCGGGGGCGAGCGAGTAGCGCAGGGTGTGCGCGCCCTGGTCGGTCTCCGGATCGGGATAGCGCGGCGCCCGCAGGAGGGAGAGGCGGATCGTCGTCGTCTGTCCGCCGTCGGGGCGCACGTCGCGGGTCACGTCGTGGCCGTACGTGGAGTCGTTGAGGACGGCGACGCCCCAGCCCGGCTCCTCCGCGTGGATCCAGCGGTGCGCGCAGATCTCGAACTTGGCCGCCTCCCAAGAGGTGTTGGTGTGGGTGGCCCGGTACACGTGCCCGAACTGGGTCTCCGAGGCGGTTCGTTCGGCCTTGACGTCCAGTGGGAAGGCCGCCTTGAGGAGCTTCTCCGTCTCGTGCCAGTCCACGTCCGTGACGATGTCCACCGTCTTGGCGCCCGCCCGCAGCGTGACCGACTGGACGACCGAGGAGGAGCCGAAGGAGCGGGCCGCGCGGACCGTGGCCGAGAACGGCCCGGTCTCCGCGAGCGCCAGGGCGTCCACGTCCACCAGGTCGGTGACCTTGTTGCGGTAGAACGCGTCGATGTCCCACGCGTCCCACATGTTGGGGAAGTCGGGGTGGATCTGGAGCAGGTTCGCGGCGGCGCCCGGTGCGACCGACTCGCGTCCGGCCTCCAGGTCGTAGGCGGAGACGATCAGGCCGCGGCCGTCGATCTCCACGCGCAGGCGCCCGTTGGCGAGGACGTGGCCGCCGCCGCGGCGCTCCTCGACGGTGACGGGCTGCCCGGCGGCGGCCGGCCGCGACGCACCGCCGGCCGCGATGCCGCGCCGGGCGTGCGGGGAGCAGTTGAAGACGAGCTCTTCCTCGCCCTCGCCCGCCAGGGCGCGCTGCGCGGCCAGGGTGAGGGCGGTCAGCTCCTCCTCCACCTCCGCGTACGTCTCGCGCGCCTCGCGGTGCACCCAGGCGATGGAGGAGCCGGGGAGGATGTCGTGGAACTGGTGGAGCAGCACGGTCTTCCAGATCCGCTCCAGCTCCTCGTACGGGTACGCGTACCCGGGGAACGTCACCGCGGCCGTGGACGCCCACAGTTCGGCCTCGTGCAGCAGCGACTCGCTGCGCCGGTTGCCCTGCTTGGTCTTGGCCTGCGAGGTGTAGGTGCCCCGGTGCAGCTCGAGGTAGAGCTCGCCGGCCCAGACGGGCGCGTCCCCGTACTCGGCGTGCGCCTTCTCGAAGAACGCGTCGGGGCGCTCGATCTCCACGCGCGGGGAGCCTTCGAGATTCCGCTGCCGCTTGGCGCGGGCGAGCTGCTCGCGCGTGGGGCCGCCGCCGCCGTCGCCCCAGCCGAAGGGGACCAGTGAGCGTGAACCCCGGCCCTTCTCCTGGTAGTTGCGGGCGGCGTGCGCCATCTGGGCTCCGCCGAGGTCGGAGTTGTAGGTGTCGACGGGCGGGAAGTGCGTGAAGACGCGGGAGCCGTCGATGCCCTCCCACCAGAAGGTGTGGTGGGGGAACTTGTTGACCTGGGACCAGGAGATCTTCTGGGTCAGGAACCACTGGGAGCCGGAGAGCTTGACGATCTGCGGCATCGCGGCGGTGTAGCCGAAGGAGTCGGGCAGCCAGACGTTGTCGGTCTCGATGCCGAACTCGTCCATGAAGAACTTCTTGCCGTAGAGGAACTGTCGGGCCATGGCCTCGCCACCGACCATGTTGGTGTCGGACTCCACCCACATGCCGCCGACCGGCACGAACTGCCCGTCCGCGATCTTCTTCTTGACCCGTTCGAAGAGCTCGGGCCGGTGCGTCTTGATCCAGTCGAGCTGTTGGGCCTGCGACATGGCGAAGACGAACTCGGGGTGCTCGTCCATCAGGTTGACCATGTTGGACGCGGTCCGCGCGACCTTGCGCACCGTCTCGCGCAGCGGCCACAGCCAGGCCGAGTCGATGTGGGCGTGGCCGATCGCGCTGATCCGGTGGGCGGAGGCGTGGGCGGGGGCCGCCAGCGCGCCGGCGAGCCGGGCGCGGGCGGCGGGCGCCGTGCCGGGGACGTCGTCCAGGTCCACGGCGTCGAGGGCGGAGTCCAGGGCGCGCAGGATCTCGTAGCGCCGGGCGTCGCGCCCGTCGAGCTGTGTCATCAGGTCGTGGAGGACCTCCAGGTCCTGTACGAGCTCCCAGACCTCGGTCTCGAAGACGGCGAGGTCCATCCGGGCGAGCCGGTAGAGGGGCTGGTCTCCGCTGGTCCGGACGTCGCCCTCGTACGTCGCCGAGTGGTCGACCAGGACCGGGTTCGAGGCGCCCTCGACGTACCACTCGATCCGCTCGCCGCCGACCGCGGAGTCGGCGACGCGCACCCAGTCGTTGTACGGGTTGAGCGCTTTGACCTCCCCGCCGTCGGCCCGGTGGACCAGGCCCTCGCACTGGAAGCCGGGCATCATCCGGTCGAAGCCGAGGTCGAGGACGGCCTCGACGGTGCGCCCCGCCCAGCCGGCGGGGACGGTGCCCGTGACCTTGAACCAGGTGGTGCCCCAGGCCGGGCCCCACGCGTCACCGATGGCGCAGGGTCCGTACGCGGCCGCGAGGCCTTCGGCGACGGGGACGGGCTCGCCGGGGGCCTCCCAGCGTTCGATGGCCAGCGGGACCGAACGGGAGTGCACGGCGGGCTTGATGCGTTCCTTGAGGACGCGGCGCAGGCGGTGTTCGGTGATGCTGCGGTCGTCGTGCATGGCGGCTGCTCCAGGTGGAGAGTGAGCGGATCGTGCGGTCCGGCGGTCAGGCGGTCAGGGGCGAGAGGGGAGACGGAGAGGGAGGGAGAGGGCGCGGGTCACGTCTTGACGGCCCCGTCGCCCACGCCCTTGAAGAAGAAGCGCTGGAGGGCGAAGAAGAGGAGCATCATCGGGATCAGCGCGGCCATCGCGCCGGCGGCGATGATGCGCTGGTCGCTGACGGTGGTGGCGCCGGCCAGGGTCTTCAGGCCGAGTTGGAGGGTGTGGTTCTCGCTGTCGGTCAGCACCAGCAGCGGCCAGAGGAAGTCGTCCCACGCACCCATGAAGCTGGTGATGCAGACGACGGCCAGCGCCCCCTTGGCGGCCGGGAGGAAGACCCGGGTGAAGCGGGTCCACTCGCCGGCGCCGTCGAGGACCGCGGCCTCCTCCAGCTCCGCGGGTACGGCGAGGAAGGCCGATCGCATGATCATGATGTTGAGGACGGACACGGCGCCGGGCAGCCAGACGCCGATGAGGGTGTCGACCAGGCCCATCTCGCGGATCGTGAGGAACATCGAGATCATCACGGACTCGAAGGGGAACATCAGCGTCGCCACGAGCACGGTGAAGACGGCTCTGCGGCCCTTCCAGGCGGCGCGCGAGAGGGCGTAGCCGCCCATCGCCGCGAACAGCAGGTTCGAGGTGACGGCGAGCAGCGCCACGGTCAGGGTGTTGCCGACGTACTGGAGCAGCGGGAACGACTCCGCGACCCGGACGTAGTTGTCGAGGGTGGGCCGCGCGGGCAGCACCCCGTCGTACACGTTCTCCGTGCGGCCGCGGATCGAGGTCAGGAACTGCCAGACGATCGGCCCGAGCATGACCACGAGCATCAGGAGGAGCGTGGCGTACCGGCCCGCGAGGCCGATCCGGAAGGAGGGCGCCCTCACCTCTCGTCTCCCTTGGACAGGCGGCGGCCCAGCAGGCTGAAGACCAGCGTCAGGAGGAACAGCAGGATGGAGATGGCGGCCGCGTAACCGGTCTCGCCGGCGAAGCCGAGACCGACCTGGCGGATGAGGAAGGGCAGGGTACGGGCGCCGCCGCCGGGCCCGCCGCTCTCGCCGCCGAGGATGTAGATCTCGGTGAAGACGCGGAGCGCGGAGATGGCGGAGAGGGTGCCGACCAGCAGCATCATCGGCTTCACCTGGGGGACGGTGATGCTGAAGAAGCGGCGTACGGGTCCCGCGCCGTCGAGCGCCGCGGCCTCGTGGAGGGAGGCGGAGACGTTCCCGAGGGCCGCCAGGTAGAAGACCATGTAGTAGCCGAGGCCCTTCCACACGGTCACGATCATCGCGGAGACCAGCAGCATGGTGCTGTCGGTCAGGAACGGGATCGGCTCGGAGACGATGCTCAGCTTCCGGAACACCGTGTTGACCAGGCCGTCGCTGCGCAGCACCCACTGCCAGATGAGGCCGACGACCACGGCCGAGGCGATCACCGGGGTGTAGAACGCCGAGCGGAAGAAGCCGATCCCGGGGACCTCCCGCTGGACGAGGACGGCGAGGGCCAGCGGCAGGAACACCAGGCACGGGACGACGACCACGAGGTACAGCACGCTGTTGCCGGTGGCGACCCAGAAGTCGGGGTCGCCGAAGGCGCGGGCGTAGTTGTCGAAGCCGACGAACCCGCCGCCGCGCAGGATCTGCGCGTCGGTGAGCGAGAGGATCACGGTGTTGACGAACGGCCAGAGGCTGAACATCGTCACCATGACCAGGCCCGGGGCGAGGAAGAGGTACGGGGTCCACCACGTGCGGTGGCGGAGCCCGGTCTCGGCCTCCATGGCGCGCTTCGCCTTCTTGGCGTTCCTGCCGATCCCCGCGCTGTCCGCCCTCACCTCTGCCCCGTCCTGGCGAGCAGCTTGTTCGCCTCCTCCTGGGCCTTCCTCACGGCCGTCCTGGCGTCCTGCTCGCCCTTGATCGCCTTCTGCACCTCGCGCACGACCGCGTCGCCGACCTGGTTGGTCCACTGGACGGGGGTGTTGGCGTCGAGATCCGCGCCCTTCAGCTGTTCGGCGCCGACCGCGCGGGCCAGGGTCTCCGCGTCCTTGCCGTCGCCCTTGTCGGAGAAGTAGGCGTCGGCCAGGCCGGTGGCGTTCGACGGGTAGATGGTCGCCTTCTTGGAGAACTCCACCTGGTTGGGGCCGTTGGTGACCCACTTGGCGAACTCGGTCGCCGCGTCCAGGTGCTTGCCGTCCTTGCGGATGCCGAGCGACTGGGCGTAGATCCCGATGTGGCCGAGCGTCCCGGTGACGGCGTTGGCGACCTGCGTGTCGGCGTAGACCTGCGGGGCGTTCTGCTTGATGTCCCTGACGAAGCCCGGGGATCCGGGGCCGAAGGCGATCTTCCCGCCGCCGTACAGCTGGTTGACGTCGTCCGACTTGAGCAGCGACTCCTTGGGCATGGCGCCCTTGTCGTACAGGTCCTTCATCCGCTCGACCCACGCGACGGCCTTGTCGGTGTCGAAGGCGAACGCGTCCTGCTTGCCGTTCAGGATCGGAATGCCCATCTTCTGCCAGTCCCCGGGCAGTCGCCCCTTGGGGTCGGCCATGAAGGCGGAGTACCGCCCGCCGGACCCGGCCGCTATCCGCTCGGCGTAGTCGAAGAACTGCTCGACGGTGGTCGGCGGCTTCGCCGGGTCGAGGCCGGACTTCTCGAAGAGCCTCTTGTTGTACGTGAGGATCTCCGGGGTCACGTACCAGGGGTACGCGAACACCCCCTCCCCCTTTCCGGGCAGCTTGAACTGCTCCCAGGCGCCGGGCACGTACTCCCCGGCCGCCCCGGGGTCGAGCTTCGCCACGTCGGCGAGCATGCCCCGGTCGGCGAGGAGCTGGAAGCTGTCGGTGGAGAGGTTGACGACGTCGGGGAGGGCACCTGCCTGGGCGTCGGCCACGAGCTTCTCGTTGTAGCCGTCGCCCGGCACGTCCTCCCATACGACCTCGGCGTCCGGGTACTTCTGCTCGAAGGCGTCGATGACGCCCTGCACGTAGGACGTGTGGACCGGCTTCAACTGGAGGGTGCGGAACGTGATCCGGCCGGACACCTTGCCGGTCCTCTCACCCTCCTCCACCTCGGCGGCGCCGCCGCCGAGGCCGCATGCGGAGGTCGTGGTCGCGAGGAAAGCACCGGCCACGAGCGCGGTGAGGGCCATGCGGGTCGCGTTCTCACGGGTCATCGTCGCCGCCTTCGGGGGGAGTTCCGGCCTCGTCGCCGGAGCGCTGGGCCCAAACTCGCCCGAAAGCAAGTCCCGGTCAATGCGACCGGGGTCCCGGGCGGCGGAGGGCGGCAGGTACCCGTACGTCCCGAATTTCGACCGGGATGGCTCGGCCCGTCCGAAAGCCACTCCATCACCACCACTCTGAACTGTACTGATGCGCTTTAGTCACCCAGGGGTTTGGCGTGATGTCGATTCAATGGCGAACCCGCTTCCCCGCCAGGGTTTGACTCCTTATCGCCTGTTCATCAAAACCTTCGCTCCCGCGCTTTATCGCGCATACCGCGAAACGCGACCGCCCCGTGCGGTCGATACCCCTTGGTGGGCCCGAACCCGGCCGATGTACATTCGGCGCCACGGCGTGTAGCTCAGCAGCCAGAGCACCGAACCCACGTTCGGAGGGCGCAGGGGCAGGACCTGCCACGCCGGCGATGAACGTGAACACGACGACGACGTCCGGGGCCGCCCCCGGGGCCGCCGCCCTGCCCTCCTGGGCCACCCCCGGTCTGGCGCACACCCGGCTGCGGCCCTACGAGCGGGAGGCCGCCCGGCTGGCCGGCGTACCGGAAACCCGGCGCGCCCTCTTCGTGCACGGCCTCACCGGTCCCGGCATCGCCGGGCTGTGGTCCCTCCTGGAGAGCGGGCGCTACGAGGTCCACTCACCCGAGGAGGCCGCGCTGCTGTGCGTGGCGTGGCTGCTGCGGGCCGACCGGCTGGAGGCGGCCGCCGAACTGGCCGTGCTCCTGGAGCCGTTCGCCGACCGCCTGCCGTTCACCCCGCGCCCCGAGGCCGCGGGCCCCGAGTACGCCGGTCCCGGGTTCACCGGCCCCGAGATCACCGGGGCGGCCCGCGAGGCGGCCCGGCTGCTGGCGCGGCAGCGGCCGAACCGCGCCGTCGCCGCACAGCGCGAGGCGCTGACCGCATGGCGGCCCTTCGAGGACGAGCTGCTCGCGTACTGGCTGCGCGCGTACGGGCGCGGCGCCCACGCCCCGTACGCGGAGGGCGCGGCCCTGCTGGAGCGGTACGGGGCCCTGGCGGCGGCCCACCCGCTGACCGGCCGGCACCGCGACCCCAAGTCGAACGCGGCGATCCTGCGGCGGGCGCTGGAGGAGAAGGTCGCGGGGCGCGAGCCGGACCCCCGGCTGGCCGGGCTGCTGCGGCACGCCGTCACCTCGATGGTCGCCAAGCGCGGTCGGCCCGGTTCCCCGGAGCACACCCGGCTGCGGCAGGAGCAGGTCCGCCAAGCCGCCCTGCTCCGGGGCCCGTTCGCCGGATCCGGAGCGGATGGAGCGCCCGGATGGGACGGGGCGCCCGGATCGGGACCCGGCGCCGCACCGCCGGCCGCCCTCGCGGCGGCGGAGGAGGCCCGGGCGCCCTGGCAGGCCGGGCTGTCGGCCGTCCGCGTACCGCTCTCCGTGGGAACGGCCCTCGCCCGGGGCTGCCACCCGGAGGCCGGCGACCGCGACCCCGCGCTGTGGACCCTGCTGGGCAAGCTGTACCAGGGCGCCCACCGGTCCACCTGCTACCTGTGGGACTTCACCCGCCTCCCGGAGCTCCCCTGGATCCGCGCCGTCGCCGGAGCGTCCGTACGGGATCCGGCCGTGCTCGGCGCCGCGTTGCGCGGCCTCGCCGACTTCGCCCTGGAGGCCTCGGCGCGATCCGCCGCCGACCTGAGCCCGCCGCTCGTGGCGGGGCTGGCCGCGCTGGCCCGGGAGTCCGGGGTCCCCGCGTCCTTCGCCGTGGAGCCTTTCGTCCACGGCGACTTCGGGATCGTGACCACGCACGTCCTGGCCGCCGCGCGGGTGGCCGCCGAACTGCTGGGCGGGACGCCGTACGAGCGCTACCACGGCATCGACTACGCGGCGGTCCGGGCCATGGCCGACGCCGGCGACAGGGAGGGGTTCCTCCTGCTGTGCTCCGCGCGCGCGGGCCGCCGGGAGCCCGGCCTCCCGCGCGCCGACGGCCGGAACTCCCCCGAACGCACCGCCGGTCCGCCGCTGACCGAACAGGTCCGGATCCTCACGGCCGGCAACCTCGCCGCCCTGGTCCACGAGATCGGCGCCGTCCCGCGGGCCGGCTGGGACGACCTCGCCCGGGCCGCGTTCACCGCGGCGGCGCGCCGCCGGGCGGACACCCCGAAGCGGACGTCCCGCGCCTGGCGGCACCTGCTGTTCCACTTCTCCCTGTGCGATCCGGACCAGCGCTCGGCCGTACTCGACTGGATCGGCGCCGAGAGCGCCCGCCTCCCGGCCCCCGCGGCCGCCCGGCTCGCCCCGCCGGTCGCGCGGCTCCGCCGCGCGACCCCTTAGCTCTTCGCCAAGGGGTCTCCTGCGGGTCCCGGCGGGCAGCCGCGACGAAGGCCCTACTTCATGCGGTAGTCGGCCTTCTCCGCGAGCTTGCCGTCCTTGAAGCAGAAGCGCAGCACCGTGTTGCTGTCCCCGGTGCTCGACACGTAGTAGGAGCACCGGCTGTCCGCGGGCTCGGCGGGGGCGCCGTCCTTGAGGGCCGCCGTGACGAAGGTCTCGCCCGACGGGAGCTTGGCGCGCACCTCGCTCTCCCCGTCGCCGACCTTGACGGCCTCGTACACCTTGGGGTCGACGAGGGTCTTGTCCGCCACGTCGGCGACCTTGCCTATCCCGAAGAGCAGGAGGACGAGCAGGCCGATCCCCAGAACCACGGCCACCAGGCAGCCGATCACACATCCATTGCGCCGTGCCACGTCCCGCTCCTCGTGCGTCCACCGGACGGTTCCCGTCCGTTGTCACGACTCTCGCAAGCGGGGGGCACTCCGCGCTGTTCTCCAAAGTCTTCGGTCCGCGCAACGATCGTCTTTCGAGGTCGGACCGGGTGCGGCATGTATACAGGACAAGACAAGAACGACTATTGGGATGAACTGTGAGGAGCCACCGTGAGTCAGAACACCGAGCCCCTGATCGTCGTCGGCGTGGACGGTTCGATCCATTCGAAGCAGGCTCTGCGCTGGGGGGTCGCCCAGGCCAAGGCCATCGGCGGCCGGGTGCACGCCGTCATGAGCTGGGAGTGGAACACCAACCCCTTCGGCGTCAGCCCGTCCGTCCAGGGCGAGCTCGTCAGCGCCGAGGAAGCGGCCCGGCAGAAGCTCGCCGACACCGTGGCGGAGGCGGTCGGCACCTCTCCGGGCGTTCCGGTCTTCCGCCGGGTGGAGCAGGGCGCGCCCGCGCAGGTGCTGGTGGAGGCCTCGAAGGAGGCGGCGCTGACGATCGTCGGCACCCGCGGCTACGGCGGCATCAAGGGCGCGCTGCTGGGCTCGGTGAGTCAGCAGGTGGTGCAGTACGCGGCCAGCACGGTCGTCGTGGTCCGCGAGGACGGCTCCGCCTGACCCGCCTGACCGTCCCCTCCGCCACCGCCTCCGCCTCCGCCCTCGCCACTGCGTGCCCGTCCCTCAGGCCGGCGCGCGGCCCAGGTCCGACGGATCGGTGTTCGCGCCGCACAGCACCACCGCGACCCGCTCGCCCGGGGGCCGCGGGGCGGTGCGCAGAGCGGCCAGCGCGGTGGCCGCGCCCGCTTCGACCACGATGCGGTGCTCCTCCCACAGCGCGTGGCGGGCCGCGGTGATCGCGTCGTCCGGGACCAGCACGGACTCGGCGTTCCCCGCCCGGACGGCGGCCAGCGCGTCCGCGGAGACCCGGGTCGCCCCGAGCGAGTCGGCGGCCACCGAGTCCACGGTGACGTCCACCGGCCGGCCCGCCTCCAGGGCCGCGTTCAGGGCCCGGCAGTTCTCCGGTTCGGCCGCGATCACGCGGACGCCGTGTTCGCGCGCCGCGGCGGCGATCCCGGCGAACAGCCCGCCGCCGCCGACCGCGACGACGACCGCGTCCAGGCCGGGCAGGGCGGTGCGGATCTCGTCGAGCAGGGTCCCGGCGCCCGCCGCGATGAGCGGGTGGTCGTAGGCGTGGCTGCTCAGCGCCCCGCTCCCGGCGGCGAACTCCCGGCAGGCCGCCAGCGCTTCGGCGTACCGGTCGCCGACGAGCCGTACGTCGGCGCCGTAGCCCCGCAGCCGCTCCACCTTCACGCGCGGGGCGGTGGCCGGCAGGAAGACCGTGGCGGGCACGGATTCGGCGCGGGCCGCCCAGGCGCAGGCGAGGCCGGCGTTGCCGCCCGAGGCGATGGTGACCCCGGTGTCGGGCAGGGTGCCGGCGGCACGGTGGGCGGCGAGGAAGTTGCGGGCGCCGCGGGCCTTGAAGGAGCCGGTGTGTTGGAGGTACTCCAGCGCGTACGAGACGCCCTCCCGGCCCGCGGGTATCACCGTGACGGGCCGTACGGCCCCGGCGATCCGGTCGGCGGCGGCGCGCACGGCGGCGTAGTCGAGCTGCTGTTCCACGAAATCGCTCCTTCGTTCACACGTGTTCCACGGGGCGGCCCGGGGCGCGCGGTCGCGCACATCCGGGCGTCAGACGGCGGGCCGGGCCGCTTCGATCAGCTGCCGCAGGGCGCCGTAGTACACCTCGTGGTCGGTCAGGGGGGGCAGTACGTCGGCCAGCGCCCCCGAGAGCACCGGGAAGGCGGCCGGGTCCAGCGCGGCCAGCGCGGCGCGCGAGGCGGCGGTGGCTCCGGCCGGGTCCCGGTGGTCGACGAAGGCGGCGCTGCCCAGGGTCAGCAGGTACATCCGCCTGTACACGGTCATCGCCTCGGCGGGGGTCATCCCGGCGGCCACGCTGTCCGCGAGCGCGGGTTCCACGAGTCGGGCCAGCAGCTCCCGGCCGAGCCAGGGGCGGCCGCCGCGCAGGGCCAGCAGCCCGGGGTGGGCCGCGAGGAGCCGGTACAGGGCGGTGAACCGCTGCTCGGTGGCCTCGGCCCAGCCGGTCCCGGCGGGGACCACCGGCAGTTGGGCGGCCAGGTGCTCGGTGCACAGGTCGAGCAGGCCGGCCAGGTCGACGCAGCGCCGCTGGACGGTGGCGTGGGAGACCTCGAGCCGGTCGGCGAGCGCACGGAAACTGAGCGCGGAGGGCCCTTGCCCGTCGAGGATCCGCAGGGCTGCGGCGGCGATCGCGCCGGGTGTCGCGCGGTCCAGGGCGGCTGATCTTCTCGGCATGAGATACACCGTATCAGCCATCGTCACATACGACGCCACACGCACCATCGCACCCACCTCCGCACACCGCCGCACACACCGCCGCGCATGACGGCCCGATCCCCGGCCGACCCTCCACCCCCACCCCTTCGCGTGACGTCGACTGCGGCCATATTGCTGGTCATTGACGGATAACCCGCGACTTATGTTGACAGCGGGTAGTCACACCGCTGCACTAGGCGATCGAAGCCCCCTCGCCAAGGAGACCCCGTGCCGCCTCGCCTGCGTGCGTCGCTCCCCTGTCTGACCGCGGCCGCCCTGCTCGCCCTCGCGCTCTGCCCCGCCCCGGCGACGGCCGAGCCCACCGCGACGTCCGACACCCCGCTCGCGCTCACCCCGCCCATGGGGTGGAACAACTGGGCGCACTACATGTGCGACATCGACGAGGCCACGGTCGTGGCGAACGCGGACGCCCTGGTGTCCACCGGCCTCGCCGCAAAGGGCTACGACACGGTCACCGTCGACGACTGCTGGATGACCAAGAGCCGGGACGCGGACGGCAACCTCGTCGTCGACACCGAGAAGTTCCCGCACGGCATGGCCTGGCTCGGCGAGTACCTGCACGCCAGGAACCTCAAGTTCGGCATCTACCAGGACGCCGGCCACCTCACCTGCGAGCGCTACCCCGGCAGCGGCTCCCCCGTGGGCGGCGGGCCCGACCACTACGCCCGCGACGCCCGGCAGTTCGCCGGCTGGGAAGTCGACTACGTCAAGATGGACGGCTGCAACCTGTGGGTGCCCGAGGGCACCACGAAGGAGCAGGCCTACCGGGACGCCTACAACTCCGTGGCCCGCGCGCTGCGCGACAGCGGGCGCGACATGGTGCTCTCCGCCTCCGCGCCCGCCTACTTCCAGCAGGGCGAGTGGGGCGGCTCCGACTGGCACAAGGTGATCGACTGGGTCGGCGAGACCGGCCAGCTGTGGCGCGAGGGCCGGGACATCAAGGTGTACAAGCCGGCCGCGCCGGACACCTCGCGGTGGAGCTCGATCATGGGCAACTACGGCTACAACCGCTGGCTCGGCCGGTACGCGGGCCCCGGCAACTGGAACGACCCCGACTTCCTGATCGCGGGCGCCCCCGGTCTCACCGCGGCCGAGAGCCGCAGCCAGGTCGGCCTGTGGGCCATGATGGCCGCGCCGTTCATCCTCTCCTCGCAGGTCTCCGAGCTCGACCAGGCCGGGCTCGACGCGCTCGGCAACACCGATCTGATCGCGCTCGACCAGGACCCGATGGGCCGACAGGGCGCGGTGGTCTCCTCCAACGCCACCTTCGACATCCTGGTGCGCCCGCTCGCGAACGGGGACCGCGCCGTCGCCGTCCTCAACCGGTCCGGCGCCGCCCGCTCCGTCCGCGTTCCGCTCGACGAGGTCGGGCTGCCCTCCTGCACCGTCGGCGCCAAGGACCTGTGGAACGGGCAAGTGCGCCAGGTCTCCGACGCACTGACCGGCACGGTGGGCGCGCACGACACGGCCGTCTGGCGGCTGACCCCGCGCGCCGGCTGCGCCCCGGCCGTACCCACCGGCCAGATCGCCGGCCAGGGTGCGAACCAGGGTGCCGCCTGCGCCGACGGCGCGAACACCACCGGCGTCGGCGCCGTCGTGATGGCCGCCTGTACGGGCGCGCCCGACCAGCGCTGGACCCTGGGCCGGGGCGGCGACCTGCGGCTGGCCGGCGACTGCCTCACGGCCGGCCCGGACGGCCTCGTGGAGCTGGCCGACTGCCCGTCCGACCACCGCCGCCGCGATACGGGGCAGGGCTGGAGCCCGCGCCGCGACGGAAGCCTCGTCGACGAGGCGAGCGGGCTCTGCCTGACGGCGCCCGCCCCCCCCTCCGTCCCCGCCGAGCCCGGCACCCCCCCCGAGCGGCTGCGCCTCACCCCCCGCCGCGACCCCTCGGTCCACCGACCTCGGTACTCTACGCAGGGTCGTGCGCCGGCAGCGTCAGATGTGTATAGGCGACGGGTCCTGGCCTTCGCCGTACTGCGCCCCCGCGGGCTGCCGGAGGCCGCGGCCGCCGTGCCCGCGGCCGGGCTGCTCGTCGCCCTGGGCGTCGTACCGGCCGCCGACGCGTGGGCGCAGCTGCGCGAACTGCTGCCGGTGGTCGGGTTCCTCGCGGTGATCCTGGCGTTGGCGCGGCTCTGCGCGGACGAGGGGCTGTTCCGGGCCGCGGGGGCGATGGTGGCCCGGCGCGCGGCGGGACGCGGGCCGGTGGCGCTGCTCGGCGGGGTGTTCGCCGTGGCCTCGCTGGTCACGGCCACGCTGAGCCTGGACGCCACGGTGGTCCTGCTGACCCCGGTGGTGCTGGCGACGGCCGCCCGGCTGGGGGCCCGGCCCCGGCCGCACGTGTACGCCACCGCGCACCTCGCGAACTCGGCCTCGCTGCTCCTGCCGGTCTCCAACCTCACCAATCTGCTGGCGTTCGCCGCGAGCGGGCTGTCCTTCACCCGGTTCGCGGGGCTGATGGCCCTGCCGTGGCTGGTCGCGATCGGGGTGGAGTACGCGGTCTTCCGCCGCTACTTCCGGGCGGACCTGGCCGCGGCGCCCGAGCACGTGCCGGAGGCCGGGGAGCCGGCGCCGCTGCCCCGGTTCGCCGCGGGCGTGCTCGCGCTGACCCTGGCCGGCTTCGCGCTCGCCTCCTTCGCGGGAGCGAGCCCGGCCTGGGCCGCGCTCGCGGGCACGCTCGTCCTGGCCGTACGGGCACTGCGGCGTCGGGAGACCACGCCCGTCCGGATCCTGACCTCGGCGGCTCCGGCCTTCTGCCTGTTCGTGCTGGCGCTGGGGGTGGTGGTCCGGGCGGTCGTGGACCACGGGCTCGGGGCCGGTCTGGAGCGGGTGATGCCGGCCGGGGACTCGCTGCCGGCGCTGCTCGCGGTGGCTGCCGTGGCCGCCGTGCTCGCCAACCTGATCAACAACCTGCCCGCGGTGCTCGCGCTGCTCCCCGTGGCCGCGGCGGGCGGCGCGGGGCCGGTGCTGGCGGTGCTGATCGGCGTGAACATCGGGCCGAACCTGACGTACGCCGGGTCCCTGGCCACGCTGCTGTGGCGGCGGATCCTGCACGCGGACGGGTACGGGGGCGTCACGCTCGGGGACTTCACCCGGCTCGGCCTGCTGACCACGGTCCCGGCCCTCGGCGCGGCGGTGACGGCCCTGTGGGCGGCCCTGCGTCTCATCGGCGCGTGACCTCGCGGGGGCGGGGCGCGGATAGGATCGGGACATCATGACTGCAACCCTCGTCGCCAAGAAGCTCACCGCCGCGCACGGCGAGCGCACGCTCTTCGCCGATCTCGACCTCGTCGTCGCACCCGGCGACGTCATCGGCCTCGTCGGCGTCAACGGCGCCGGGAAGTCCACCCTGCTGCGGATGCTCGTCGGGCTGGACGCCCCCGAGACCGGTGAGGTGCGGCTCTCCCCGCCCGGCGCCGCCGTGGGGCACCTCCCCCAGGAGCCCGAGCGGCGCCCCGGCGAGTCGATCCGCGAGTTCCTGGCCCGGCGTACCGGCGTGGCCGCGGCGCAGGCGGAGCTCGACGCGGCGACGCAGGGCCTCGTGGACGGCACCCCGGGCGCCGACGACGCGTACGCGGACACCCTCGACCGGTGGCTGAACCTCGGCGGCGCCGACCTCGACGAGCGGGCCCAGGAAGTCGCCGACGACCTCGGACTCTCCGTCGGCCTCGACCTGCCGATGACCGCGCTGTCCGGCGGGCAGGCCGCCCGCGCAGGCCTCGCCTCGCTGCTGCTGTCCCGCTACGACGTCTTCCTGCTGGACGAGCCCACCAACGACCTCGACCTCGACGGTCTGGAGCGCCTGGAGCAGTTCGTGAAGGGGCTGCGCGCCGGCACGGTCGTCATCAGCCACGACCGCGAGTTCCTCACGCGCACGGTCACCAAGGTCCTCGAACTGGACCTGGCCCAGCAGCAGATCAACCTCTACGGCGGCGGCTACGACGCGTACCTGGAGGAGCGCGAGCGGGCCCGCAACCACGCCCGCGAGGACTTCGAGGAGTACGCGGGCAAGAAGTCGGCCCTTGAGGGGCGGGCCCAGATGCAGCGCAACTGGATGGACAAGGGCGTGCGCAACGCCCGCCGCAAGTCGACCGACAACGACAAGATCGGCAAGAACCTGCGCGGCGAGTCGAGCGAGAAGCAGGCCGCCAAGGCCCGCCAGACGCAGCGCGCGATCGAGCGCCTCGACGTCGTGGACGAACCGCGCAAGGAGTGGGAGCTGCGCATGGAGATCGCGAGCGCCCCGCGCTCCGGCTCCGTGGTCGCCACCCTGCGCGAAGCGGCCGTCCAGCGCGGGGACTTCGGTTTCGGCCCGGCCAGCCTGCAGATCGACTGGGCGGACCGGGTCGCGATCACCGGTGCCAACGGGGCCGGAAAGTCGACCCTGTTGGCGGTGCTCCTCGGCCGCCTCGCCCCGGACTCCGGCGCCGCCACCCTCGGCTCGGGCGTGCTGGTCGGCGAAGTCGACCAGGCCCGCGGGCTGTTCCTCGGCGAGGAGCCGCTCATCGACGCCTTCTGCGCGGCCGTGCCCGACACCGAGCCGGCCGAAGTGCGTACCCTGCTGGCCAAGTTCGGCCTAAAGGCGGCGCACGTGACCCGTCCGGCGGCCACCCTCTCCCCGGGCGAGCGCACCCGGGCGGCGCTGGCGCTGCTCCAGGGCCGCGGCGTGAACCTGCTGGTGCTGGACGAGCCGACGAACCACCTGGACCTTCCGGCCATCGAGCAGTTGGAGTCCGCCCTGGAGGCCTACGAGGGCACCCTGCTGCTCGTCACGCACGACCGCCGGATGCTCGACGCGGTCCAGGTGACCCGCCGGCTGCGGGTCGAGGACGGCAAGGTCACCGAGCTCTGACGCCGGACGGGGCGGGCGGGACGGCTCCGGCCGCCCGCCCGCCGACCGCGGGTCCGCGGCCCCCAAGCTCCCGATCATGGACGAACGGGGGGCCGTGACGGCCTGGCACGAGCCCCCGGCTGGACCACGGACATCCCCAGGTACGGCTGGCGGCCGCGCGGGCCGTGCTGCTGGCCGCCCCCGGCGGGGCGCAGGGCACGGGCCGGCGTATCGCCGGGGCGTTCGCGGAGATCGGTACCGGCGCCCTGCCGCAAACGCCTTGGTGGCCCTACGGCTACACGCCGATGGAGCGGTACCAGGAACAGCTCGCGGCCCATCCGCGGGAGGCGCGGGCCCTGGTCGACGGTCTGGTCCGGCATCCGGACCCGAGCCTGCGGGCGGAGGCCGTGCGGGCGGCCGGGAAGCAGCTGCACCACTGGCGGAGCCCGTCGCCGCACCTGTGGGAGACGGTCGCCGCCGGGCTGGAGGACGAGGTCGAGGTCTCCGACGCCGCGCTCAAGGTGCTCGCCAGGAGCGGCGGGGCGGCGGCCCCGTTCGCGGACCGGATCGTCCGCGCCGTCGCACGCACCGGCTCCTCGGACTGGACGCGCTCCCACGCCGCGGTGCGGGCGCTGGTCCGTATCGAGGACCCGCGGGCTTCCCGCCACTACCTCGAGCACTTCGACCATTCCCTCCTCGAAGTCCTGCCGCTGCCCGCGCACTGGGCGGCGGACCTGTTCCCGGCCTTCCGCGAGCGGCTCGCCGAAGGCCCCGAGGCGCGGGGCGCCGACAAGCTCCTGCCGCTCCTCGCCGAGTGGGGCCCGGCCGCGGCCCCGGCGGCGCCCGAACTGGCCGGCCTGCTGGACACCGGGCACGCCCGGCCCGCGGCCGAGGCCCTCGGGCGGATCGGACCGGCCGCGTCGGCCGCCGCCGACGCGCTCGCCGCGCTCGCCCGGGGCGATACGAGCCCGTGGCGCTTCGGCCCGGGCACCGAACGCTCGCCGAAGCCGTGGCAGGGGGCGCAGACCGCCGCCTGGGCGCACTGGCGGATCACCGGCGACCCGGCCCCGGCCGTGGCGGCCCTGCTTCCGGAGCTGCGGCCACTGGACGGGCACGCCCTCTCCCCGCTGGTCCTGCGGGCCGTGCGGGCCCTGGGCGCGGTCGGCCCGCCCGCCGCGGCCGCCCTGCCCGTGCTCCGCGCGGTTCTCGCCTCGGAGCGCCGCTCCTGCGCGGACATCCTCTGGGACGAGGAGCTGTGCCGGGCCGCGCGGGAGGCACTGGAGGAGATCGAAGGCCCCCGAGCCGCCCGCCGACCGCCGCCCGCCGCCCGGTCACAGCACTAGCCGACGTCAGCCGGGGGCCGGCGCTTGCGGGCCATCTTGCGGGCCACGAAGGTGCGCGGGAGGTGGCGGGCGGCCAGGGCGTACGCCTGGTAGCGGCGGCCGGTGATGCTCACCGGGCGGCGCCGGGCCAGGTCCTTCAGGGCCCGGGCCACCACGTCGCGCGGTTCCAGCCACACCGCGTCGCGCAGGGCGCTGACGTCCATCCCGGCGCGCTCCTGGAACTCGGTGCGGGTGAATCCGGGCACCACCGCCAGCACGCGGACCCCGTACGGCTCCATGTCCACGCGCAGCGACTCGCTGAAGGCCGTGACCCAGGCCTTCGCGGCGCCGTACGTGCCGGTCGGCAGCAGTCCGGCCACCGAGGAAACGTTGAGCACGGCGCCGCGGCGGCGCTCGCGCAGGCCCGGCAGTACCGCGTGCGTGAGCCGGAGCGGGACCTTGACCAGCAGGTCGAGCATCCGTTCCTCGTCCTCGACCGGGCTGTACGGGAAGGGCGCCGGGAGCCCGAAGCCCGCGTTGTTGACCAGGATGTCGACGGGCCGGGCCGGGTCCGCGAGCCGGTCGGCGACGGCCTCCAGGCTGTCGGCATCGAGCAGGTCGGCGGGCAGCACCTCGCAGACGGAGCCGAATTCCCGGGCCAGTTCCTCGGCCACGTCCTCCAGGCGGGACTTGTCGCGGGCGACGAGGACGAGGTCGCAGCCCTTGGCCGCGAAGCCGCGGGCGAAGGCCGCGCCGAGTCCGGCGCTGGCCCCTGTGATCAGTACGGTGGTCAAGAGTCGTTCACTTCCTGGCGGTTGCTGGGGTGAAAGCGGTGGCGGCGGACGAGGTGTAGGCCCGGGCGACGTCCACGAGGAACCGCGCCTCGCCCTCCAGGTCTCCGCTCTCGGCCGAGGTCTGGATGGCCGCGGGGAGCTCCAGCGCGTCGCCCTCGCCCCGCTGTTGCGGGATCCCGGCCAACTTCGCCCGCCGCGCCTCCTTCAGTACGCAGGCCAGCGCGGCGGCGGTGCGCCCCGCTTCGGGGACGCCGCTCCCCGCGACGTGGCCGCGGGCGAGCTCCGGCACGCCCGGGGCGACGTACTCACCCAGGATCAAGATGGCGTCGCGGGTCTCGATGACCTTGCGGTAGACGAGCAGGTTGCGCGGGACCGGCGGCCACAGCAGTTCCAGCAGCCGGGCGGCACGCGGCTTGTTGAGGGCGACGTGCGGGACGGCGTGGACCAGGTCGCGCCACAGCGGCCACAGCCGCCAGGCGGTGGCGATGTCGGCGGCCGTGCCGCGGAAGGTGAACAGCGTCGGGACGAGGATCGCGGCGGCGCGCACCAGTCCGTGTGCGTTCATCAGCAGCGGGTTGGCGGGCATCGCCCAGGTGGCACCGAAGAGCGCTTTGAGCAGGTAGACGAGCCAGAACACCCCGGCGAGCGCGGTGCCGAGGCCGAACAGCCGCAGTCCGACGGCGAGGCCGCGGCTCTCGGTGCGCCGGCTGTAGCGCCAGCAGACGGACACGCAGACGGTGTTGGCGAGCAGGTGCGCGGAGATCAGCACCAGCCAGTAGGAGAGGGAGGGCACCGGGTCGCCCGCCGGCGGGATGGTGTGCGTGCCGTGGGCCGGCGCGGCCGCGTCCAGCGCGACGAGTGCGGCCAGCCAGAGCACCGTGCCGGCGCCGGAGGCGATCTGGAGCCTGCGGCCCCGGGTGGCGGAGGCCACGAAGTAGAGCACGGCGCCCGCCGACAGGACGCCGATGAGGTTGCGGACCAGCCCGATGGTGTGCGCGTAACCCGGGTCGCGGGCCATGGCGTACGCGACGACGTCGGGCAGGTTCAGGGTCATCGCGGCGGCGGCGGTGGCGACCGCGAGCCACAGGCCCCGCTGGTGCGGGGCGCGCAAGGCGCCGGGGGCGCGGAGCAGGACGGCCGCCCAGAGGCAGACGACGCTGGGGACGGCGAGCGCGTCGCCCAGGGCCAGGAGGTCAGAAGCCATGGCGGCCCGGCCCCCGTCCGCGCCGCTCGTAGCCCATCGCGGACTCCAGCCGGGCGAGCGTGTCCCGGTCGCCGGCGCCGTGGGCGTGGTGCGGGCCGGGTGCCGTCGTGCGGGTGCGGATCATGCTGGCGAGCATCTCCGCCTCCTGCTCCTGACGGGTGGTGTAGTTGGTGCGCCCCAGCACCGTGGGCACCTGCCCGCCGTCCTCGCCGCCCCCGGAGGGGTCTGCCGTCTCCCGGGCGCCATCGGCGCCCCCGGCGTCCAGCGAATGGTGCCCGAAGAGGATGTGGCCGATCTCGTGGAGCACGATGTGCTCCCGGTGCAGCGGGGTGGTCTGGGCCTCGTAGAAGACGTAGTCGATGCTGGCGGTGCCGACCCACAGCCCGCACACCCCGGATTCCGCCGCTTCCCTGGGCAGCGGGTGCAGCCGGATGGGGCGGCCCCGCTGCTCGGCTATCCGCTCGCACAGCACGTCGAGGGAGAACGGGTGCGTCAGTTCAAGACGACCGAGAATCGCCTCGCACCGTTTGCGCAGACTGGGTTGAGGGTGGCGCATGTGTTCCCTCTTCGGACCCTTTCTCGGGCAACGTCGATAGGCGTGCGTGGGCAGGGGCATGACGTCCTTTGCCTTCAAGTGCCTTCAAGGCGAACTCGGAAGTGCGGCCCTGAGCGGGAAACACGGACGCCCGTTCGCCGAAAGACGAACGGGCGTTCCACCATGCCTACAGATCTTGTAAGGGAGTTGGCAAGGTATGTCCCCATGTAGGGAACCTATTCGGCCAATCCGTCACACGCTGCCACGAACCGTCAGCGCTTGCGCCCGCCCCGCTCCTCGGGGTTGGTGAGACCGGCGCGGCGCAGGGCGTCGGCCATCGCGCTGTTGGCGGGGGCCGCGCCGCCCTGGCCGCCCTGGCCGCCCTGTCGCTGGCCACCGCCCTGGCCGCCCTGTCGCTGACCCCGGCCGCCGTCGCGGGAACCGCCCTGGCCGCCTTGACCTCCCTGGCCGCCCTGGCCGCCCGCCGCGCCGCGCTGCTGCGGCGGCCGGCCGCCGCGCCGCTCGCCCCGCTCGGTGCGCTCCTCGCGCTGCTTCGGCGCGCCGCCCCCGCCGCGCTCGCCCCGTTCGCCGCGCTCCGACTCGTCCTCCAGCCGCAGCGTCAGCGAGATCCGCTTGCGCGGGATGTCCACGTCCATGACCTTCACCCGGACGATGTCACCGGGCTTGACCACGTCCCTGGGGTCCTTGACGAAGGTCTTCGACAGGGCCGAGACGTGGGCCAGGCCGTCCTGGTGGACGCCGATGTCGATGAAGGCGCCGAAGGCGGCCACATTGGTGACCACGCCCTCCAGGATCATCCCGGGCGCCAGGTCGCCGATCTTCTCGACGCCCTCCTTGAAGGTCGCCGTCTTGAAGGCCGGACGCGGGTCGCGGCCCGGCTTCTCCAGCTCGCGCAGGATGTCCGTGACCGTCGGCAGGCCGAAGGAGTCGGTGACGAACTGCTCCGGGCGCAGCGAGCGCAGCACGCCGGTGTTGCCGATCAGCGCCGCGACCTCGCTGCCCGCCGTCTTGCCCATGGAGCGGACCACGGGATACGCCTCGGGGTGCACGCTGGAGGAGTCCAGCGGGTCGTCCCCGTCGCGGATCCGCAGGAAGCCCGCGCACTGCTCGTACGCCTTCGGGCCGAGCCGGGCCACGTCCTTGAGCCCCTTGCGGTTGCGGAAGGGGCCGTTGGCGTCGCGGTGCGCGACGATGTTCTCGGCGAGACCGCCGCTGATGCCCGAAACGCGCGAAAGCAGCGGTGCGGAGGCGGTGTTGACGTCGACCCCGACGCCGTTCACGCAGTCCTCGACGACCGCGTCGAGCGAGCGCGAGAGCTTCATCTCGGACAGGTCGTGCTGGTACTGGCCCACCCCGATGGACTTGGGGTCGATCTTGACGAGCTCGGCGAGCGGGTCCTGCAGGCGCCGCGCGATGGAGACCGCGCCGCGCAGCGACACGTCCATGTCCGGCAGTTCCTGCGAGGCGAAGGCGGACGCCGAGTACACGGAGGCGCCGGCCTCCGAGACCATCACCTTGGTGAGCTTCAGCTCGGGGTGGCGGGTGATGAGGTCCGCGGCGAGCTTGTCGGTCTCGCGGGAGGCGGTGCCGTTGCCGATGGCGACGAGCTCGACCGCGTGCTCCTCGGCGAGGCGGGCCAGCTTGGCGAGGGAATCGTCCCACTTGTTGGCGGGCACGTGCGGGTAGACCACCTCGGTGGCCACCACCTTGCCGGTGGCGTCCACGACGGCGACCTTCACACCGGTGCGGAAGCCCGGGTCCAGGCCGAGCGTCGCACGGGTGCCGGCCGGGGCGGCGAGCAGCAGGTCGCGCAGGTTGGACGCGAAGACCCGTACCGCCTCGTCCTCGGCCGCGGCGCGCAGCCGCGTACGGAGGTCGATGCCGAGGTGGACCTGGATCTTCGTGCGCCAGGCCCAGCGGACGGTGTCGGCGAGCCACTTGTCGCCGGGGCGGCCGCGCTCGTTGATGCCGAAGCGGCGGGCGACCATGCCCTCGTACGTGGAGGGCCCCGGGACCTCGCTCGGCTCCTCCGGTTCCAGGGTGAGGTCGAGCACGTCCTCCTTCTCGCCGCGGAGCAGGGCGAGCACGCGGTGGGAGGGGAGCGCGGTGAACGGCTCGGTGAAGTCGAAGTAGTCGGAGAACTTGGCGCCCGCCTCCTCCTTGCCCTCGCGGACCTTCGCGGCGAGCCGGCCGCGGCCCCACATGCGCTCGCGCAGTTCGCCGATGAGGTCGGCGTCCTCGCCGAACTTCTCGGTGAGGATGGCGCGGGCGCCCTCCAGGGCGGCGGCCGGGTCGGCGACGCCCTTGTCGGCGTCCACGAACGCCGCGGCCCGGGCCGCCGGTTCCGCCGAGGGGTCGGCCAGCAGGGCTTCGGCGAGCGGTGCCAGGCCGGCCTCGCGGGCGATCTGGGCCTTGGTGCGGCGCTTGGTCTTGAAGGGGAGGTAGATGTCCTCCAGCCGGGCCTTGGTGTCGGCCGCGTTGATGCGGGCCTCCAGTTCGGCGTCGAGCTTGCCCTGCTCGCGCACGGAGGAGAGGACCGCCGCGCGCCGGTCCTCCAGCTCGCGCAGGTAGCGCAGCCGTTCCTCGAGGGTGCGCAGCTGGGCGTCGTCGAGCATCTCGGTCGCTTCCTTGCGGTAGCGAGCGATGAACGGCACGGTCGAGCCGCCGTCGAGCAGCTCGACGGCGGACTTGACCTGCCGCTCCCGTACGCCGAGCTCCTCGGCGATCCTGCCTTCGATGGACATCGTCACTGTGCGGTCCCGCCTGCCTTCGTACGTGTACGTGGTGCTGCTGCGTGCTGCGTCGGAAGGCTGCCAATTGTGGCAGGTGGCGGCGCCGGACGTCGGGAGCCTTGTCCGTCCGGGGTCTCAGGCCTTGCCGAGGAGGTCCCCGGGGAAGGCTCCGCCGACGTAGGCCTGGATCGCGAAGCCGCCGCCGATCTCCGCGAGCCGGGCGAGTCCGGCCGCGCCGAGGTGCTCGTACGGAGCCTCGTCCAGGCGGTCGGTCTCCGTCTCCAGCGCCTCGCGCAGCTCCGTTCCGGCGGGGGTGAGCGCGCCCTCGGCGTCGAGGACGCCGCGCTCGCGCAGCCGGCCGGTGGCCGCGTCCAGGTCCGACTGGTCCCAGCCTCGGATGATCTTGAGGTACTTCGGGGTCATGCCGTGGCCGGTGGCCGTGTGGCTGACCAGGGCCTCGACGGGGTCCAGGCCGACGGTGAGCAGGGCGACGAGGTGGCCGTCGCCGCGGTGCTCGCGCAGGAGGGTGGTGGCGTGCCAGAGCTTGAGGTGCGGCTCCTCGGGTACGGGGAGGTCCGCGTGGGCGGAGTAAAGGGTGCGGGCGTGCCGGGTGCAGCCCTCGGTCGCGCGCATCGCGAGCTCGGCGGCCTCGGCGATCTCGGGGGACCCGATGGTCTCGGCGCCGAGCAGCCGGCGCAGCGTGGCGTCGGCGGCCCGCAGCCGGGCCGCGAGGACCTGCTCGGGGGTGGCGGTGTCCCAGACTGCGGGCAGGTGCCGGGCGACCAGGTCGTGGCGGTAGTTGTAGAAGGTGGAGGTCACCGTGCCGGCGCCGACCGCGCCCATGGCGGCGGACCGGGAGGAGAGGTTGACGGCGTGGGGATCGGTGATCCCCAGGGTGGCGAACTCCTTGCCGAGGTCGGGCGAGAAGTAGACGGTGGCGTGCAGCGGGTTGATCGCTCCGTGCCAACAACGGCGGGCGGCGTGCGCGGGAATGGTCATGCCGGGCAGGCTACCGACTGCTTGGTATGCACAGAAGAGCGGATCCGGTAGTGGGGAGGCGCCTTCCGGCCGCGCCCCGTTGCGCGCGCGGTGCGCATACGCCCTGTGACGGCCGAATGGCGATCGTGTGACAGCAGGGGCCATGGACATGACGTGGGGCGGCAGGGGTGAATACGGTCGAACGGAAGCCACTCCCCTACCCATTGGAGTCAAAGGTGCACCGCAAAGTCATCGCCCCGAGCGTGCTCGCCGCTTCCCTCCTGCTGGTGATCCCGGCGTCGGCGGCGAGTTCGGGTCCGGGCGCCCCGGGTATCGGCGATCCCTATTACCCGGCCAGCGGCAACGGGGGCTACGAGGTCTCCCACTACGACCTGCGTCTGCAGTACCAGCCCAAGACGGACCTGCTGGAGGGCACCGCCACCCTGCTGACCACCGCCAAGCAGGACCTGTCCCGCTTCAACCTCGACTTCGGCCTTGAGGTCAGCGAGATCCGGGTCAACGGCGTCAAGGCGAAGTTCGCCAAGTCCGGGACCCAGGAGCTCGAGGTCACCCCGGCCTCCCCGCTCCAGCGGGGCAAGCAGTCCTCCGTGGTCGTCAAGTACGCGGGCAAGCCCTCGGAGTTCAAGGTCGACGGCTGGTCGGCCTGGCAGCGCACCCCGGACGGCGGCATCGCCGCGCAGGAGCCCGACTCGGCGGTCTGGTGGTTCCCGAGCAACGACCACCCGCTCGACAAGGCCACCTTCGACGTCTCCGTCAACGTGCCGGACGGCACCCAGGCCATCAGCAACGGCGTCCTGCAGTCGCAGAGTTCGCGCCTGGGCTGGACCCGGTACAACTGGCGTTCGAACAAGCCGCAGGCCACGTACCTCGCCACCCTGGCGATCGGCAAGTTCGACATCACCACCGACAAGACGTCGAGCGGCCTGCCGATCCTGAACGCCTACAGCCGGGACCTCGGCGACAACGCGGGCGCGGCGCGGGCCAGCGTGGAGCGGACCGGCGAGGTCGCGGAGTGGCTGGAGGGGGTCTTCGGCCCGTACCCCTTCAACGCGCTGGGCGGCTACGTGCCGAACGTGCCCAGTGGTTTCGCCCTGGAGACGCAGACCCGGCCCTTCTACAGCCCCCGGCAGTTCGCCAACGGTTCGAACGTCTCGGTGGTCGTGCACGAGCTGGCGCACCAGTGGTACGGCGACAGCGTGTCCGTCGAGGGCTGGAAGGACATCTGGATCAACGAGGGCTTCGCCCGCTACAGCCAGTGGCTGTGGTCGGAGAAGGAGGGCGAGGGCACCGCGCAGGAGCTCGCCGACTGGGCGTACGGGCTGCGTACGGCGGAGGACCCGTTCTGGCAGGTCAAGCCGGGTGACCCGGGTCCGGAGAACCAGTTCCACGGGGCCGTCTACGACCGCGGCGCGATCGCCGTCCAGGCGCTGCGCAACCAGATCGGCGACGAGAAGTTCTTCCAAATCCTCAAGGGCTGGCCGACCGAGCGCGCCTACGGCAACGCCAAGGTCGGCGACTTCGTCCGCTACGCCGAGAAGGTCTCGGGCAAGCCGCTCGCGCAGCTCTTCGAGACCTGGCTCTACACCCCGGGCAAGCCGGACGCCGCGGCGCTGAACCCGACCGCGGCCCCGAAGCCGTCGATGCCGACGACCAAGGCCCCGGGCGCACGCACCCAGGAGGCCCCGGCCGCCAAGCCCGCGGCCGAGCCGAAGTCCTGGAAGAAGATCGCGGCGACGGACACGGTCCACGAGGGCCACTGACCTGCGGCCACTGACCTGCGGCCGCGCCGGTACCCCTCAGGGGGTGCCGGCGCGTCGGCGCGCGCGGGCGGCGCGGGCGATCGGGAGGTAGCGCAGGCGCTCCGGCAGCAGCGGTACGAGCACGCGGACGGCCGCGCTGAACAGCCGCAGCCGGCGCTCCTGGGACCGGGTCCAATTCAGGCCGATGGCCGCGCGGGCGTCGGGCGGCATGTAGCCGACGGTGACGAAGGCCCGGAAGTGCAGGAACGCCGCCCGGAGCACGGGCCAGGCCAGGCGCAGCAGGATCCGGACGGCCCTCGGGCCGACCTCGGGGCGGGGCAGCGGCGCATCGGTGTCGAGGAGCTCGCGGGCGACCTTGGTGGACTCGATCTCCTCGGCCAGCATCCGCTGGTAGTACGGCCAGTACTCCTCGATGCTCTGCGGCATGTCCCGGTCGTGGAGGCCGAGGATCCGGCCGACCTGGAGCCACTCCCGGTAGAGCTGCCGCTCCTGGGCGGGGGTGAAGCGGCGCAGCAGGTAGCGCCCGGCGTGGAGGTAGACGGGGAAGCCGGTGGCGTGCACCCAGGCGTAGCAGGCGGGGTCGAGGGAGTGGTAGCGGCGCCCCCGGGTGTCGGTGCCCTGGATCTCCTTGTGCAGCCGGCGCACCCGGCGCCCCTCGGCCGCGGCGTCCGCTCCGCCGTACACCCACAGCTGGACGGAGCGCAGGGAGCGCTCGCCGCGGCCCCAGGGGTCGGTGCGGAAGACGGAGTGCTCGTCGACGCCGGCCCCGATGGCGGGGTGGGCGACCTGCATGGTGAAGGCGGCGGGCAGCATGAGCAGCGCCCGGACGTCTCCGGCGATGGTCCAGAGCACTCCGCCGGGCGGCGGGGGCTCGGGGTCGGTGCGGCCTTCGGCCGCCGGCCGCGTCGTCGTGGTCATGCGTACGCCCCCAGATGTCGGTCTCCGTTCATCCAGTATGACCGCGGTCGGGAAACGGGCCCGGTCCGGCGGGGCCGTGACCAGCCGCTTCGCGAGGGCGCGCGGACCGGCGGCGACTGATGTCCTCGCCCCGGACAGAAAGTCGTGTCACGGGTGTTACCCCGAAGTAACCGTGGCTGCTTGGATGGCGGAGCCGATCTTCCCCCACAGGAACGAGGGAGACCTCCATGTCGCACGTCCCGCCCCGCAAGGCCCCCCGTGCCGCCGCCGCCGTCGTCGCGGCGATCGCCGCCGGGGCGCTCGCCGCCACCACGGCTCCGGCCGCCACCGCCGCGGAGAGCGCCGCCGCGCCGCGGCTCAGCGTTCTGTCGTACAACGCGTTCCTGATGAGCAAGAACCTGTACCCGAACTGGGGCCAGGACCACCGGGCGGCGGAGATCCCCAAGGCCTCCTTCTTCCAGGGGCACGACGTGGTCGTGCTCCAGGAGGCCTTCGACAACGGCGCCTCCGACGCACTGAAGTCCAACGCCTCCGCGCAGTACCCGTACCAGACCCCCGTCGTGGGCCGCAGCAAGAGCGGCTGGGACGCGACGGGCGGCGCCTACTCCTCCACCACCCCGGAGGACGGCGGCGTCGCGGTCCTCAGCAAGTGGCCGATCCTGCGCAAGGAGCAGGTCGTCTACAAGGACGCCTGCGGCGCGGACTGGTGGTCCAACAAGGGCTTCGCCTACGTCGTGCTGAACGTGAACGGCGCCAGGGTCCACGTGGTCGGCACCCACGCCCAGTCCACCGACCCGGGCTGCGGCGCGGGCGAGGCGGCGGAGATGCGCGCCCGCCAGTTCCGCAGCATCGACGCGTTCCTGGACGGCAAGAACATCCCGGCGGGCGAGCAGGTCATCGTGGCGGGCGACATGAACGTCGACTCGCGCACCCCCGAGCTCGCCACCATGCTGGCCAACGCCGACCTGGCGCCGTCCGACACCCGCACGGGCCACGCGTACTCCTTCGACACGGCGCTGAACTCGATCGCGAAGTACCGCTACCCGACGGACCCGCGCGAGGACCTGGACTACGTCCTCTACCGCAAGGGCAACGCCCGCCCGGCGAACTGGGAGAACAACGTGGTGAAGGAGCAGTCGGCCCCCTGGACGGTCTCCAGCTGGGGCACGTCCTACACCTACGACAACCTCAGCGACCACTACCCCGTGATCGGCCGCTGAGCCCCGACCTGACGGACGCCCGCCGCGACCCGGCGGGCACCCGACCCGGGGGCGGAGAGGGTCAGCCGACCGTGCGCTCGCGGTGGCTTCTGGCAGCGACCGCGGCCGCTGCACGCGACGTCCGTGCGGTGTGCAACGAAGCGGATACTAGGTCGCCGCCGACGGCCTCGGTGCGCGCGAGGTTGACGGCGACACTGTGTCGGTCGCAGCCGAACTAGTCTGCTTCCCGATGCCAGGGCCGGTCTCCGGGTCTGAGGAGCGTCTCTGGGGGCTTTCCGCTGGCCCGGCGCTGGCTCGCGGTGGACGCCCCCACGAAAAGGATCATCAGGAAGCCGACAATGCACAGCGGCCACATGGTGAATGCCCCAACGATGAGGAGGAGCAGCCCCACTGCCAGGAGACCTCGCGTCCACTCCGGCCCTTGCTGATCAGCCATTCCGGCCTCCCTTGCCGAGGCTGCACACGGTACGCGACCGGCTGCACCTCCACCCCCGGATCCAACACGACGCCCTCTTCCGCCTACGGGCGGGAAGGGGCGCCTTCGTGCGTCCGGGGTCAGGCCTTCTCGCCGATTGCCGCCCGGAGCCAGTCGAGCGTGCCCTGCCCGAGCAGCTCCTCGGCAAGCCGCTGGCCCGTCTCCGTCGTCAGCCGGGCCCGGCTGTTGTCGATCCACCGCTGGGCAGCCTCGTACCCCTGGGCCTTGTACTCGATTCCCTGGAGCATGCACTCCAGCTTGTCGGCATCGCGCGCGCAGATGGCCTCCGCCGAGTCCTTCTCCTCGTACTCGGTGACCAGATCCCGAATGACCGTGGCCAGCAGCTCTGGCATCCCCGCCGTCTGGTCCGCGGTTACCGCCACGGGGTCAGCCGCGGTCGAATACCTCTTCCCGAGGTGGTTGACGTCCCCAGTACGGGTCTCCTGGGTATCGTGCCAGACGGCGAGGAACGCAGCTCGCGCCGGATCGGCACCCTCCAGCTTCGCGATGATCGAAGCGATCAGTGAGGTGCGCCACGAGTGCTCGGCGACGCTCTCGGGCAGTTTGACGCCGGCCATCCACCAGCCCGTGCGGGCCGTGTTCTTCAGGGTGCCCGCCTCGTAGAGGAAGCGTGCCACCGCGGACAGGTCGTCAACCACGTCTGTTCTCCTTCTCACGCCTCGGCGAGGCGGATCGCGTACTGGATTCCCTCCAGCTCCCGCCGCGCGCGCGTCGAGGGCTCGGTGACATCCAACAGCACCGGGAGCCGGTCGCGGAGCGCACGTCCTGGCACGGACGGTGCACGGAGGAGGTTGGGCCGGGCCGCGAGAAGCGCCCAGAGGGTGTGGATGTTCAGGTCAAAGAAGCCCTGCTCGGGCGAGAGGCCGGCCACGAGGTGCCGGAGGAGCTTGTGGCCGTGCCAGGCCGGGGCGATGGGGTCGGCGATGAAGTCGTCGGACAGCTGTAAGTGCGCTGATTCGCCGATCCAGTAGGCCCAGTAGCTCAGGTTCGCGGCCTCGCCTGCGTCGTTGCCCTCCAGGGTGGACGTGATGAAGTGCGTCATGCGGTCGCGGTCTCCCTGCCGCGCGGCGACGGCGGCCACGGAACGGGCGTTGAGCCACTGGGTGAGCCAGTCGTCGGGGCGCTCGGCCCGCTGCTGCTGAGCGAGCCAGTCAGTGGTGTCTGCCGCATCGTCGTACCCGGCGAGGTAGAGGGCTTGGCGCCGGAGGAGGAACGGACCTCCGCGCGCTTCCTCGGCCGTGCGCCGCATACGGCGGAAGAACCGGCGCCGGTCGTCTGCGGCGAGTTCCGGCCCGGAGGGTGCTGGGCCTCGGCGAGGTCGGGCCGGAGTCCGGAGAGCACGCATCGGCTCGGGCGTCACGCCGTTGAGGGGCCACACAACCACCTCGATCAGGTCGCGCTGCATGACCCACGCGCCCAGCGGGCCATCGCTCGTGGGCCCGTCGTCGTGGAGCGCGCTCGCCAGGAGGACGTCAGCCTCCAGGGCCTTGTCAAGGGCAAGGAGTAGCGCAGGGCTGACGCCCATCCGCATGAGTCGGTGCCGGTGGACGAGCATCTGGCCAACAGCCAGAGACGTCAACGGCCGGCGTCCGGATTCCCATCCGGCGACTGTGTCGGTGGACACGAGGAACGCCTCAGCCAGAGTCTCCTGCGTGTGGCCGACCTGCTCTCGGATGACGCGGAACAGATAGCCGGACACTATGCCGCTGCGGCCACGCTGAGGGGTTCCCTGACTGCGAGTCAGGGTGGCCTGACCGTCGCCGCTCATCGCGCCTCCTCTGCCAGCATGCTGCCCCAAACTACCCGTACTCCGGGTCACTTCATGCCCGATGGCGGGATACCTAGGCTCGCCCTACTACCCGCTGACGACGGAGGGAGTGACCCCGTGTCCAGCCCGCACCCGCACCATCCCCTGTGCATCGACACCCCGGACTACCCGGCGGCCGGCACCGCGACGGTGCATCTACCCAGTGCCGATCTGCTCGATCGCGCGGCGGTTGGCTGGGAGCAGTTCACCGCCTCGATGAGCGAGGGCGAGTCCGATGCATGAGCCCGAGTACCTGCCGCATCCCCTGCTCCGGCAACGGGTCCGCGATGTGGCCTCGGGAACTGAGGGCGAGCTGATGGCCGTCGTCCGTGAGGAGGTCCGCCGCGTTTGCGGAGATCCCCAGTACGCGCCGATCGCCTACATCCGCATGCCGTCCGGCCGCGAGCACACCGCGGCCGTATCGAACATCGAGGCCACGTCATGAGCGACTGGCGCGGCCAACTTCTGTTCGTGGCGGTCTCACTCGGGTTCCTCGCCGTGATCGTCGTCGGCACACGCTAGACCACACCGTACCTTCCTGCACACGACCAAGGGAGACGCATGTCCAGTCCGACCCCGACCCCGCCGCCTCCGTGCAGCGTCGGCAAGAGCGAGACACCGCCGCCCGCCGTCACCGGCAACGTGCTCACCGCTGCGCCCGGCGAACGCAACGCCCGCAGCCTCCTCGACGCCGACGAGTTCATGACCGTCACCGCGACGCTCGCGCGCAACGAGCTGAACTTCGACCGGGTGTACGCCCAGCAGGTCATCGTCGAGACCCTCAAGTTCGTTGTCGCGGCCGGCGAGAGCGACGAGCGCCTCGCACCCTCCGCGATCATCGACAAGGGATTCCACGCGCTCCTCGAGAAAACCGAGATCCACCACGCCGTGGGCGCACGCCTCGGTGTCTTCGTGCACCATTATCCGGCTGTCTCCGGCTCCGCGCCGATCGCGCCCGGCTGGTTGCAGCGGACGGTCGACGCGATCCGTCGGGCCGGCTTCGCCGAGGAGAAAGACATGTGGGCGTGATCACGGCGAAGTTCCCCACGTCCGCAACGGACGTCACCACCTGTGAGGCCTGTTGGCGGGAGCCGGTCGAAACGGCCCGTACCGCCGCCCACGCCCATGGCCGCGACCTACTGTGCATCCCGTGCGCCGAGGCCGGCTATGCGGCCCGCGTCGATCTGTTCCCCCCGCTCGGCATCTACAAGCTCAACGGAAGGACTTTGAAGATGACCATGGACTCTGGCAGGCACGGCACCCCCGGCGGCCCGCAGCTCCCGCCGGACCCTTACGGGCGGCGTCAAAGGCTTACAGCGTGTGGTTCGTCGGCCGCGTACACTGTGGATACGCGGGAGGGGTTCAGCCTGTCACGCGGCACTGACAGTCACGACACCGGCCGGGAGTCCTGCCAGATCGACTCGAATTCCTCGCGGTACGTGGGGAACAGCCCGTGCTCCGCGTCGCGCTCGCGCGCGGGCCCCCGCCCGCCGCCCCGCAGGACCAGGACCGGCGCCTCCATGCCCCGCGCCCGGCGCAGGTACGACTGGACCACCGCGATCCCCGAGGACTCGCCCTCCACCAGGTACGCCGTGAAGCGCGGGGTCTCGTCGAAGACGTGGATCTCGAAGCCCGACGGGTCGCGCAGCCCCGCCCGCACCCGTCGCACGTGCAGGATGTTCATCTCCACCGAGCGGCTCAGCTCGCCCTTGCGCAGCCCCAGTTCCCGCTCGCGCCGCTTGACGGCGCTGCTCGCCGGGTTCAGGAACAGCAGCCGCACCCGGCAGCCGGCCTCCGCGAGGCGTACCAGTCTTCGGCCCGAGAAGTTCTGGACCAGCAGGTTGAGCCCTATGCCGATGGCGTCGAGCCGCCGCGCGCCGCCGAAGAGATCCTCCGCCGGCAGCTGGCGCTGCAACCGCACCCGGTCCGGGTGGACGGAGATGACGTCCGCGTACCGGTCGCCGACCAGGTCCTCGACCGCGTCGATGGGCAGCCGGTCCGCCGACGGCGAGCCGGCTCCGCCGCCCAGCACCTCCAGCAGCCGCGCCGACGCCCGCTCGGCCTGCTCCAGGACCGCCCGGGACAGGGCACGGTTGCGCGAGACGACGTTGCGCGTGACCTCCAGCTCGTCCAGCGCCTGCTCGATCTCGCGCCGGTCGTCGAAGTACGGCTCGAAGCAGGGCCAGTGCTGGACCATGAGCTCGCGCAGCTGCGGCAGGGTCAGGAAGCTGAGCACGTTGTCGTCGGCGGAGTCCAGCAGGTAGCCCTTGCGCCGGCTGACCTCCCGCACCGCGACCGCGCGCTGCACCCACTCCTGCCCGGCGGGCCCGGCGGCCGCGACCACCCAGTCGTCCCCGCCCCCGCCGTGCACGGGCTCGTAGACCGGCCGGAGCACCGCCCCGACCACGGACCGCAGCCGCTGCCCGATCAGATTCAGCCAGATGTACGCGCGGCCCGCGCGCTGGGCCCGCGTACGGACCTCGCCCCAGGCGTCCGCGCCCCAGTCCAGCTCGGCGCCCGCCCCGGCCGCCGGCGCCCTCCCGGCCTCCGGCGGGGCCAGCGACACCGCTCCGGCGGGAATCCCGCCGGGCGCCCCGCCTGCGGCGTCCGCCGGGCCGCCCTCGTGACCGCTGTCACCAGGGGGCAGCTCCAGACCTCCCGAGCTCACCCGTGCACCGCCTCCTGCGTCTGGACGCCCGTCTCCAGTGATCACGGAAGGGTACTCCGCGCGCACGGCCCCCTGCAGCCCGATGCGGCCCCAGGTGACCCGACGAACCGTACGCCGGAAGGCTGTTGACCCATTATCCGATGCGCCCATCATCGGATTCGTCAGATGTACCCGTGGTCCGCCAAACCTCCTATCAGCTTTCCGGGTCACCCGGTAGGACCCTCCCAAGTCCCCGCGTGAGAGCCCTCTTTCGGGGAAGATCTGCACATGAGGTCCACGCCGGATCAGCCCGAACATCAGCCCAACACCCACGGGAAGAGTCGTCTTCTATGCAGGTCTGGCCGGGACAGGCGTATCCGCTCGGTGCCACGTACGACGGCGCCGGCACCAATTTCGCGGTCTATTCGGAAGCCGCCCGACGCATCGAGCTGTGTCTGCTGCACGACGACGGCTCGGAGACCGCGGTCGAACTGCGCGAGACCGACGCGTTCGTCCGGCACGCCTACCTGCCGGGCGTGATGCCCGGGCAGCGCTACGGATTCCGCGTGCACGGCCCCTACGAGCCCGAGCGCGGCCGGCGCTGCAACGCGGCGAAGCTGCTCCTGGACCCGTACGCGCGCGCCGTCGCCGGCAGCGTCGACTGGGGCGAGGAGGTGTACGGCTACCACTTCGGGCGGCCCGACTCCCGCAACGACCTGGACTCGGCTCCCAAGAGCATGAGCTCGGTCGTGGTCAACCCGTACTTCGACTGGGCCAACGACCGGCCGCCGCGCCACGAGTACCACCGGACCGTGCTCTACGAGGCCCACGTCAAGGGCCTGACCATGCGCCATCCCGACCTCCCCGAGGAGCTGCGCGGCACCTACGGGGCGCTCGCGCACCCGGCGGTCATCGGGCACTTGACCAAGCTCGGCGTGACGGCGCTGGAGCTGATGCCGGTCCATCAGTTCGTCAACGACCACCGCCTGGTGGACGACGGTCTCAGCAACTACTGGGGCTACAACACCATCGGCTTCTTCGCCCCGCACAACGGCTACGCCTCGGGCGACCGCGGGCAGCAGGTGCTGGAGTTCAAGTCGGCCGTCCGGGCGCTGCACGAGGCGGGGATCGAGGTGATCCTCGACGTGGTCTACAACCACACCGCCGAGGGCAACCACCTGGGCCCGACGCTGTCCTTCCGCGGGCTGGACAACGCCTCGTACTACCGGCTCGCGGACGACCCCCGGCACTACATGGACACCACCGGCACCGGGAACTCGCTGCTGATGCGCTCCCCGCACGTGCTCCAGCTGATCATGGACTCGCTGCGGTACTGGGTCACCGAGATGCACGTGGACGGCTTCCGCTTCGACCTGGCGGCCACCTTGGCCCGCCAGTTCCACGAGGTGGACCGGCTGTCCTCGTTCTTCGACCTGGTCCAGCAGGATCCGGTGGTCAGCCAGGTCAAGCTGATCGCGGAGCCGTGGGACCTGGGCGAGGGCGGCTACCAGGTGGGCAACTTCCCGCCGCTGTGGACCGAGTGGAACGGCAAGTACCGCGACACCGTGCGGGACCTGTGGCGCGGGCAGCCGCGCACGCTCGCGGAGTTCGCGGGACGGCTGACCGGCTCCTCCGACCTCTACCAGGACGACGGCCGCCGTCCCCTGGCCTCCATCAACTTCACCACCTGCCACGACGGGTTCACCCTCAACGACCTGGTCTCCTACGACGAGAAGCACAACGAGGCCAACCGCGAGGGCAACCGGGACGGCGAGACCCACAACCGGTCCTGGAACTGCGGGGTGGAGGGGCCGACCGAGGATCCGGCGGTCGTCGAGCTGCGCGAGCGCCAGATGCGCAACTTCACGGCCACGCTGATGCTTTCGCAGGGCGTGCCGATGATCAGCCACGGCGACGAGTTCGCCCGCACCCAGGCCGGCAACAACAACGCCTACTGCCAGGACAACGCGCTGTCGTGGGTCTCCTGGCCGGAGCCCGGCAAACCGGCGCCCGCCCAGCTGGAGTTCACCCGGATGATGGTGCGGCTGCGGCGCGAGCACCCGGTGTTCCGGCGGCGCCGGTTCTTCCACGGCCGGCCGGTGGAGGGGACGCACGACGAGCTCTCCGACATCGCCTGGTTCACCCCGCACGGGGAGGAGATGCGGGCCCGCGACTGGCAGGCGCAGCACGCGCGGGCGCTGGCGGTGTTCCTGAACGGGGAGGCCATCTCGGAGCCCGGCACCCGCGGGGAGCGGATCACCGACGACTCGTTCCTGCTGATGTTCAACGCGGGGGCGGAGTCGCAGGACTTCACCGTCCCGGCCGGGCACGGCGCGCAGTGGCGGCTGGTCGTGGACACGGCGCGGGCGGACGTACTGCCACCCGGCACCGGGCCGCAGTTCGCGGCCGGCGACCGGGTGGCGCTGACGGGACGGTCGCTGGTGGTGCTTCAGCGCCCGGCGTAGACGGCGCCCTCCAGGGCGGCACCCTGACCGGCTTCCCGGCCGGCTCCGCCGGCGTCCTGCGCCGGGACCCGGTCCCGGGCGGGCACCACTAGGGCGTGCGTACGGGCGGCCGGCACCCGGGTGACGAGGGCCAGGGTCAGGCACAGGGCGGCCGCCCCGACGGCCACCGCGAAGGCCGCGGCAGGCCCGTACCACTCGGCGAGCCGCCCGGAGACGGCGAGGGAGGCGGCCTGTCCGGCGACGAGCGAGCTGGCGGCGATGGCCATGGACTCGGCGAGCCGGCACGGCTCCACCGCCCGCTCGGTGAGCGCGAAGGCGGTGATCAGGTGCGGGGCGTAGGCGGCCCCGAGCACGGTGACGACCACGTACAGCGGCCACAGGGTGTCGGTGAAGAGCAGCGGTACGGAGAACACGAGCGCGGCGGCCGTGGCCACCCGCCAGCGCAGCCGCAGCCCGAAACGGGCGGGCAGCGCGCCGAGCGAGAGCCCGACGACGGCGCTGACGACTCCCATGGCGGCGTACACGATGCCCGCCTGGCCGGGAACGCCCAACTGTGCGGTCAGGGCGGCGATTCCGGCCTGGCAGGCGCCGAACATGGCGCCCTGCAGGGCGAGCGAGCCGCGTACGGCGTAGACCACGCCGGGCGGGCGGACCTGGGCGCGGTCCTTCTCCTTGCGCAGCCGCGCGGAGGCCCCGGCCGTGACGGCGGCGGTCGGGTGCAGCGCGTAGAGGGTGCCGAAGACGGCGACGAGGGCGGCCGCGCCGCCGAGGGCGACGGCGGGGTGCAGGACGAGCGTGGCGAGGCCGACGAGGGCCGGTCCGAAGACGAAGGAGACCTCGTCCAGGGTGCCTTCGAGCGAGTGGATGGCGCTGACGACGGACTCGTCGGCCTTGGCGCGGTGGGCCAGGGCCACGGAGCGGGTACGGGCGAGCGGTCCGATCAGCGGGACGGAGGCGCCGGTGAGGGCTCCGATCGCGGCGAGCGGGGCGGTGGCGAGCCCTTGGAGCGCCCCGGCCACCAGAGCGGCGGTCGCGACGGCGTTGACCGCGGCGGCGCCCAGGACGACGGGGCGCTGCCCGTGGCGGTCGGCGAGCCGGCCCAGGAGGGGTCCGAAGACCACCTGTCCGGCGGAGAGGGTGCCGCCGACTATGCCGGCGGTGGCGAGGGAGCCGCTGGTCTCGGCGACCAGCAGGACGCTTCCGAACTGCGACATCGCGACGGGCAGTCGGGCGAGGAAGGAGACGAGCGGGAGTAGGGGCCCGGTCAGGGCGATGACCTTGCGATAGGTGTTGACGATTCCGAACACTTGAGCAACGTTAACCCGCCGCAGTCACCCGGATGCATTGGGTAATGGCACGGAATCCCGCATCCTGGGTACGTACGTTCTCATGAGCCAGCCGCCCGCACGCATGCATACGGAATCCGATGTTCCGCCGGCCGTCACCCCGGCGTCGACCTACCGCCTCCAGCTGAGCCCCGAGTTCACGTTCGCCGACGCACGGGAGTCCGTGCCGTACCTCGCCTCGCTCGGTGTGTCCCACCTCCACCTCTCCCCCGTCCTGGAGGCGGTGCCCGGCTCCGCACACGGGTACGACGTCACCGACCACTCCCGGGTCCGGGCCGAGCTCGGCGGGGAGGCGGGCCTGCGGGCCCTGGCCGCCACCGCCCGCGCGCACGGACTCGGCCTGGTGCTCGACATCGTGCCGAACCACATGGCCGTGCCCTCGCCGTTGCGGCTGAACCGGCAGCTGTGGGAGGTGCTGCGCGAGGGGCCCGGCTCCCCCTGCGCGCGCTGGTTCGACATCGACTGGGAGGCGGGCGGCGGACAGGTGCTGCTGCCGGTGCTCCCCGGGCCCGCCGGGCCCGCGGACTTCAAGGCCGACGGGGACGTACTGCGCCACGGGGACCTGGAGTTCCCGCTGCGGGCCGGCACCGCCGCACTGGAGCCTGCCGAACTGCTGGCCGCGCAGTTCTACCGCCCCGCCTGGTGGCGGGAGGCGCGCACCGCCCTCAACTACCGCCGCTTCTTCACCATTTCGGATCTCATCGGGGTCCGGGTGGAGGACCCGCAGGTGTTCGCGGCCACGCACGCGAAGATCCTGGAGCTGGTCCGGGACGGGGTCGTCGAGGGGCTGCGCATCGACCACGTGGACGGCCTCGCGGACCCCCGGGAGTACCTGGACCGGCTGCGGAGCGCGACCGGCCCCGGCTGCTGGATCGTCGTCGAGAAGATCCTCGCCCGCGGCGAACGCCTGCCCGCCGCCTGGCCGGTCGCCGGCACCACGGGCTACGACGCCCTGCGCCACGTGGACGGCCTGTTCGTCGATCCCGCGGGCGCGGAGGAACTGGCCCTGCGCTACCGGGAGTCCACCGGAGCCGCGGACTGGCCGGAGACCGCGGAGCGGTCCACGCGGGAAGTGCTGACCGGGGACCTGGCGGCGGAGCTGGCCGCGCTGGAGCGGCGCGCGGGCCCCGCCGCGGCCCGGGCGGTGCGCGAACTGCTCGTCGCCTACCCGGCGTACCGCCCCTACCCGGGCGCCGACGGGTTCACCGAGGTCACCGGAGTGAGCCCGGACGACATCGCCGCCGTCCGCGAACTCACCTGGCGGGACGGCGTCTTCGCTGCCCGCTTCGCGCAGACCTCGGCGGCCCTGCGCGCCAAGTCCCTGGAGGACCGGGCGTTCTACCGCTGGGCCCCGCTCCTGTCGGCCACGGAGGTGGGCGGCGATCCGGGCCGTCCGGCGGTCTCCCCCGGGGAGTTCCACGCGTACTGCGCGCGCCTGGAGCGCGACTGGCCCGCCTCCGGCACGGTCCTGTCCACGCACGACACCAAGCGCAGTGCGGACGTACGCGCCCGGATCGCGGTGCTGTCCCAGGCCCCCGAGCTGGCGCGGGAACCGCACGGGGCGCCGCCGGGGCCGGATCCGCAGCTGGCCTGGGTGGCGCGGCAGAGCGCCTTCGGCCTGGGCTCCGCGCCCGACCGCGAGGAGCGGCTGGCCGAGGCCCTGCTCAAGGCCGTCCGCGAGGCGGGCCTGCACACGAGCTGGACCGACCGGGACGAGCGGTACGAGGCGGACGTCGCGGGGTACGTGCCGGACCCGCGGGAGGACCCGCCCGAGATCGCGGCGGCGGCCCGGGACAACGTCCTGGCCATGACCGCGCTGCACCTGACGATGCCGGGGGTCCCGGAGCTCTACCAGGGCTCCGAGAGCGAGTACCGGGCCCTGGTCGACCCGGACAACCGCCGACCGGCCGAGCTGGACCCCCACCCGGAGCCGGGCACCCTCGCGGCGCGCAAGCTCGCCCTGACCGCGGCGCTGCTGCGGCTGCGCCGCTCCCGCCCGGAGCTCTTCACCGGCTACGCCCCGCTCCCGGCCCGGGGTCCGGCCGCGGAGCACTGCGTGGCGTACGCGCGCTCCGCGGACCTGGTGGTGGCGGTGACCCGGCTGTCCCTGCGCCTCGCGGCGGCGGGCGGCTGGCGCACCACGGCCCTGGAACTGCCCCCGGGCCGCTGGACCCCCCTCGACGCCCCGGGCCCGTCCTTCACCGGCGGGGTCCCGCTGGCCGCCCTCCTGGCGGAGTCACCGGTGGCGGTCCTGGTGCGCAGGGCTTAGCCCAGGGGGCGGTGCAGGGGTCGGTGCAGGGCTCGGCGCGGCGGCGGGCCCGGCCGGGCGCAGGGCTTCGGCCAGGGGATTGCGTCCGGCCGGCGGGCAAGTGCGGGGCGCGCGGAGCAGTAGGCGGGGTGCGCGGCGGGCATGGCACTCCTTGTGACACTCATCCGCGACATGTGCTACCCCACCCCCCGCGAACTCGCGCTGGCCGCCCGCGCGCTGGTGGACGAACACCCCGGCCCGGTGGGGCTCCGCCAGGCCGGCACCTCCCGGGCCGGGGAGCCGCTCTGGCTGCTCTCCGTGGGCGCGGGACACCCGCGCAACGTGCTCGTCGTCGCCGGGGCCCACGCCAACGAGCCCGTGGGCGGAGCCACCGCCCTCGCGCTCGCCCGGCGCCTGGTCCGCGGCCCCGTCGACGAGGCGGCCGGCGCCGACTGGCACTTCCTGCTCTGCGCCGACCCGGACGGCGCGGCCCTGCACCGCACGCCCCGCCCGTACTCCCTGCTCGACTACCACCGGAACTTCTTCCGGCCCCCGGGCCCCGAACAGCCCGAGTGGGCGCCGTCTTTACTGGCCCCCGACCGGCTGCCGCCCGAGACGCTGGCCCTGACCGCCCTCATCGACGAGCTGCGCCCCGCCCTCCAGGTGTCCCTCCACGGCACCGACCTCGGCGGCTCGTGGATCCAGCTGACCCGTGACATACCCGGCCTCGCCGAGCCCTTCGGCAAATCGGCCGCCGAGCTGCGCATCCCGGTCGAGACCAGCGCCTCCGACGCCTCCGGATGGCCCTCACCCGGTGCGGGCATCTTCGTGATGCCCGAGCCGGGGCCCGCGGCCGGCGGAGCCTTCCACCCGGAGGACACCCGGCTCAGCACCTGGTACCACGCCCACCGCCACGCCGGGACCACCGCGATCATCGAAGTCCCGATGTGGGCCTCGGACCTGGTGGACGATCCGGCACCGCATCCGGACCCGCGCGCCGCCCTGCGCCTGCTGGCCGGGCGGCTCACCGCCGACGCGGCGCGGGTCGCGCGGCTGCGGGAGGTCGCGGCCGCCGGCACGGATCCGGCCGCCTCGGCGCTGCTGCGCGCGGTCGACTGGACGCTCGCGCTGATCCCCCGGATCGCCGTCGAGTGGACGGGCGCCGAGGCGCCCGCCGAGGCCACGGCGGCCTACATCGGGAGCATCGACGCCTTCGGCCGGCGCCTCTCGCTGCGCGCCGCCGCGATGCTGCTGCGGGTCCTGCGCGCCCAGGGCCATCCGACGGCCCCGGCCGTGGACCGGCTCGTCGCGGGCTGGTGCGAGGAGTTCGCGGCCCGCTTCGAGGCCCGCTGGGTCCCGGTGGCCACCCAGGTGGAACACCAGTCCCGGGTCGTCCTGGCGGCGTACGAACGGCTCGTGGCGGCCGGCCGGTAGATCACGACGGGCCGGCGGGCCGCTCCGTCGCCAGCGCGTAGCGGATCTTCGGGCGGCCGGTCGCGCCGAGCCGGTCGTAGAAGCGGATCGCGCCCTCGTTCCAGTCGGGGGTCTGCCATTCGACGTGGCCGAGGCCGAGGGTCCGGGCGAGTGCGCGCACGCCCTCCACCAGGGCGGCTCCCAGGCCGTGTCCGCGAGCCTCCGCGGCGAGGTAGAGGCAGTCCATGTGGAGGTGGTGGCGGGCGTCCCAGAAGGAGAACTCGGCCGAGCAGGCGGCGTACCCGGCGACCGCGCCGTCCGGGGTCTCGGCCAGCAGCACCCAGAGCCGGGCGTCATCGGCGAAGGGCTGCGGGCCGAGCCGGTCGGCGAGGGGGCCAGCGGGGCGGGGCTCGGACTTCTCGTACTCCTGGTGCTCGCGCATGAGGCCGACCAGGCGCGGCATGTCCTCGGGGCGTGCGGGCCGTACGACGGGGGCGGCGGAGAGGTGTTCCATGGGCCCATCCTCCGTGTGCCCCCGCTCCGGCGCGCAGCGGGGTCTCCCGGCCGCGGTCCCGGCTTCGGCTCCGGCCACGGCTTCGGCTCCGGTCCCCGGACCGGCCGAGCCCGCCCCGGACCTGCCCGCTCTCAGCTCGCCGACAGCCGGAACGACATCCGTCCGAAGCCGATCTGGTCCCCGTCCCGCACCACGGCCGAGCCGGTGACCCGGCGCCCGTTCACCGTGGTCCCGTTGGTCGAGCCGAGGTCCGTGATCACCCACACCCCGTCGCGCGTGCTGAGCTCCGCGTGCGCCCGGGAGACGGTCTCGTGGCTGAGCCGCAGCCCGTTGCCGGGGTCGCGGCCGATCCGCAGCGGTCCGGCGCCGGGGTGCGGAAGCAGCAGCTTGGGCAGCTTCTCGGCGGCCCAGGCCCGCCGCACGCCCACCGACACGGCCGAGGCCCGCCCCACCCAGCCGAACAGCCGACGGGTCCAAGGGCTTTCGGCGCCCTCCCGGCCCTGCAGGTCCGCGGTGAGCACCGCGAGGTCCTCGGTGCGCCGGGCCACAAGGGCGAGCTCCATACGGCGCAGGAAGGTGTCGTGCGACAACTTCCCGAGGGCAGCGCCCTCCCGGAGCTGGCCCAGCGCCCGGTCGCGCTCGGCGTCGGACAGCCGCGGGGCGGGATAGGCGGGGAACTCGAAACTGGACGTCACAGGGTGATTGTCGGCCCGTCAGGGGCAGAGTGTCCAGAACTCCCGCGCCGAGCCGGAGATGATGGGCCGGTCACGCAGGTTGGGGTACCGCCGCAAGACGAGGGGACCGTCCGTGCAGTTCGAGGTGTGGGCACCGCTGACAGGTCGGGTCGCGCTGCGACTTGACGAGGCCGCGTACGAGATGGCGCCCGATCCGGAGCGGCCCGGCTGGTGGCTCGCCGAGGCCCCGGCCGCCGACGGCTCCCGGTACGGATACCTGCTGGGAGGCGGCCCGGACGGGCCCGGGGGCGATCTCCAGGGGCCCGTACGCCCCGATCCGCGCGGGCGGCGCCTGCCCGACGGCCCGGACGGCCTCTCGGCGGTCGTCGACTTCGCGGCCCTCACCCCCGGGGAGCCGGCCCCCGCCCCGCGCGTCCCGCTCCAGGAAGCCGTCCTGTACGAGCTGCACATCGGCACCTTCACCCCCGAGGGGACCTTCGACGCGGCCGCGGCCCGCCTCGGCCACCTGACCGCGCTCGGCGTCACCCACGTCGAGCTGATGCCGGTGTGCTCCTTCCCCGGCCGCCACGGCTGGGGGTACGACGGGGTCGCGCCCTGGTCCGTGCACGAGCCGTACGGGGGCCCGGCCGGGCTGGTCCGCTTCGTGGAGGCGGCGCACGGCGCCGGACTCGGCGTCGTACTGGACGTGGTGCACAACCACCTCGGCCCCTCCGGCAACCACCTGCCCGCCTTCGGGCCGTACTTCACCGACACCCACCACACGCCCTGGGGCGCGGCGGTGAACCTGGACGCGCCGGGCTCCGACGAGGTGCGCGCCTACCTCCTCGCCAGCGCGCTCGCCTGGCTGCGCGACTACCGGATCGACGGGCTGCGCCTGGACGCGGTGCACGCCCTCGCCGACGGCCGGGCGCTGACCTTCCTGGAGGAGCTGGCCGGCGCGGTCGACGCCCTGGCGGCCGAGAGCGGACGGCCGCTGTTCCTGATCGCCGAGTCCGACCTGTGCGATCCGCGCACCACCGCGCCCCGCCCCGCCGGCGGCACCGGACTGCACGCGCAGTGGAACGACGACTTCCACCACGCCCTGCACTGCACGCTCACGGGCGAATCCCAGGGCTACTACGCGGACTTCGCGGCCGCCCCGCTCGGCGCCCTCACCAAGACGATGACCCGGGCCTTCTTCCACGACGGGACCTGGTCCTCCTTCCGCGGCCGCCACCACGGCCGCCCGGTGGACCGCGTCCGCACCCCCGCGCACCGGTTCCTCGGCTACACCCAGACCCACGACCAGATCGGCAACCGGGCGCTGGGCGACCGGCTCGCCGCCTCCCTCTCCCCCGGCCTGCTGGCGTGCGCGGCGGCGGTGGCGCTGACCGGGCCGTTCGTGCCGATGCTGTTCATGGGCGAGGAGTGGGGGGCCGGAACGCCCTGGCAGTACTTCACCGACCATCCCGACCCCGCCCTCGCCGAGGCCGTGCGCACGGGCCGGCGGCGGGAGTTCGCGGAACACGGCTGGAAGGCCGAGGAGATCCCCGACCCCCAGGACCCCGCGACCCGGGACCGCTCCTGCCTGGACTGGGCCGAGCCCGCACGGGACCCCCACGCCCGCCTGCTGGAGTGGTACCGCACCCTGGTCGGGCTCCGCCGCACCCATCCGGACCTGCGCGATCCCGATCTGGCCTCGGTCCGGACCGCCCACGACGAGGAGCGGCGCTGGCTGACGTTCCGCCGGGGCGACATCCGGGTGGTGGTGAACTTCTCCGCGGAGCCGACGACCATCGCGCTGGGCCGCAACGGCATGCGGGTTCTGGCCTCCTGGATCCCCGCGAACCATCCCGACGCGGACGGGCGGATCCACGTGCCGGCCGAATCGGCGGTGGTCCTGGGCCCGTAGCGGCGCGGGCACGGACGGGCCTACTCGACGATCGCCAGTTCCCGCGAGGCGTTGTTGAAGCTGCGGCAGCCGGTCTCGGTGACCGTGACGATGTCCTCGATGCGGACGCCGAACCGCCCCGGGAGGTAGATCCCCGGCTCCACGGAGAAGCACATGCCGGGGACGAGGACCTGCTCCTCCCCCTCCACCATGTACGGCGGCTCGTGCGTGGTGACTCCGATGCCGTGGCCGGTGCGGTGGATGAACTGCTCGCCGTAGCCGAACTCGGTGATCACCGCGCGGGCCGCGCGGTCCACGTCCTGGCAGGCGGCGCCCGCCCGGGCCGCCGCCACGCCCGCCAGCTGGGCCTCGCGGACGATGTCGTGGACGCGCTGCTCCTCGTCCGTGGGCTCGCCGACGTGGACGGTCCGGGAGATGTCGGATCCGTAGCCGTGCTTGAGCCCTCCGAAGTCCAGGACCACCATGTCGCCGTTCTCGATGACCCGGTCGCCGGCCTCGTGGTGCGGATTGGCCCCGTTGGGGCCGGAGCCGACGACGGTGAAGTCGACCTGGGAGTGGCCGTGTACGCGCAGCAGCGCGGCGAGGTCGGCGGCGACGTCGCTCTCCCGGCGGCCGGCGAAGGGGACGTGCAGGATCTGCGCGTACGCGGCGTCGGCGGCTTCCCCGGCGGCCGCGAGCCGGGCGAGCTCGCGCTCGTCCTTGACGGCGCGCAGCATCGGCAGCACGTCGGTCAGCGGGGCGTAGGAGGTCGTCGGCAACTCCCGTTGCAGGCCCAGCAGGTGCAGCGCCCAGGTGTTGTCGCTGACGCCGAAGCGGCCGGCGGCGTCCAGCAGCGGGGCGGCCGCGGTGTACGGGTTCTTCCCGTCGGCCCAGTCCCGCAGGGTCAGCGCGCCCGCGCCGGGGGCCTTCGCCGCGTCGGGGGCTTCCAGCGAGGGGACGACGAGGACGGGGTCCTGCCCGGCCGCGAGGACGAGCAGGGTCAGCCGCTCGGTGTCCACGGGGCGGTAGCCGGTGAGGTGGGCGAGGTCGGGCCCGGGGGCGATCAGCAGGCCGGCCAGGCCCGCGTCGGCGGCGGACCGCGCGGCGGCGGCCATCCGTGCGGCGTAGTCGGCGGCCGTGAAGGGATCGGCGTCGTGAGCGGAGTCGTGGTCCATGCGGGGATCCTCCCGCGCCCCGCCCCCCGAAGTCAGGGGCCGCGCCGGTCGAACCCGCCCCGGGCGGGTCCGGGCGCAGCCCGGGGAACGGAGGAAGGGTGGCTCGGGGACGGGCCCCGCAAGGCCCCGCAGGGCTACCGCAGGGCTCCGCGTCACGCCGGCGTCACCGCCCGCAGGGCCCATTCCAGCGGCCCGCGGCCCAGCCGCGTACCGCGCAGGAAGTGGTCCCAGACCAGGCAGCCGGCCATCGCGCAGGCCGAGAACCCCGCCAGCGCGTCCCAACCGGTCCAGCCGCGCAGGAACATCGCCAGCGCCACCGCGTGCACGACGTACACCGACAGGGCCATCGCTCCGACGGCGGCGAGCGGCCGCAGCGCCCTCGCCACCCGCCCGACCCGCGCGGCGAGGGCGAGCAGGCCGAGGAGGGCGGCCCCGGTCCCGGCGTTGCCGAGGGTCTCCAGCGGGGTCTGGCTGTAGGGGCCGGCCAGCAGCAGCCAGTCCCAGGAGGTGCTGGGGATCGCGCCGAACTGCTCGGCCAGCACCGCGGCGACCGGATCGGGCTCCGCGGCGGCCCACGGGTGCTCCCGTGCGACGGCGTCCAGCAGGGACGCGCGCCGGCCGCCCGGGCCCATCGCGAGCCAGGAGGCGCCGTACCCGGCGACGGCGGCGGCCGCCCCGGCGCCGGCCAGCAGTCCGAGCGACCGCTTGCTCCGCAGGTCGGCGAGGCGGCCCAGCGCCATGCCCACCAGGATGTAGGGGAAGTAGGTGAGCAGCGGGTACGCGCCCGAGAGCAGCAGTTCCCGCACCGTCCCGGCGGCGCCGCTCCAGCTCAACAGGTCGGCCGGGACCGGTGTGCCCCCGCGCCCGCCGGTGCGCAGCCCCGCGGCCCGGCCCAGGGTGTAGGAGAGGACCGGACCCAGGACGACGGCGGCGCCCGCGGCGGCCGCCAGGGTGCGGGTGCGCAGCCGGGTGAAGGGTTCGGCTGCCAGGAAGTAGACGGCGTAGAAGGCCAGGATCACCAGGATCCCGGGTGAGAGCGCGGCGAGGCACAGGCCGAGCCCGGCGAGGATCGCGCAGCGGGTCAGGGTGGCCCGCAGCGGCGGCGGCCCCGCGGCACGGGAGCGGGCGAGCGCGAGGGAGAAGCCGGCGATGAGCGTGAAGACGGCGGGCGCGCGGCCGTCGGCGGCGACCAGCAGCCAGCCCGCGCCCTCGGGCACGGGCGGCGGTCCGACGTGGACGGCGAACATGCCGAGGACGGCGGCGCCGCGGGCGGCGTCCAACCCGGTGAGACGGTTTGCTCCCATAAGGAGAGGGAGGGCGATCGCGGCGCCGGGGTTGCCTCCCGCCTCCCACCTGCCGTCGCGCGACAAACACGTCGCGGGAGCACCCCGCCGATCGGCTATGCTGTGCTTGCACGTCGAACGGGTGGTCCGCCACCCTTCGTGGTGGGTGTAGCTCAGTTGGTAGAGCACCTGGTTGTGGTCCAGGTGGCCGCGGGTTCAAGTCCCGTCACTCACCCTGTTGATCCCGTGGGGGGTACGAGGTTTCCTCGTACCCCCCACGGGTTTTCCCGTTTCTGCCCGTCCGCCCGTCCGTCTGCCCCGTGCCTCCCGCCCCCCTTCCCCCGATCCGCGGAAATGCGATGCGCCGAGAGAGATTCCCCGCGCTGCTGGTGGCGGCGGGCTGTGTCCTCGTGTGGGCCCTCGACTGGATCACGGTGGAGCCGCCGCGCGCCTGGGCCGTCCTCGTCTGCGGCGCCGTCGTCGGCGCGATCGCCCTGCTGCCCGCCCGCGCGGTCCGGCTCCCCCTCGACGGCCGCGCGCTGCTCGCCGCCCCGCTCTCCCTCGCCGCCACCGGCGCGATGCTGCTGCCGGACCGGGGCACCGGCGGGAGTTGGGGGCTGCTGGAGTCCGCCGCCCTGCTGGTGCTGCTGGCCCGGTGCGCCCGGCACACCGACCCGCCCCGGGTGGTGCCGCTGGGACTGCTGCTGTGGGCGGCGGCCGCCGCGGCCCCGCTGCGGATGCCCAGCGACGCCGCCGCCGAGACCGCCGCCTTCGCGCTGACCCTGGCGGCCGCCGGGGCCGCCGGATTCGGCGGCTACCTGCGCATCCTGGACCAGCGCCGGGCCCGAGCGGTCGTGGCCGTACGGGAGCACGAGCGCCACGAACTCGCCCGCGACCTGCACGACTTCGTGGCCCACCACGTCACCGGCATCGTCGTCCAGGCGCAGGCCGCCCAGGCCATCCGGGAGACCGCGCCCGAGCGGCTCGAGCCGCTGCTGCGCTCCATCGAGCGGGCCGGCGGCGAGACGCTGGACTCCATGCGGCGCCTGGTCCGCGTCCTGCGCGAGCAGGACTCGGGGTCGGTGCGGCCGCAGGACCTGCTCGCGGAGCTGGCCCTGCTGGTGGCCGGCCGGCCGGGGGCCGCCCTGGAGCTGGCCGAACCGGTACGGCGGGTGCGGCTGGCGCCGGAAGTGGAGACCTCGGTGCACCGGCTGGTGCAGGAGGCCCTGACCAATGTGACGCGGCACGCTCCGGGCGCGCGGGCCACACGGGTGAGGCTGGCCACCGACGGAGTACGCCTGACGGTGGAGGTCGACAACGGCCCCGCGCACGACCCCGGGCACCGGCGCGGCCACGTCCCGCCCGGCGGCCGCGGCGGCCTCGGGCTGATCGGGCTGCGCGAACGGGTCGAGGCCGTGGACGGCCGGCTCGCCGCGGGCCCGCTGCCGGACGGCGGCTGGCGGGTGACCGGAGTCTTCCCGCTGCTGGACGGCGGCGGCCGCGGCGACGGCGGCCCCGGCGGCGGCCTGGCAGGATCGAACGTATGAAAAGCGACATCCGCGTCCTCATCGCCGACGACCAGGAAATGGTCCGCACCGGCTTCGCGCTGATCCTGGGCGCCCAACCGGACATCGAGGTGGTCGGCGAGGCCACGGACGGCGCGCAGTGCGTGGAACTGGCCCGGCGGCTGCGCCCGGACGTGTGCCTGGTCGACGTACGGATGCCCAGGCTCGACGGGCTGGAGGTGACCCGGCTGCTCGCCGGGCCGGGGGTCGCCGACCCGCTGCGGGTGGTGATCGTGACCACCTTCGACCAGGACGACTACCTGTACGGGGCGCTGCGCGGCGGCGCCAGCGGCTTCCTGCTCAAGGACGCCGGGCCGAACCTGCTGGTGGAAGCCGTACGGGCGGCCGCGCGCGGGGACGCGCTCGTCTCCCCCGCCGTGACGCTGCGGCTGCTGGAGCGGCTCGGCGAGCAGCCCGCACCGCCGGGGACGCCGGGGGCGTTCGCCGGCGAACCGCCGGTGTCGGAGCGCGAGATGGACGTCGTGCGGCTGGTCGCGCGCGGGCTGACCAATCAGGAGATCGCCGACGGGCTGTTCATCTCGCTGTCCACGGTCAAGACGCACCTGGTCTCGGTGCAGGCCAAATTGGGGCTGCGCAACCGGGTGGAGATCGCCGCCTGGGCCTGGGAGAGCGGCGCGGTGCCCGCCGCCCCGCGCGGTCCGGTCGGCTGATCCGGGCCCGGCGGCCGTGTCCCTCGGCATCGACGGCGCCCCGGCGCTGCTCCTCGCCGTCCTCCTGGCGACCGCGGTGTTCGCGGGCACGGTGCTGCTGTGGCCCCGGCTCTCGGTGCGCGGGCCGGGGGCGGTGCTGGGGCGGTCCGCCCTGCAGCTGGCGATCACCCTGACGATGGCGGTGCCGCTGCTGCTCGCGGCGAACTCCTCCTACGGCTTCTACGGCTCCTGGGGCGATCTGCTGTCCCTGCGCCGCGACGATCCGATCCCGGCGGGCACGGACACCTCGGGCGCGGACCCGTCGGGGCGGGACGGCCTGCGGGTGCGGGGCACGCACTCGTGGCGGTACGGGGGCTCCGGCGATCCGGAGGCGGTCGGCCGGATCGAGGCGGTCACGGTGCGGGGGGCGCGCAGCGGGCTGTCGGCGCAGGCGTACGTCTACCTGCCGCCGCAGTACGCGTACGCGACGGCGCGGCGCCGGGAGGAGTTCCCGGTGGTGCTGGCGCTGAGCGGGTTCCCCAGTACGCCGCGGGTGCTGCTCGACCTGCTCCGGTATCCGCAGAGGGCGCTGGAGGCGGTGCGGGCGGGGCGGATGCGGCCGGCGGTGCTGGTGCTGATGACGCCGACGGTGGCGCCCCCGCGGGACACGGAGTGCGTGGACGTGCCGGGCGGGCCGCAGGCGGAGACCTTCTTCGCGCACGACCTGCGGGCGGCGGTGGCCTCGCACTACGGGCTCACGCGCGACGCCCGGGGGTGGGGCGTGATGGGCAACTCGGTGGGCGGGTACTGCGCGCTGAAGCTGGCCCTGCGCGAGCCGGACGCCTATCGGGCGGCTGCCGGGCTCTCGGCGTCGTACGAGGCGGCGCGGGACGCCGACACCGGCGACCTGTTCGGCGGCGACGCGGGCCTGCGGCGGGAGAGCGACCTGCTGTGGCGGCTGCGGAACCTGCCGCAGCCGCCGGTGTCGCTGCTGGTGGCGAGCAGCCGGAAGGGCGAGCACCAGTACCCGCGGACGATGGAGTTCATCGATGCGGTGCGGGCGCCCGCGCGGGTGTCGTCGATCGTCCTGGGCAGCGGCGGGCACCACTACGAGACGTGGGGCCGCGAGGTCCCGCCGGCGCTGGAGTGGCTGGTGGGACGGCTGAGCCCGCCCTGACGCGGGGTCGTCCGAAAGATGGAGCCGGCGCGGGCCTTCCGTACCTCCGGCCGAGGTCTCACGGCCCGGCCCGGGGCACGGTGGAAGGGTCCTGTGACCTGCGAGAGAGCCGAACATGCCGACCTCGACCCCCGTACGCCCCGCCGCCCCGGCCGAAGGTGTGGCCGAACTTGCCGAAGCCCGCCGTCCAGGACATCGGCGTCCGCAGAACGCGGTCCTCGCCGCTGAAAACCTCCTGCCGCGCGGGTTCGCAACCCCGCGGGGACCAGAAGGCGGCGGAGAAGGCCGGGATCACCGGTGTCCTGTTCACCGCGACCAACACGGCTGACGGTCCGGCGCAGTTGACCGTGGACTACGGCTCCTTCGCCTCGGCGGTGGGTGGTGGCTGGGCCACGCGCCTGGGTCTGGTCAGCCTGCCCGCGTGTGCGCTGACCACCCCCGACAAGGCGGAGTGCCGCAAGACGACCCCGCTGCCCTCGGCGAACAGCCTGAAGAACCGCACGGTGACGGCCGACGTCACCTCGCTCTCCGCCGGAACCCCGACCGCGGCCAAGTCCAAGGCCCCGGCGCAGGCTCCGGCGGTCTTCGCCGTCATGGCGTCGGAGACGGCCTCGCCGAAGGGCGGCGGCGACTTCGCGGCGACCCCGCTCTCCGCGTCGTCCAGCTGGGAGTCCGGGTCCTCCTCGGGCGCCTTCACCTGGTCCTATCCGGTGGCGGTCCCGGCCGCGGTCTCCGGCCCCACGCCGTCGCTGTCGTTCTCGTACAGCTCGGGTAGCATCGACGGCCGGACCGCGAACTCCAACAACCAGGGCTCCCAGGTCGGCGAGGGCTTCGACCTGACCTCCTCCTACATCGAGCGCAAGTACGGCTCCTGTGACGACGACGGCCAGGAGGACAAGCACGACCTCTGCTGGAAGTACGAGAACGCCTCGCTCGTCCTGAACGGCAAGTCCAGCGAGCTCGTCAAGGACGACACGACGGGCAAGTGGCGACTGAAGGACGACGACGCCTCCCAGGTCACCTGGTCCACCGGCGCCGACAACGGCGACAACGACGGCGAGTACTGGAAGGTGGTCACCGGTGACGGCACGACCTACACCTTCGGCCTGAACAAGCTCCCGGGCGCAGGCGCCGAGCGCACCAACTCGACTTGGTCCGCACCGGTGTTCGGCGACGACTCGGGCGAGCCCGGCTACGCCAAGGGCTCCACCTTCGCGGGCCGCTCCGAGACGCAGGCCTGGCGCTGGAACGTGGATCTGGTCCAGGACGTCCACGGCAACGCGGCCACCTACTGGTACACGGCCGAGTCCAACAACTACGCCAAGAACGGCGACAAGACCAAGCTCGCGGCCTACAACCGGGGCGGCTACCTGAACGAGATCCGCTACGGCCAGCGCGCCGACACGCTCTTCACCGGGACCGCCTCCCACAAGGTCACCTTCGGCTATGCGGAGCGCTGCTTCGCGACGAAGTGCGACGACCTGACCAAGGACACCTCGGACAACTGGCCCGACGTCCCCTTCGAGGCGGTGTGCTCGGCGAGCGAGACCGACTGCCGTGCTCTCGCACCGGATTTCTTCACCCGCAAGCGCATGACGGCCGTCAACACCCACGCGTGGTCCACGGCTCTCGAGCCGGACAACTACGCGAACGTGGACACCTTCGACCTCGCCCAGGAGTACCTGGACCCGGGCGACCTGGGCGACACCAGTGACCAGACCCTGGTCCTGAAGTCCATCAAGCGCACCGGCAAGAACGGCGGGACGGTGAACGTCCCACCCGTGGACTTCACCTACCACATGCGCCCGAACCGGGTGGACGTGGACGGCGATGACGTGGTCCCGCTGAACCGTCCGCGCATCAACACGATCACCTCGGAGACGGGCGCGATCACCACGGTCACCCTCTCGAACCCGGAGTGCGTGCGCGGTTCGAAGATGCCGGTGGCCGAGGACGACAACGCGCTGTCCTGCTATCCGGTGTACTGGCCGATCAACGGCGGTGACCCGAAGCTCGACTGGTTCCACAAGTACAACGTCGCGGCCGTCACCATCGCCGACCCGGCCGGCCAGAACGACCTCGTCGAGAACTCCTACGAGTACGCGAACCCGGGCTGGCACCACAACGACGACCCGCTGACGCCGGAGAAGGAGCGGACCTGGTCCGACTGGCGCGGCTACGGCAAGGTCACCACCCACACCGGCGCCCTCGGCAAGACCCGCTCCAAGGCCGTGAAGGTCTTCATGCAGGGCATGCACGGCGACAAGCGCAAGGACAGCACCGCCACCCGCACCACCACGGTCGCGGCCGTCCCGGTGTCCGGCCTGACGATCCCCGCGATCAACGACGACGAGCAGTACTCCGGTTTCAAGCGCCAGGAGATCACCTACGACGGAACCACCCCGGTCTCCGTGTCGGTGACCGACCCGTGGAGCAAGGAGACCGCGAGCCGGCAGGCGTCCTACGGCAACGCCAAGGCCCACTACGTCCGACCGCAGACCGAATACGCCCACACCTTCCTCACGGCGTCCAACACCTGGCGCACCACCCGGAGCGACACCACGTACGACGACGTCTACGGAATGAAGACGCTGTCCTCTTCCTCCGGTGACACGGCCAAGCCGGGCGACGAGACCTGCACCCGCACCTGGTACGCACGCAACGACGCCAAGGGCATCACCAACCTCACGTCACGCACCCGCACCGTCGGAGCCCTGTGCTCCGTCACGGACGACAAGCTGACCCTCCCCGCCAACTCCGCGACCCGCGGCGACGTCCTGACCGACACGGCCATGGTCTACGACGACACGGCCGCCACCGGCTGGACCGCGAACCAGACCCCGACCCTGGGCCTGGCGACCTGGGCCGGGCGCCCTCAGTCCTACCCGGTGGCGAGCGGTACCGCGGACCGCAACCCGGTCGGCGCCGCCGGCTGGCAGACCACCGCGAAGACCACCTACGACACGGCGACGGCCAAGCTCGGCCGCCCGCTGACCAGCACCGACGCGGCCGGGAACACGACCACGACCAGCTACACGCCCGCCGCCGCCGGCCCGCTGGAAGTCACCGTGGTCACCGCGCCGAAGCTGGCCGCCACCGGCCAGCAGCACAAGACGTACACCTACATGGACCTGCGCGGCTCCGTCGTGCGGTCCATCGAGGCGAACATGGCCTCGACCTTCAACACCTACGACGGCCTCGGCCGTGTGACCGCCACCTGGCTGCCCAACCGGGGCCAGTCCCTGACTCCGAACGTCAAGTACGACTACCTGCTGGAGCGCGGCAAGCAGCCCTGGACCTCGGTCGCCAGCCTCGCAGCCGACGGCAGCTACAAGACGGTCTACACGATCGCCGACGCACTGCTCCGCCCGCTCCAGACGCAGGCCGCGTCGCCGAACGGCGGCCGGGTCCTGACCGACACCCGCTACGACTCCCGTGGCCTGGCCTACGAGTCCTACACGGACATCTGGGACAAGGACAAGGCGCCGGAAGGCGTCTACGCCCGCGCCGAGTACGGCAGCACCCCCGCCCAGTCGCAGACCGTCTTCGACGGCCTGGGCCGCCCCACGACCAGCACCCTGCTCGTCTACGGCGTGCAGAAGCAGTCCACGACCACCAGCTACACCGGTGACTCGACCGCGACGACGGCCGTCCAGGGCGGCAACGCGACCCGCACGATCACCGACGCGCTGGGCCGGACCACCGAGACCCGCACCTACGGCGGGACCACGCCGAACGACCCCGCCTACGGAGGAACCGCACCCGGCACGCCCTACACCAGCGTGAGCAACACCTACACCGTCGACGGCAAGGCGTCGACGATCACCGGGCCCGACAGCTCGAAGTGGACGTACGGCTACGACCTCTTCGGCCGGAGCAGCAGCACCACCGACCCGGACAAGGGGCTTTCCACCACGACCTTCACGGTCCTGGACCAGATCGCGACGTCCAAGGACGCCCGCAACACGGTCCTGGAGTACGCGTACGACGAGGCCGGCCGCAAGACCGGCCTGTGGAAGTCGCCGAAGTCCGACGCCAACAAGCTCGCGGCGTGGACGTACGACACGGTCCGCAAGGGTTCCCCTTCCGCCGCGACGCGCTACGAAGGCGGCCTGACCGGCAAGGCGTACACCAAGTCCGTGACCGCGTACGACGTCCTGGGCCGTCCCTCGACGACCCGCCTGACCCTGCCCGCCGACGACCCGCTCGTCACCTCGGGCGCCATCGCCGCCACCACCGACACCACGGTCAACTACCGGCTCGACGGCGCGCTCAACTCCACGTCCGCGCCCGCGGCCGCTGGTCTCCCCGCCGAGATCCTCCAGGTGAGCTACGACGACTTCGGTCTGGCGAAGGGGCTCTCCGGAACCACCGACTACGTGCAGAACGTGTCGTACTCCCCGCTGGGCGACATCGACCAGCTCACCCTGGCCCGTTCGGCCGCCGCTGGTGTGCGCAAGACGTTCATCGGCAACACCTACGAGGAAGGCACCCGCCGCCTGCTGCGGTCCACGGTCAACGACCAGACGCACAACGGCATGCTGCAGGAGCTGACCTACCAATACGACCAGGCGGGCAATGTCCTGTCGATCTTCGACTCGGCTCCGCTGAGCGGGTTCACCAAGGCCGACAACCAGTGCTTCTCCTACGACGCGCAGCGCCGGATGACGGAGGCCTGGACCCCGAAGACCGCCGACTGCAACCCGACCGGGCGCACCGCCGCCAACCTCGACGGCGCGGCTCCGTACTGGAACAGCTACACGTACACGGCGGGCGGCCAGCGGGCCACGGAGAAGACCAACACCGGGACCCCGCAGACCCGTACCTACTGCTACGACCCGGCCCGCCCGCACGCCCTGGCGACCACCACCACCGGCGCCACCTGCACCGGCCTCACCCCGCAGTACGCCTACGACTCCATCGGAAACACCACCAAGCGCGCCGAAACCCCCGGCAGCGCGACCTCTCAAACTCTGAACTGGGGGCCGGAAGGCAAGCTCGCCAAGACGACCGAAGGCGCCACCGCCACCGACTACGTCTACGACGCGGAAGGTGAACTTCTGATCCGCCGCGACCCGGCGGGCGAGACGGTCCTCTACGCGGGCTCCAACGAGGTCCACCTCAAGGGCGCCAAGAAGTGGGCCACGCGCACCTACACCGTCGCCAGCACCAAGGTCGCGGTCCTGACCAGCGAATCCGGCAGCGCCAAGCTGTCGTTCGTGGCCGGCGACGCCCACGGCACGTCCTCGCTCATGGTTTCCGCGGACGACGCCCAGGCGGTGTCCAAGCGCTACACCACCCCGTTCGGCTCCGCACGCGGACCGGCGGCGGCCAACTGGCCCGAGGACAAGCGGTTCCTGGACAAGCCGGAGGACACCGGCACGGGCCTGACCCACATCGGCGCACGTGAATACGACGCGGCCCTCGGCCAGTTCCTCAGCGTCGACCCCGTCCTCGCACCGGACGCCGCACAGTCCCTCAACGGCTACTCGTACGCGAGCAACAACCCCGTCACCAGCGCCGACCCGACCGGCATGTGCGCGGAAATCGACTGCCCGACACGGCCTTGCCCTTCGTGCAACAACACGACGCCGGGCCACGAGCCCCCCGACGACGGGGACGGCAGTTACGACAAGGTCGACGACGAGATGCACAGCCCTCCGGAGAAGGGCGGCAAGAGTCTGCGCATGAACGTCGGCGGTGGGCTGAACCGCGGGATCATCATGGTGCGGTACTACATCCACACCTACGGTGCGATGTCCATCATTCCGGGCAAGCCCCTCCTGCTGGGCGACAACCGGGAAGACACCCTCGACCCGACCGCGGCCTACCGGATGGTGCTCTTCTGGGACACGGCCACCGGTGAAGTCGTCTTCAACGTGGCACCGTCCCACACCATGCCGGGCAAGCGGACCGTGGCCTCGTACGCGACGGGCGGCGAGCCGCAGGTCGTCGACGTGGGCTCCAAGCTCCTCCCGGCCCTTCCCATCAGGACCGACCTGCCCAAGAACAGGACGGTCGACGGCTATAACATCATCGACGACGACCTCGGCTCCAACTCGGACGGGCTCTTCCTGGGAGTGCACGGGGTCCAGCCGCTCATCACGATCGGGGCGGTCGACAACTATCTGAAGGTCAAGGCCGACAAGGACTCGGTGTCGGTGACCCGCTCGGGCAACGCGTACCCGGACATGGAAGCCGTGCAGTACCGGCAGGGGCAGGACGCGCGCTGGATCGGGCAGGACAGGATGGCGCACGAAAGCGGCTACGACGCACTGGACGCGTTCGGCGGGATCTTCCTCAAGGACATCGACCAGCGCACGTGGGTCAACGGCGACTGCACGAAGAGCTGCAAGTGAGGAGACCGTGATGAGCACGAAGAGGTGGCTGCGCATCTCCCTGCAGCGGTACGTCCTGACCGCCCTCCTCGGGTGGACGGCCGCGGCGGTGGTGCAGCCGGCCATGGGCACTGACCCCTTCTGGGACTCGTTCGGCCTGGGCATGAAGGTGGGGCTGCTGATGGTGCCCCTCCTGACGGTCGTGACCCTGGCCGTGCTCGCCCTGCTGGCCGGTCGGCGGTTCGAACCGCCGACCGGCGGGGCCCAGCGGATCCGGGGGGGCTGGCTGATCGTGCTCCCGCTGCTCCTGCCGCTGCCGGTGGCGGCGCTGACCGTGCCGCTGCAGTACCTGATCGTGCTGGGAGCCCAGATCGTCTACCTGCTCTGGGTGCTGCCCTGCACGGACGCCCGCGACACGGCGGAGAGGCTGCGCTCGCTCGCCGACCCGGCGGTTCCCGCCGCGGACCGGGCCGGGACGGCACGGTCGGTGGCGGGGTTCCGCTCCCGGCCGGCCGTGGAAGCCCTGGTGGGCGTCGCGGCCGACAAGGAGCCGGAGGTGGCCGAAGCGGCCCTGGAAACCCTCTGCACCATGTGGCGGCGGGACGGGGTCGTCGGCGAGGACCTGCTGCTGAAGCTCGACCCGCGGGCCCAGGACCGGGTCCGCGGCCTGGGCATCAAGGTCCGCAGCCCTTGGTGAGGCCCGCGCCACGCGATGCGCGGGTGTGACGAAGCCCGGCCCTTCCGGATTCCGGAAGGGCCGGGCTTCTCCCGTTCGGTCTCAGCGCGTGCCCACCGCCGCGCGGACCGCCCTGCGGGCCATGCCCGCGTCGTCGTGCAGGCGGCGCAGCAGCAGCCGCTGCTCCTCGCCGGAGGACAGGGCGCCCGCCGGCAGGGGCTGGGCCGGGGCGGCCGCCAGCATCGAGCGCTGCACCGCCGTCTCCGACATCCGGATCTCCCGGGTCAGCACGAGCATCAGGTTGACCAGGAACGCGTCCCGCGCCGCCGGTCCCGCCGCCTGGGCCATGCGGCTGATCTGGGCCCGTGCGGCCGGGGCGTCGCCCAGTACCGTCCACAGGGTGGCCATGTCGTAGCCCGGGAGGTACCAGCCCGCGTGCTCCCAGTCGAGGAGCACGGGACCCGCCGGGGACAGCAGCAGGTTCGACAGGAGCGCGTCGCCGTGGTTGAACTGCCAGGGGGTGCCGGACAGTTTCACCCCGTGCAGCAGCTTCTGCAGGTCACCGAGGTCCCGGTCGGTCAGCAGGCCCAGCTCGTAGTCCCTGGCGATGCGCCGGCCGTAGTTCAGCGGCCGCCCGAACAGCTCCTCGGCGGGCCGCCAGCCGTTCACCTGGCGCACCGCTCCCAGTGCCGCCCGCAGGTCGGCCCTGGGCGGGGCCTCCACCGGATGCCGCTGCAGCGCCGCGACCCGGCCCGCCATCCGCTCGACGATCAGTACGCAGTTCTCCGGATCGGCGGCGATCAGCCGCGGCACCCGGACCTGCGGGCGGTGGCGGACGAAGGTCCGGTACGTCGCTATTTCGTGCCGGTACCGCTCGCGCCACTCTGGCGAGTGATCCAGTAAGACCTTCGCGACGGCCGTCATCCTTCCGGTGGTCCCCACCAGCAGGACCGAGCGGCCGCTGCGCCGCAGCACCTGGACCGGAGCGAACTCCGGACAGATCCGCTGGACCGAGGCGAGCGCCGTGCGCAACTGGGCTCCCTGCGGGCCCGAGAGGTCGATTCTCCCGCTGAGCGGCTGCGATCCGGTCCCCGGCATCCGCCGCGTCCGTACGGCGCCCTGCGCCTGTGCGGTGGTGCGGCCGGGTTCGAGGTAGGGGCCGCCGCCCGCGGGGAGCGTGCGGTGCGGCCGGAGAGGGGCGGACACGGAGGTCGTTGCTGCGTACATGGCGTTACGGATCCCTTCGTGCGCCGACGAGTTGCGTACGCCGCCCCGCCGGATCCCGTGCATCACCCTGGGGAGTTCCGCCGGTGACCGGGTCGGGGAGGCGCATTCCTACCTGACACCCGCCCGTGGGTGGCGGACCACCTTGCGTGCCCTGGCGAACCCTGGCGAATAGTCGCTCGGCACCTGACACGGGGTTACTGTCAACTCAGCCGAGAACCTGGGGGCTTGACGTGAGCAAAGGACCAAACACCCGTCTGAACGACTTGTTCGGCCTGGCCGGCTGGTCGAAGGGTGAACTGGCGAGGATGGTCAACCGGCAGGCGGCTTCCATGGGCCACCACCAGCTGGCGACCGACACCTCGCGGGTGCGGCGCTGGATCGACATGGGGGAGACCCCGCGCGAACCGGTGCCCACGGTACTGGCAGCCCTGTTCACCGAGCGGCTCGGTCGTGTCGTGACCATCGAGGACCTCGGGTTCGTACGGCAACGGCGCACCGGAAAGCGGCAGCCCGAAGGGGAGAAGGAGAACCCCGACGGAATGCCCTGGGCGCCCGAACGCACAGCCGCGGTCCTCACCGAATTCACGGGAATGGACCTCATGCTCAACCGTCGCGGTCTGATGAGCGCGGGTGCCGCGCTCACCGCCGGCTCAGCCCTCAGCAACGCCATGTACGACTGGCTCCACACCGACCCCGCCCGCGCGAAGGGCGCGCAGCGCCACGACGACCCCTTCCAGGCCGACTCGGCGGGTTACGACCGCTACGAGGCCGCGCCCATCGGCTCCCAGGAGATCGAGGCGCTGGAGCGCTCCGTGGAGGTCTTCCGCGCCTGGGACGCCTCCAGAGGCGGCGGCCTCCAGCGCAAGGCCGTGGTCGGGCAGCTCAACGAGGTGGGCGGCATGCTCGCCTACCACCACCCCGACCACCTCCAGCGACGGTTGTGGGGGGTGGCCGCCAACCTGGCGGTGCTGGCGGGCTGGATGTCCCACGACGTCGGCCTGGAGCCGACCGCGCAGAAGTACTTCGTCATCGCGGCCCACGCCGCCCGCGAGGGCGGCGACCGGCCGCGCGCGGGGGAGGCGCTCTCCCGGGCCGCCCGCCAGATGGTCCACCTGGGCAAGCCGAACGAGGCCCTCGACCTGATGAAGCTGGCGCAGTCCGGCTCCGGCGAGCAGACCCTGCCCCGCACCCGGGCCATGCTGCACACGATCGAGGCCTGGGCGCAGGCCGCGCTGGGCAAGGGGCAGGCCATGCGCCGGACCCTGGGCGAAGCCGAGGACCTGTTCGTGTCCACCCCCGGCGACGTGCCGCCGCCGTCCTGGATGCAGCACTTCGACGAGGCCGACCTGCACGGCATGCAGGCGCTGGCCTTCCGGACCCTCGCCGACCACGACCCCTCGGCGGCGCCGATCGCGCAGAAGCACGCCAAGGAGGCCCTGCGCCTGCGGGCCGACGGCCACCAGCGGTCGAAGATCTTCGACTACATCTCGATGGCCTCGGCCTGCTTCATCGCCGACGACCCGGAGCAGGCCGACCGCTACGCCCGCCTCGCGCTCGTGTCGATGAACGAGACCTCCTCGCACCGCACGTGGGACCGGCTGCGCGAGATGTACCGGCTGACCGGCCAGTACTCGGGCTTCGCCGGCATCGAGGAGCTCCGCGCGGAGATCAAACTGGCCCTCCCGAACAGCCCAGTGGCCCGTACGGTCTGAGGGCCGGTGGCAGCCCGAGCGCGCCGAAAGGCCGCGCCTTCCGGCGCGGCCCTGAAACCCCGCACATCCGCTGACGCGGGCGGTCCGCCGGCTACGGGCCGATCCGGGCCACCAGCACGCAGGCGTCGTCCTCGCGCTCGCCCTCGCCGAACTCCCCGATCACCATGCGCACGCACTCCTGCGCCGACCGCGCGGCCGAGAAGTGCGGGGCCAGCGCCAGCAGCCGCTCGGTCCCGTCGGCCTTGCTGAACTCGATGCTGCGCGGGGTCAGTCCGTCGGTGTGCAGGACGAGCACGTCGCCGGGCTCGAGCCGCTCCTCCGCCTGCCCGTACGAGGCTCCGGAGGTCGCTCCCAGCAGCACGCCCTCGGGCGGCAGCAGCGAGCGCCCCTGGCCGCGCCGGAACAGCAGCGGGGCGGGGTGACCGGCCTGCGCCCAGGACAGCACCCGGCGCGCCGGGTCGTAGCGGCAGCACACCGCCGACCCCAGCGCGGGCTGTACGGAGGTCTCCAGGAGCTGGTTGAGCCAGCCCATCAGGGGGCCCGGCTCGATGCCCGCCATGGCCATCCCGCGCAGGGCGCCGAGCATCATCGCCATGCCGGACGTGGCGGTCACCCCGTGGCCGGTCAGATCTCCGACCGTCAGCATGGAGTGACCGTCGGGCAGTTCGAGCGCGTCGTACCAGTCGCCGCCGATCAGCGCGCTGGTCGCGGAGGGCAGGTAGTGCGCGGCCACGTCCAGTGCCCGGGTGCTGTCGTGCGGGAACCGCAGGGAGCCGCGCCACGGGGGGAGCACGGCTTCCTGCAGCTCGACCGCCAGCCGGCGCTCGGTCTGCGCGATCTCCTGCCGGCGCTGCAGCGAGTCACGTGACTCGCGCACCGCCCGCTGGCTCCGGCGCAGTTCACTCACATCGCGCAGCACGGCCCACATGGAGGCCGTGCAGCCGTCGGAGTCGAGTACCGGCTCGCCCCTCATGTGCAGCGTCCGGACGCGGCCGTCGGTCCGGACGATGCGGAACTCGCCGTCTATCGGCTTGCCGTCCACCAGACAGGCCGTCACCATCGCGGTGAGCAGCGGCTGGTCATCGGAGAACAGGGTGGAGCCCAGCTCGTCGAGCGGCAGTGCGCCGGCTTCCGGGGAGCGGCCGAAGATCTGGAAGAGCTCGTCGGACCAGCTGACCTCGTCGGTCAGCAGGTTCCACTCGGCGCTGCCGACCCGGGTCTGCTGGGCCTCCGGCCCGGTCTCGGGGGCGGCCTGCGGGACCGCGGCGAACTCGGCCGCGGGCGGCAGGCCCTCCTTGAGCTGGCCGAGGTGGGCGCGGAGGTCGTCGAGGTGGTGCACCGCGAGATCGCACAGTGCGCGCTGCCAGCGGCCCTGTGCGTCGTCGTCGTCGACGACGGTGTCGCGGCGGACGGCGTCGACTTCCCCGCGGAGCCTTCGGGTCTGGGAGATCAGCGCGTCCACCGACCCTGGCTCGGGGGGCTGCGCGGGACGGTCCGCGAACAGGTGGGACGGCATGAGAACTCCGATACAGGCGCGGCACGGCCAAGTCTGAGGAGGGACCGGTTCTGTGGAAGGGCCTGTAACGACTCTTGCACAGGCGGCGACGGCCTGTAAGGCGTTTGGCAACATCTGTGGCGGGCTTGCTTAAGGCATATGCCTGAGGCCTCTCGACCGTCCCCGGGTGTGCGAACGAATCCGGTCAGTCCTGCCGGTGGACCGGAACGGGAGGCCTCGGGCCCCTTGCGGCGTCTGGGCCGTTACACGGAGATCGGCACCGGGTGGATCTCGCTGGCCGGGTGTCCGGTGCGCTCGTGGATCCGCTGGACCGCCTCCGCCGAGGGGGCCTCGGAGAGGCAGTAGACCGTGCCGGAAGCCGGGTCCGCCCAGGCCCGCTCGAAGTGCACGCTCTCCTGCGATTCGATGTCCAGGTCGGCCTTGTGGGCGGCCAGCAACTGCTCCTCGGTGATGCCGTCCATGCCGTAGTGGACGTCCATGAACTTCGCCACTGCCGACACCTCCTCTGTCCGTCGGGTGTGCGGGGGTGCACGGGCAGGCTCCTCGGCCTGCTCCCTCCATCGTCCGCCCGCGGCCGGAAACCGGCCCATCGGACAGGGGCGGTCGATCGTACGGCCGATCTGTGCGAGGGGGGTTGCCCGCCGGCCCCGCGGAAAGCCGTACGGACCCGGATCAACACGAACGGGCGGGCAACCCCCGAACGGAGGACCCCCGCGCCCCGGCGGCTTCGCGCCTTCCGCGTCCGGGGTCTGACCAGGGCTTCCCACCTCACCCCTTGATCGCTACCCTACGTGTCGGTAACGAGCCGGGGAGGTCCGCTCCGGCGGGCCGCGCGCAGGGTGGGGACACGACGACATGACCGGGCAGAGCCACGTGCCGACCGAGGGCCACAGCCGCGCCGACGGGCCGGAAGGCCACAGTCGGCGGTCCTTCCTCACGTACCTCGTCGCGGCGCCGACGCTCGCCCTCGTCACCCGCGCCGGGGCCGACGTGCTGGCCCCGCAGCCCGCCCACGCCGTGATCCCGACGCTGCCCGCCATCGCCGACCTGCTGGACCTCGGCGACCTGTTCATCCTGGCGGGCGCCCCCACCTCCGCGCTGCTCGCGCTCGCCGTCGACGCCGACGGGACCATCCGCTTCCGGCTGCCGCGCGAGGAGGTCGGCCAGGGCCTGACCACCGCGGTGGCGATGCTCGTCGCCGAGGAACTCGACGCGCCCCTGGCCGGCGTACGGATCGAACTCGACGACGCCCGTCCCGAGCTGCTCTTCAACCAGCTCACCGGCTCCTCCAACTCCATCCGCTCCCTCTACGGACCGGTCCGCCAGTGCGCCGCCACCGCCCGGGCCCGCCTCGTCGCGGCCGCCGCCCGGCGCTGGAGCCTGCCGGTGTCCTCCCTCACCACCGCGAACGGCGCCGTCCGCGCCCCCGACGGCCGCACCGCCGGCTACGGCTCGCTCGCCGTGGCCGCCGCGGACCCCGCCCTGATCGTCCTCGGCGCCGCCCCCAAGCCGCCGGCGAAGCACGCGCTCGTGGGCAAGCCCACCAGCCGGATCGACGCCCGCGCCATGGTCACCGGCGCCCTGCGCTACACCCTCGACCTCGACGTGCCCGGCGCCAAGCCCTGTGTGGTGCGCCGTCCGCCGACCCTCGGCGGCAGCGTCCGCGGCGTCGCCAACCTCACCGCGGTCAAGGCCATGCCGGGCGTGCTGCACGTGGTCACCGTCGCCACCGGCGTGGCGGTCGTCGCCGAGACCTTCGGCCAGGCCCTCGACGCCAAGGCCGCCCTCCAGGTCACCTGGGGCCCGGGGCCCGCGGACCAGCTCTCCGACGCGCAGGTCCGTACGAAGCTGCGCGCCGCCACGCCGCCGCTGCTGGTGCCGCCGCTGCTGACCCCGTACGTGGACGCCGAGTTCGACTTCGCCTTCGTCAGCCACGCCCCGATGGAGACCAACTCCGCCGTCGCGGACGTGCGCGACGACCGCGCGGAGATCTGGTCCGGGCTCAAGTCCCCGATCGTGGCCCGCGAGACGATCGCCGCCGATCTCGGGCTGCCGCTCGACAAGGTCACCGTCCACGTGGTCCAGGCCGGCGGCTCCTTCGGCCGCAGGCTGTTCTTCGACGCCGCCCTGGAGGCGGCCCGGATCTCCAAGGCCTGCCGCCGCCCGGTCCGCCTGATGTGGACCCGCGTCGACGACACCCGGCACGGCCGGATGCGCCCCGCCACCCACCACAGGATCCGCGCCACCCACCTGCTCGGCGAGGTGCTCAGCTTCGAACACCGGGTCGCCGCCGCCGAGACCGACTTCCGGCACGGCCTCGGCGAGATCATCACCGCCACCGCCGCGAGCCTCCCGCTCGGCATCGGCAACGCCACCCTCGCCCAGACGCTGTTCCTCACCACGATCAAGTCCCCGTACCACTTCGGGCTCACCACCCAGGCGCTCACCGAGGTCCCGACCGGGGTGCCCACCGGTTCCTGGCGCTCGGTGTACTCGGCGAACACCCGGGGCGCCGAGGAGATCGTGGTCGACGAGCTGGCCCGCGCGACCGGCCGGGACCCGTACCAGTTCCGCCGGACCTTCCTGAAGACGGCCGCCCAGCGCGCCGTGCTCGACAAGGCCGCCTCCGAAGGGGGCTGGGGCCGCGCGATGCCGGCCGGGTGCGCCCAGGGCATCGCCTTCCACGAGGAGTACAAGTCCCGTACCGCCTGCCTGGTGGAGATCGACACCCGGGATCCGGAGCACATCCGCGTCACCAAGGCGGTCATCGCCGTCGACGTGGGCCTGCCCGTCAATCCGCGCGGTCTGGAGGCCCAGATGATCGGCGGCCTGACGGACGCCATCTCGACCACGCTGAGGGCCGGCCTGCACCTCGACAAGGGCCTCCCGCTGGAGGGCAGTTACAGCCAGTTCCACTGGGCGCAGCAGCGCGACACCCCGCAGGACGTACGGGTCTTCGTGCTGCCGGCGACCGGCACCGAGCCGGGCGGCGCCGGCGAGCTGGGCCTGCCCGCCGCCGTCGGCGCGATCGCCAACGCCTACGCCCGGGCCACCGGGACCAAGCCGCGCAGCTTCCCCCTCGACTTCGACGTCGACTTCACCCCCTACCCCCGCTAGTCCAGGAGCCGAGCCGTGCCCTCGCACACCTTCACCGTCAACGGGCAGAGCGTCACCGTGGACGCGCCCGACGATCTGCCCCTGCTGTGGGTGCTGCGCGACATGCTCGGCGTGCGCGGCCCCAAATACGGCTGCGGCGTGGACGTCTGCAAGGCCTGCACCAGCCACCTCGACGGTGCGGACGTCCGCCCCTGCGTGGTGCCGGTCTCCGCCTGCGCGGGGAAGTCGGTCACCACGATCGAGGGACTGGCGGACGGCGACGAGCTGCACCCCGTGCAGGAGGCCTGGCTCGAACAGGACGTCGCCCAGTGCGGTTTCTGCCAGCCCGGCCAGATCATGGCGGCCGTGGCCCTGCTGAAGCGGACGGCCACGCCCACGGACGAGGACATCGACGCGATCGCCAACATCTGCCGCTGCGGCACCTACTTCCGCATCCGGGAGGCGATCCGCAGCGCGGCCGCGAAGATGTAGCCGGTTCACCCCGTGACACAGGCCCGATAAAGGACAAAACAATACAGTTTTGGCTGATCATGCCTGAATGAGGCGTATCAATGCGAAACGCGTGCTGGTCGGCGAACCGCTCGACACCGCACGCCTGGGCGAGACCCTGCTGCCCAAACGGCTGGCGCTCCCGATCTTCTGCAGCGACCCGCTCTCCTCCGTGGCCTACGCCACGGAGGAGATCCTGCTGATCCTCGCCCTCGGCGGCGTCGCGCTGCTCCACCTCACCTGGTACGCGGCCGCCGCCATCTGCTTCCTGCTGGTCGTCGTCGTCGCCTCCTACCGGCAGACCTGCCACGCCTACCCGGGCGGCGGCGGCGCGTACATCGTCAGCTCCAAGAACCTCGGCGAGACCGCCGCCCTCACCGCCGCGAGCGCCCTGCTCGTCGACTACGTCATGACGGTCGCCGTCTCCGTGGTCTCCGGCGTCTCCGCCATCACCTCCGCCATCCCCTCCCTCACCGACCACGAAGTCGTCCTGTCAGTGGGATTCGTGGTCCTGCTGACCCTGATGAACCTGCGCGGCGTCCGGGAGTCGGGACGGGTCTTCGCCATCCCCACCTACGGCTTCGTGCTCGTCATCTACGTCATGTTCGGCGTGGCCGCCTACCGCCTCGCGACCGGCGACACCATCCGCGCCGAGTCCGCCGAACTGCCGATCCACGCGGAGGGCAACTACGTCGGCCTCGCCGTGGTACTGCTCGCCCTGCGGGCCTTCGCCTCCGGCTGTACCGCGCTGACGGGCGTCGAGGCGATCAGCAACGGCGTCCCCGCCTTCCAGAAGCCCAAGAGCAAGAACGCGGCGACCACGCTCGCCGCGATGGGCGCGCTCGCCGTCACCATGTTCGCCGGGATCACCGTCCTCGCCATGGCCTACAAGGTGCACGTGGCGGCGGACCCGACCGAGCTGGGACTGGCTCCGGGAACCCCGATGTCCACCGCGCTCGCGCAGATCGGCCGCGCCACCTTCGGCGACTGGCACGTCATGTTCTACCTGCTCCAGGCCGTCACGGCGGGCGTGCTCGTCCTCGCCGCGAACACCGCCTTCAACGGCTTCCCGATGCTCGCCTCGATCCTGGCCAAGGACCGGTACGTGCCCCGCCAGCTCTACAACCGGGGCGACCGGCTCGTCTACTCCAACGGCGTCGTCCTGCTGGCCTTCGCCGCCATCGCCCTCATCATCGCCTTCGACGCCCAGCTGACCCGCCTCATCCAGCTCTACATCATCGGCGTCTTCGTCTCCTTCACCCTCTCCCAGGCAGGCATGGTCCGGCACTGGAAGCAGGAACTGGCCTCGCCCGACACCCGGCAGGAGGAGCGGATCCACATCCACCGCCGGCGCGCCATCAACGCCGTCGGCGCCGTGATGACCTCCGTGGTCCTGATCATCGTCCTGCTCACCAAGTTCACCCACGGCGCCTGGCTCGTGGTCATCGCCATGCCGCTGCTCTTCCTCGGCATGAAGGGCGTGCGCCGCCACTACGACACCGTGGCGCGGGAGGTCGCCGTCGCCCCCGGGGTCAAACCGCGCAAGCCAGCACGCCACCACGTCGTCGTCCTCGTCGCCGCGGTCCACGCGCCGACGCTCAAGGCCCTCGGCTTCGCGATGGGGCTGCGGCCCGACACCCTGACGGCCGTCTCCGTCGCCGCCGACGAGGAGGACGCGGACCGGCTGCGGCAGGCCTGGGCGGAGCACGACCCGGGGATCCCGCTCAAGGTGCTGCACTCCCCGTACCGGGAAGTCGTCGGGCCGGTGCTCGCCTACGTGCAGGAGCAGGCGGCCGACGAGGGGACGGACATGCTGTCGGTGGTGATCCCGGAGTACGTGGTCGGGCACTGGTGGGAGCAGCCCCTGCACAACCAGAACGCGCTGCGGCTCAAGGCCCGGCTGCTGTTCACCCCCGGGGTCGCGGTCATCGACGTGCCGTATCTCCTGGAGTCCGCGAAGTCCGCTGCGCCGGAGGCACCGGAGGCGGAGCGGGCGTGGGGGTGACCGGGTGCCGGCTGACCGGGCGCTGGGTGACCGCCGTGTGGGCCAGCGCCAGTTCCACCACGTGAGACGGATCGGACAGGGAGCGGCCCGTGAGCTGCTCCAGGCGGCGCAGCCGGTTCGAGACGGTGTTGCGGTGGCAGTACAGCCGCTGCGCCGCGTACGTCGTCGAGCCCTGGCAGGCCAGCCAGGTCCCCAGGGTGTTCAGCAGCACCCGGCGGTCCTGCGGCGCCAGCGCCAGGACCGGACCCAGCACCACCCGGCGCAGCCGGTCCGCCAGTTCGGACTCGGCCGCGACCAGGGCCGCCGGGAGCCGCTCGTCCAGCAGGACGGTACCGGGGCCCTCGCCGGCGGGAGCCGCGCGCAGCGCGAGGACGGCCAGCCGGCGGGCGGCCGCCAGCTCGCCCGGCGCCGCCACCACCGGGCTCACCCCGGCGCGCACGCCGAGCGGGGCGAGCGCCTCCCGTACGGACTCCAGCGGGAGGTGGCCCAGGTCCACGAGCCCGGTCTCCCCATCGGCGCGGACCCGCCACAGCACCCGCGGAAGGCCGGCGGCGGGGTGCGCGTCCGCGCTCTCGCCGGGGCCGAGGACCACGACCGCGAAACGGCCGGGCTCCGCCAGCCCGAGCCGGTGCGCCGACTCCGCGGCCGTCTCCGGCGGAGCGGTGCCGTCGAAGAGGGTGTCGAGCAGGGAAGCCCGCAGCTCCCGCTCGCGCTCGCCGCGCCCGGTCTCGGCCCGGCGGTACGAGCCGGCCGCCGCGTCCGCCAGCCGGTCCACCACCTCCCACAGCGCGGGCGCCGCCGGCAGCAGCCGGGGCAGCGCCGCCGGGTCGTGCGCGGCCACGGCCTCGGTCAGGGTCTGCCACACCAGCCGGCCGCCGAGCCGGTACACGCGCAGCAGGGATTCGAGCGGCAGCCCCTGCCCCGCGCGGAGCGCGCCGTCGGCCCGGGCGTCGGCGAGATCGGGCGCGAGCCCGCGGGAGCCGCGGGCCAGGCCCTCGACGGCCTGGCGCAGGACGTGATGGATCCGGTCGCGCAGTTCGGCCCGCCCGAGCAGGGCGGCGTAGGCGGGTTCCTCGGTCGGCATCCGGTCGGCGAGCCGCTGCGCCGCGACGGCGACGCGGCGGTCCAGGTCCTCGCGTAACTCCTCGATGATCCGCTCCATGACGGGCAGGGTGGCACCACGATGTCCTGGTCCGATACGTGGTTGTCGTTCGGCTTGTCCGACGGCTTGCCGAGCGGCTTGACCTCCGCGCCCGACGCTTGATCGCCCAACGGCTTGACGTCGACATCCGAGACGTGGTTGTCGAGCGGTCTGATGTCGCCATCGGTCGGCAGGATGTTCTCGTTCGTCGTCATCGGATCTCCTGATGGGTGGGTCGGGCCCGCTCGGCGATTCCCCCGAGGACCGCCGAACGGGTGGTCCTTCAGCCGACCCGGGTGCCCCCCGACACGTCGAGTCGATGAACCCCATCCTGTCGGACCGCGATAAACGAACGATGAACGTCTCGTTCAGCGCCCCGCGCAGGCCCGAACGGACCCCGGGCAGCCCCAACCGGACCCCGGGCAGCCCCGTACGGACCCGCTCAGGCGGCGATCTCCGCCGCCAACAGCGCCCGCACCTCGGCCAGTTCCGGAGACTTGAGCTGCGTGAACACCACCTCGGCGTCCCGCCAGCACACCCGGGCCCGGTCCCGCTGCCCCAACTGCCGCAGCGCCCGGCCCAGCACGGTCAGGACCGTGGCCCGGCGCCACTCGCCGCCGATGCCCCGCAGCGCGATGGCCTGCTCCGCGTGCGAGGCGGCCAGCGTCGGCCGGCGCGCGGCCAGGTGGACCTTGGCCAGCCGGAAGTGCGTCACGCCCTCCCACAGGGGCTGCCGGTTCTCGTGGAACAGCGAGAGCGCCTTGCTGAGCTGCGAGTGCGCCTCGGAGAGCCGGTCCGCCTTGGTGAGGGCGATGCCCAGCGCGTAGCGGCCGTTGGCCAGGCGCAGGGTGAGCCCCATCCGGTCGTAGATGGCGATGCCCTGCTGCGCCAGCTCTATGGCGCTGGACAGCCGGCCCTGCTCCACGTGGATGCGGGAGAGGTTGCACAGGGCGCTGGCCTCGCCGACGTAGTTGGCGTCGGCCCGGAAGTTCGAGATGGCCTCCAGCAGGTACCGCTCGCCGTCGCCGTAGCGGCCCTCGTAGATGGCGATGATGCCCCGGTCGTTGGGCGCCCAGCAGCTGGGCAGCAGGTCCCCGGCGGTACGGGCGAGCACCATGGCCCGGCTGGCCTCGGCATCGGCCTCGGCGAAGCGGCCCGCGACCAGGTGGGTGTTGGTGAGGGTGGTGCGGGCGCGCCCCTCGGCGTACGGGTCCCGCGCGGCCTCCGCGGCGTCGCGCAGCGCGATGGCGGCGGACTCGTACTGCTTGGAGTTGGCGCCCGACTCGGCGAGGTCCTTGGCCGCCCACAGCAGGTCCACGGCCCGGCGCAGCAGGTCGTGGCGCCCGGTCGTGCGTACGGCGGCCTGCCGCACGCACGCGAGCAGCGGGTCGGCCTCCGCGTACAGCCAGTCCTGGGCGGAGCGCGGCTCGGTGAAGACCAGCCCGGGGTGGCGGGTGGCGGAGAGGTGGGCGATCAGCCGGTCGCCGGGCCGCTCCAGGCCGTAGACCCCGGCGGCGGTGGCGAGGTAGAAGTCGAGCAGCCGGTCGAGGGCCGCGTCGCGCTCGCTGGGCGGCTGCTCGTCGCGCTCGGCGCAGGCACGCGCGTAGAGGCGTACGAGGTCGTGGAAGCGGTAGCGGCCGGGCGCGGCCGATTCGAGGAGGGAGCAGTCGACCAGGGCCTCCAGGAGGTCCTCGGTGGCGTGCTCCGGGTGGTCCAGTACGGCGGCTGCCGCGGCGAGCGAGATGTCCGGCCCGTCGGCGAGGCCGAGGAGGCGGAAGGCGCGCTGCTGCTGGGGTTCGAGCTGGCCGTAGCCGAGCTCGAAGGTGGCCTTGACGGCGAGGTCGCCGGCCTGGAGCTCGTCCAGGCGGCGGCGCTCGTCGGCGAGCTTGGCGGCGAGGACGGAGACGGTCCAGGTGCGGCGGGCGGCGAGCCGCGAGGCGGCGATGCGGATGGCGAGCGGCAGGAACCCGCAGGCGCCGACCACGTCGAGCGCGGCCTGGCGCTCCGCGCCGACCCGCTCGGCGCCGACGATCCGGGTGAACAGCTGCAGGGCCTCCTCGGGGCTCATCACGTCGAGGTCGACGAGGTGCGCCCCGGCGAGGCCCGCCATGCGGACCCGGCTGGTGACGAGGGCGGCGCAGCCCGCGGTGCCCGGGAGCAGCGGGCGGACCTGGGCGGCGTCGCGGGCGTTGTCGAGGAGGACGAGGACGCGGCGGCCGTCGAGGGTCGAGCGGTAGAGCGCGGCCCGTTCGGCGGGGGAGTCGGGGATCGAGGCGTCGGGGGTGCCGAGCGCGCGCAGGAAGGAGCCGAGGACGGCCTCGGGCTCGGCGGGGCGGGCCTCGGTGCCCTGGAGGTCGACGTAGAGCTGCCCGTCGGGGAAGTGCGGGCGGGCGGCGTGGGCGACGTGCACGGCGAGGGTGGTCTTGCCGACGCCGCCGATGCCGGCGAGCGCGGAGACGGCCATGACCTGGCCCTCGGCGCCGGCGAGGATCGCACCGAGTTCACCGACGAAGCTGGCGCGGCCCGTGAAGTCGGAGACGGTGGCTGGCAATTGGGCGGGCCTCACGTGGACGGGCGCGGCGGCCGGCGCCGGGTCTTCGGCGCGGGCGAGTTCGGCGTCGGCGCGCAGGATCCGCTGCTGGAGCTCGGCGAGTTCGGGGCGCGGGTCGACTCCGAGTTCGTCGGCGAGGAGCCGGCGGGTGTCGGCGTAGACGGCGAGGGCCTCGGCCTGGCGCCCGCTGCGGTAGAGGGCGAGCATCAGCAGCTCGCGCAGCCGCTCGCGCAGGGGGTGCGCGGCGGTGAGGGCGGTGAGCTCGGAGACGGCCTCGGCGTGGTGGCCGAGCTCCAGGTCGAGGTCGAGGCGGGTCTCCAGCAGTTGGAGGCGCCACTCGGCGAGCCGGGTGCGCTCGGTGTCGGCGTGCGGTCCGGGTACGCCGGCCAGCGGCTCGCCGTCCCACAGGTTCAGGGCGCGGGCCAGCAGCGTACGGGCGAGGGCGCGGTCGCCCTTCTCGGTGCGCGCGTTCTCGGCGTCGGCGGCGAGGGTGCGGGCGATGCCGAGGTCGAGGGCCTCGGGGTGGGGCAGGCGGATCGCGTAGCCGCCGGACTCGCTGACGAGGAGCCCGGGGGCGAGGATCTTGCGCAGGCGGGAGGCGTACGTACGGATGGTCGCGAGGGCCTGCTGCGGCGGGTCTTCGCCCCAGATGGAGTCGATGAGCTCGGGCGCGGTGGCGGTGCGGCCGTCGCGGAGCAGGAGCACGGCGAGCAGGGCGCGCTGCTGCGGGGTTCCGGAGGGCAGCGACTCGGCGCCGCGCCAGGCGCGGATGGGGCCGAGGACGGCGAAGCGGTTGCCGCCGGCGGTCCCGTTCTCGACCACTCCGGCACCGGCTCTGGCACTGGCGCGGGCGTGGGCGCTGGCAGCGGCGCGGGCACTGGCGCCGGCGTGGGCGCTGGCAGCGGCGCCGGCGTGGGCACTGGCACTGGCGCCGACGTGGGCACGGGCAGCGGCACTGGCATCGGTGCCGGCACTGGCTCCGGCACTGGCGCCGCCACTGGCTCCGGCCTCGGTGCCGGTTTCGGCCTCGGTCTCGGCCTCGGTCTCGGCCTCGGTTTCGACTCCGGTTCCCGCGGCGGCGTCACCGGTCTCGGGGTGGTTCCGCTGGTGCGGGATGGCCGGTGTGCCGTCCATCTGGTGTCCCCCCTGCCTTCCGTAGGTGTAAGGGTCAGTCTGCCCTGTGTTGCGCGTACACGTCAGTCCGTGGCGGACCCAGTCCTACCGGATCCAGAACCCGGCCCCTCCCAACTAGCTGACGGTTCGTCAGATTGGCGCTACCGTGAGGACATGGAGACCTTCCCGAAGATCATCTCGGTGGACGACCACACGGTTGAGCCCCCTCACGTCTGGCGGGACCGGCTCCCGTCCAAGTACCACGACGTCGGCCCCCGCGTCGTCCGCGCGCCCTTGAAGGAAATGACCTTCCTCGGAGGCAAGTTCGCCCCCGTCATGGGGGCCAAGGGCGACGACGGACCGATAGGCGACTGGTGGGTGTACGAGGACCTGCACCGACCCCTCACCCGCCTCGACACGGCCGTCGGCTACGACCGCGACGAGATCAAGCTCGAAGTCATCACGTACGAGCAGATGCGCCCGGGCTCCTTCTCGGTTCCCGACCGGCTCGCCGACATGGACGTCAACCACGTCCAGTCCGCCCTCTGCTTCCCGACCTTCCCGCGCTTCTGCGGCCAGACCTTCACCGAGGCCAAGGACCGCGAGCTCGGCCTGCTCGGCGTGCGCGCGTACAACGACTGGATGGTGGAGGAGTGGTGCGGCCCCGACGCGCGCGGCCGCCTCATCCCGCTCACCCTCGTCCCGCTCTGGGACGCCCGCCTCGCCGCCGCCGAGGTCCGCCGCAACGCGGCGCGCGGGGTCCGCGCGGTCGCCTTCTCGGAGATCCCGCCCCACCTCGGGCTCCCCTCCATCCACACGGACGACTGGGACCCCTTCCTGGAGGCGTGCAACGAGACCGGCACGGTCATCGCCATGCACATCGGCTCCTCCTCGCGCATGCCGTCCACCTCGGCGGACGCCCCGCCGGCCGTCGGCTCCACGATCACCTTCGCCAACTGCTGCTTCTCGATGGTGGACTGGCTGATGAGCGGCAAGTTCGAGCGCTTCCCGAACCTCAAGATCATGTACGCGGAGGGTCAGATCGGCTGGATCCCGTACATCCTGGAGCGCGCGAACGTGGTCTGGGAGGAGAACCGCGGCTGGGGCGGCGTCGCCGACAAGGTGCTGCGCCCGCCGTCCGAGCTCTTCGCCGAGCACGTCTTCGGCTGCTTCTTCGACGACGCCTTCGGCCTGAAGAATCTGGACTCGATCGGGGTCGGCAACGTCCTCTACGAGACGGACTACCCCCACTCGGACTCCACGTGGCCCAAGTCGAGGGAGGTCGGCGAGTCACAGATGGGCCACCTGGCGCCGGACGTGGTGGACCGCATCGTCCGCGGCAACGCGATCGACCTGCTGGGCCTGACCCCGGAGGGCCTCTGGCCGGGCGCGTGACCCGGGTCGCCCCGCACCGGATCCGGCCGCATCCGGGCCGCCCGCGCTCTGTTGGGCCGCACCCCGACCGGCAGCCCCCGGCCCAACCGCACGCAGGAGCGCCCCGACCGGCCAAGGCGGCCGGTCGGGGCTGTCGCGTACCGCCGGGGTGCTAGAGCAGCCGGATGTCGCAGAGGTGGACGGTGGACCCGTCGCCGAGGTGCTCCTCGACGACCTCGTGGATCCGGGCCATGGGCGGCCCGTAGTACCGCGCTTCGCCTTCGGCGGAGGTCCAGCTGCGATGGCCAACTGCGTTCCACGGCGACCGGACCGTCTCTCGCCGCGCCGGTACCTCGGTTCAGCGCGTCCAGCACGCGGCGCAGCGCGGCCTCCCGCGCTGGTGCGGGCGCTTTCACGCACGCGCCGAGCCCCCGCCGAGCCGCTCCGGCCCCCACCCTCTTCGGCGTCCCGCGTCGGCCGGCCGGGCCTCATCAGCTAGTTGTGCAGGACGCCGGTGCGGGCGGCGATGCCTCGGAGTTCGGGTGTGGTGCGCCCGGAGAGCAGCAGGCCGGAGACGAGGGATTTCACAGCTGGGCGGGCGTGCGTTTCCTGGGGGGCCCAGTACTCGGCCTGGAGGAGAGCGCGGATGCACTCGTCTCGCCGGCCCCATTGTGCGAAGGCCTTCGCGCGGTCGGTGAAGTAGAGCGCGCGCCGTTCCGTGGTGGGGAGAGCTTGGGGGGCGAGAGCATCTGCTGCGGCGATGGCGGCTGAGGGATCTCCGGCGGTGTTCTCCGCCGAGATCAGGTGGAGCTGGACGGTGGCCCAGCTGAACCCGCCGTTGGTGTCCCGGAGGTGGGTGACGGCGCCCAGGCTCTTGGCGATGGCGGTGGCTTCGCTGGTCAGCTCGCGCATTCCGGCTTGATCGCGTTGGTGGGCGACGGTGTAGGCGGCGCACTGGACCAGCAGACCTCGCTGAGCGGTCCCGGCGTTTCCGAGTTCGCGCAGGGCCGGGTCGTCTGCGGCGTTCAGGGCAAGGGCCAGGGCCTGATCGTGCCAGCCCGCTTTGCGGGCGAGGACGGCCTGCTGGCGGGCCGCTTCCGCGACCGCGACGTGCGCCCCGCCGACGGCGGCGAACTGCCGGGCGCGGTCGGCTGCCATCCAGCCGAGTTGCGGCTCGTCGAGCTTGATGAGGATGCGCGTCGCCAGGAGGTAGGCCTGCGCCAGCACGGGGAAGTTGTCACTGTCGCCAGCAGACCGGTGCCCGGCGGAAATCAGGCGTGGGAGCCGAAGGGCGAGGCTGGAGTACTGGCAGTCGTTGAAGTCGGCCGAGGCGCGGTGCAGTTCTGCCGCGAGGCGGTCCAGGGGCGTGTCGGGGGCGGTGCGGTCCAGTCCCAGCATCGCGTCGCGCAGACCGGCGACGAGCGTCTCGCCGAGCCGTGCCTCTTCGGTCTTGGCCGGGGTGGCGCCGGCGACAGGGGCGCCCATGGCGGCCGCCGCGGTGACCGCCAGGTTCGCGAGCAGCTGCCTTCGCGTGCGCACCGGGTCCTCTCCGTCTTCGCGCCCTGGGCTTCCCAGAGTAGGGGCGGGCAGGCTGGGATACGGCCCGGTTCGCTCACTGAGTGGATCCGGATCTGCACTCGTGGCCGGTGCGAGGCCGAGAGCCTGCGGTGGGATGCCGAGCACCCGGGCAAACCTCTGGAGCACGGAGACGTCCGTCATGGCGGACTTCCCGCGCTCCAGGCGGGATACCTGGGCGGCCGAGTAGCCGGTCAGCGACCCGAGCTCGGCCAGGGTCATGCCCTGGGTTCTACGCGTCCTGCGGACCACCTCGCCGGGTGTCGCCATGGGTGTCACCTGCGGCTTCCGAACTGCATCCATAACCCCGTCCCGGTGTAGCCGAGGCTGCGTGGGCCCCGCAGAGCAGGGGCTCGGCACGCGGCCGTCCGTACTTGCACGAGATGCAAACTCCTTGCAGCCCTATAGCTACGCACTGTTGTACCGCGTCCTGGTGCGGTGGTCTTGGACTTGCCGCGGTCCACCAGCACCGCGCACTCCCCCACCCAGTGAGCACGCCCAAGAAGGGACTTCTCCGTGGATCGGTACTTGCAGCATCGGGAACGTCTGCTGACGTCGTCCAGGCCTCTACCGGACTTCGAAGCCGTGGGATCGAACGGGCCCTGGCTGCACCGCGCCGACGGCCACCGGGTCCTCGACGGATCGAGCGGCCTCCTCTGCGCGAACGTCGGGCAGAGCAGTCCCGCGGTCTTCTCCCGCATCGAGAGGCAGTTCTCCCGCTACTCGTTCGGCGGCGCCGCTGTCGTCCAGCCCCACATCCAGATGGAGCTGATGGACCGCCTGTGCCGCGTGGTGGGCCGACCGGAGGACTCCGTCGCGCTGACCACGTGCGGGACTCTCGGCGTGGAGGTCGCGGTGGGCCTGGCCCGGAACATCGTGCGGGTCCGCGACGGGAAGCGGCGCGGGGACATCCTGACCTCCAGCCTGTCGTACCACGGCAATTCCATGTTCACCCTCGGGGTCGCGGGCAACCAGATCCGCAACCCCCGTCCCGAAGACCGCTACGGTCTCGGCCCCGCCTTCCCTGCCCCCTACCCGCCGACGCACAGCCACGCCCACGAAGGGCACGGGTGTGACGCCTCGTGCGTCGAGGAGGTGGCGCGGGCGATCGACAGCAGGGACGCGGAGAACGTCGCCGCAGTCCTGATCGAGCCCATCAACGGGACCACGGGCGGCGCGTTCGTGCCCCCGGACGGATACCTGCGGCGGGTGTCGGAAGTCTGCCGAGAGCGCAGCGTCCTGGTCATCCACGACGAAGTCCTGACCGGTTTGTGGCGCACCGGCACGCCCCTGGCGAGTCATCACTGGGATGGCTGCGAGCCCGACCTGGTCATCCTGTCCAAGGGCTTGGGCGCCGGCTACGTCGGCGTGGGCGCCGTACTGGTGTCGCCCGAGATCGCGCCGCTGCTGCGCCACAAGGACGTGGACCCGCTGCCCGCGATGGGCACCATGGCCACCCATCCCCTCCAGGCCGCGGCCTGCCTCGGAGTCCTGGACGAGCTCGAAGCGATGGACTTCAGAGCCTTCGCCACTCGCGGAGAGCGCCTCGGAACGGCTCTGCGGTCCCTGACCGGCTGGGCGCCGGTGCGAGAGGTCCGGGGCGTCGGCCACCTGTACGGGGTGGAGGTCGCCCCTGGCCTGCTCTGGCCCCTGATGGAGGAGTGCGAGCGGCGCGGCGTCTTCTTCTACCCGTTCACCGGAGCCGGTGACCCGCGCAGCGAGGGCCTGGTCGTCGCGCCCCCGCTGAACTCCAGCGACGAGGACATCGACTTCCTGACGGCCGCGCTCACCGACGCGGTGGCCTCCCTCAGCTAGACCACACCCGCCGCGTCCCGCCCTTGGGGACGGACCGTCTCGCATCAGAATCCGAGGACACGACATGCAGTTTCCCATCACGGTCATCGACCAGCTCGATGAGGCCCAGCTCCGCAAGTGGCACGACTTCTACGGGGTGACCGCGGACCGGCCCCGCTTCGAGGAGGAGGGCATCTGGAGGCGCACCCAGCAGGAGGAGACGGCCGCGAACTCCGGCTGGTCGGGCGAGGGCGACGCGCGGCGTCGCATCGTCCACTACTGGCACCAGTACGGGCTCGTGGACACCACGGCCGCGCCGGCCCTCGCCATGACGCAGATGTACCTCTACCACTCGGTGGCCGCGCCGCTGGCCGAGATCGAGGTGGCGTGGGAGGAGAACCACGCCATGCTGGCCGAGGGCGGCTGGAAGAAGGTCGGGCCGGGCCGGTTCGAGCTGGGTGATCTGCGCGTCCACATGATCCGCGTCGAAGAGCACCCGGAGGACCTGCGGGCAGGCCGCTGGCTTCCGGCGGACTATGAGGTCATCGACACTACGTTCACCTCCGTCAACACGTTCCCGCCCAGGGCGATCCGGCGCCGGCCGTGGGAGGTCCTGACCCATGGGGTCCGGGTCAAGGACACCCCCGGACAGCCGGTCTACGCCGACGACCTGGCGCAGCTCACGGACTTCCTGCCGTTCCAGGTCGAGGTCGGCTGCGGCGTCTCCTACGAGGCCGGGATTCCGCCACTGCACCGGCTCCACGAGATGTACCACGTCAACGAGATCGAAGACGAGCAGCTGCGCAAGGGCTTCACGTTCGTCCTCGCCCCAGGGAGGGACCCGCTGCTCGCGGAGATGTTCCTCGACACCGAGGACAAGGTGGCGGAGCTGTCAGACATGTACCGGGCCTGCTTCGACGCCGAGGTCACCCCGGCGTTGCGCACCCTGAGGCGGATGGAGGAGGCCGGGCACATGGTCGGCCCGTTCATCACGAACAACTTCGACGCGCTCGGCGCCCGCGCCGGGTTCGAGGAGCAGTTCATGCGCCGCTACGACCAGCGGATTCCGCCGGTCACCTTCCACCCCGAGGCGAAGGCCCTGGTCGTTCTCGGGCTGCACGCCGACCGCCGGTGGGTGGCCAAGCGGGCCCGCGCGGCCGGCCTCAAGGTGTTCCTCGTCGACCCGGAGGGCTTCCCCCGTCCGGACGGAACCTGGTTCGAGTACCCGCTGGAGGCCCCGCAGACCGGTGACGTCGTCGTACGGCAGACGGCCGCCGTCGCGATCAGCGAGCTGGAGCAACTGCTGAACCCCAACGCGACCAGCGCGTGAAATGTGGGGCCGGGGAACGGCGCTAGCCTCTGGGCTCGTTCCCCGGCCCCGCCACGGGCCCCTCCCAGGATGAGAGTCAAGGAATGCGCATTTCAGTAATCGGCTGCGGACACCTCGGCATCCCGCACGCGGCGGCGATGGCCGAACTGGGTCACGAAGTCATCGGCGTGGACGTCGACCAGGCCAAGGTCGACAGCCTGAACTCCGGCCAGTGCCCCATCTACGAGATCGGACTTCCCGAGCTGCTCGCCCGCCACACCGCGAGCGGGCGCCTGCGGTTCACCACCGACATCCGCGAGGCCGCGGCCTTCGGCGAGTTGCACTTCATCGGCGTTGGCACGCCGATCGACGCGGACGGCCGCTCCTACGACACCGCACAGGTCTTCGGCGCTATCCGCCAGCTCGCCCCCCACTTGGACCGGCCGTGCACGATCGTCGGGAAGTCCACGGTCACTGTGGGCACCACCGTTCAGGTCACCACCCTCGCCCAGCGGCTGGCTCCCGCCGGCGAGGCCGTCGAGGTCGTGTGGAACCCGGAGTTCCTCCGTGAAGGCCATGCCGTGGAGGACACGCTCCGACCGGACCGTCTCATCGCAGGCGTCACCACTGCCGAGGGCGAGAAGGCGATCCGCGCCGTCTACGCCCCCATCCTCGACGCCGGTGTCCCGATCTTCATCACGGATCCGCAGACCGCTGAACTCGCCAAGGGCGCGGCGAACAGCTTCCTCGGTTTGAAGATCAGCTACATCAACGCGGTCGCCGACATGTGTCAGGCCGCCGGGGGCGATGTTTCCCAGATTGTGGACATCCTCGGCATCGACCCACGGATCGGCAGCGGCGGGATGCGGCCGGGCATCGGCTACGGCGGCGGCTGCCTCCCCAAGGACGTCCGCGCCTTCACCGCCTCCGCCCGCCAGCTCGGCGCCGAGCAGGCCGCCACGCTCCTGCTCGCCGCCGAGAAGATCAACGAGAGCCGCACCGACGTCGCCATGGACCTCATCCGCGAGGCCCTGGGTGACCGCACGGTCAAGAACGCCAAGATCACCGTGTGGGGCGCCGCCTTCAAGCCCGGCACCAACGACGTCCGCGAAAGCCCCGCGCTCGCGCTCGCCCATGCCCTCCAGCAGGCCGGCGGCAACGTCACCGTTCACGACCCGCAGGCCGTGGCCTCCGCCATGACCCGCAACCCCGAGCTGGACTACACCGACGACCTCGCCGAATCCGTCGACGGAGCCGACCTCGTCGTCCTGGCCACCGAGTGGCCGGAGTACCGGCAGACCGACCCCCGCGCCCTCGCGGCCCGAACGGCCAACCCCCTGCTCGTCGACTGCCGCACCACCCTGGACCCCGAGCCCTGGCGCACGGCCGGCTGGACCGTCCACCAGCTCGGACGCCCCGGGAAGTAGAGCCGGTCCCCAGCGAGAAGGCCCGCACCAGTTCCCCCTCGCCCTGGAAATCCGGAGGTGCCTCGCCATGACCAGTGACGACGTTCTACTCCGTCGCGCCGACGACCGCGACGCGCGTCCCGCGGCCGACGTCTGGCTGCGTTCCTTCGCCGCCGCGCTGCCCGCCGTGCGCTGCGCCCATGACGAGGCCGACGTACGCGACTGGTTCGCACGCGTGCTCGTGCCCCAATACGAGACCTGGGTCGCGGTCACCGGCGACAGCGTGGTCGGGCTCATGGTGCTGGGCGGCGGAGAGCTGAAGCAGCTCTACCTCGACCCCGCGTGGCGCGGTCGGCGCCTCGGTGACCGGTTCATGTACCTGGCGAAGCAGCGGCAGCCGGACGGGCTGGCGCTGTGGACGTTCCAGGTCAACGAATCGGCGCACCGGTTCTACGAGCGACACGGCTTCATCGCCGTCGAGCGAACGGACGGTCTGCGCAACGACGAGCGCGAGCCGGACGTCCGATACCTCTGGCAGCCCCGACCCCCGCGCTGACGTTGAAGGCGGTCACCCGAACTCCAGGGTGACCGCCTTCAACGTTGTAGGGCCGGTCTACGGTGTCGCAATGACAGTTCTGATCGTCGGCGGCAGCGGCTTCCTCGGGACCGAGCTGGTCCGGCAGGCGAGAACAGCAGGGCACACGACCGTCGCGACGTACGCGACCAAGCCCGGCTCCGCCTCCCCAACCACGTGGCGCCACCTTGATCTACGGGACGCGGGAACCCTGGACGCCGTCATGTCCGAGGTGCGCCCGCAGCTCGTCCTCAACGCGTCGAGCGGCTCGGCCGACTGGGCGACTACGGCAGAGGGCCCCATCCGCCTCGCGATGGCGGCGGCGAGGTACGGAACCCGCATGGTCCACGTGTCCAGTGACGCGGTGTTCTCCGGCGCGCGAGTCCGCTACGACGAGTCCAGCCTCCCCGACCCCGTCACCCCCTACGGCGCGGCCAAGGCCGCGGCAGAGACCGGCGTCCTCGCCGTGCACCCGAAGGCCGCGGTCGCCCGGACATCGCTGATCATCGGCCACGGGCGGTCGGTACACGAGAAGGCCGTGCACGAACTCGTCGCCGGCACGCGCGACGGCGTCCTGTTCACCGACGACATCCGCTGCCCTGTGCACGTCACCGACCTGGCCGCCGCCCTCCTGGAGCTGGCGGCCGCCGACGCGACCGGCGTCCACCACCTCGCAGGCCGCGACGCCGTGAGCCGACACGAACTGGGCACCCTCATCGCCAAGCGGGACGGGCTCGATGCCTCCCGGCTCCCCACCGGCCTACGGGTCGACAGCGCGCTCCCCGGCGCCCTCGACGTACGCCTCGACAGCCAGGCGACCCAGCGCGATCTGCGCACCACACTGCGCGGGGTCCGGCAGTTCCTGCATCGCTCTGGTGTAACAGCCCAGCCTGTGGGCCCATGAACGCGCGGCGGCTGGCCTTGGCTTTGTCGGCGAGTTGCTCTCCTCTACGAAGCCGCCGTCGACCACGGTGTGGACGATCCGGTGGCCGGCGGCCGCGTTCCAGCGGCGACAGTCGGCCTGCTGGGCGTTGAGGCCGTGGCCGTCGATTGCCTGGCCGATGGTCGAGACCCGGCGACCATGACGAGCCGGAGCCGGGCGCGGCGCGGATTCTGAGGGGCGCTCATGCGGCCGGCCGCACACAGAAATAGGTATAGACGTAACAGCCCTGGTCACTGTGCTTTCATGTCTTCGGCTGGCGGTAGCAGTCCAATTTCGCGGGCGGCCTTCATGTCGGCGTAGGCCTGTGTCCGTCCCACGTGTGTCGCTGGACAGACCAACTTTGTGATCACGCTTCGCGTGGACCAGTCGTTGGGTGCCTCCCACACAATCTCCGCAGTCTTCTCGATCCGGGGTAGGTAGATCGACCACCACTTCGGTCCGCAGCGGCGCCGTAGCTCCTCCAACAGCAAGATTTCGTCCCTGTCCATCAAGCCTGTGCGCATGCTGCTGCCTGGTGACCAGCCGTCGACGACCCACTTCCAGCCGTGTGGTGTCTCTTCGAAGGCGACGTCTGGCATCGTCGCCAGCGCGAGGGGAAGCGCGAGCTTGCGGGCGGAGGCTCGGACCTGATCCTTCTCCACCCCGGAGGAGAGACCGGTGACGGAGATGGCGTTGTCCGGCTCGGTGACACCCCCCTGATCGATGGTCACCGCGATACACATCTCCACCTCCGTGACCGCGCACCACAGACTGATGCGGAACCGGGGAGGAAAGAGCCGGCCCGCGACGGGTACCAGGGTCTCCTGGTACCAGGGCTCGTCACCGTCGTGATGCGACGGCTCGACGCACATACCTCCTGTCCAGTACGGGTTCACGACGCACTCCTGCTGGGCCAGAGCCCAGCGATCAGGAGGGCGAGCGTCGTGGTGACGCCGAACGTGCTTGCGGCCGTACGGACCGCGCTGACGAGGGGCTCGTGACCGGCCTGGGAGAGGACCATCGAGATCAGCGCGGCGACGAGGCCGACCACGGCGGCGCCCAAGATGTAGTGGCGTGGAATCTTCACTCGACAACTGTCTCGCCCAGGTCCGGATGAATCCATGCTGTGCCGGTCCGGAGAACCGACCTCGAAAAACTGGACAACCCCTGAGCAGCGATCATGCGGAACCTGTTCGGGTATCCGGCGACAGATCGCCCCGCCCCGGACGGGCTGTCAGTCGTGCTGCGAGACTTCGGCGGTGAGCACCACGCGCCGCCCACTCGGGCATGGACCGATCCCCCTCGACGACGACCAGGCCGCGCGTACCGCCCGCGGCCGTACGGCGGCGGAGCGGGCCGCCGAGGAGATTCCCCAGCAGTCCGTCCCGCGCGCGGAGTCCGGCTCGGCTACGGCCCGGCGGAACCTCGGCGCCGGACCTGGGGCCCGTTGATCCAGTCCCACAGGCCCTAGAGCAGCCGGATGTCGCAGACGCGGCTTCCGTGCAGGACGTGCCGCGCGCGCCCGGTCAGCGTTCACCCGGCCGGAGAGGTCGGCACTCCGGGTCGCCCGGCCGGTGTGCGTGCTGGTCCGGGCGGGTGCCGGACGCCGAATCCACTTGGATCGTTTCGGCCTCGCCGTGGATCACGCGGTCACAACGGCAGCAGATGAGCATCACGAACGCTCCGGTGCCGGGCACGACCAGACTTCGGTGGAGGTGACGTGGACACCCTGCGCGCCGTGGATGGTTCCGCGCTCGATGGCGCCCGCAGTGAGGAGGGCGCTGCAGGAAACGCAAGCACGGCCCAGGGCCTGGGCGTGGGTGAGGCGGGAGACCGAGGTGGGCAGGGGCATCAGGTGGCAGGCCACCGCCCGGGCGGTGGTCACCGGCCCGATCCGCTCTCGGCGTGCCGCGAGCACTTCACGATCGGCCAGGGCACGCTGAAACCCGCGACGATCGCCTCGCCCGCCGAGATCAGTTCGTCGTCGACGGCGCCGCAATCCCAGCAGGCGTGTCCGTGCAGGCGCGCTACGCTCACGTCCGCGATGTCGGCTACGACCAGATCGGCCATCGCCCCTCCCATCTGCTCGTTCAGTGCGGTCAGACAGATGATGGGCCGGGGAAAGGGCAGCAAGGGATACACGTCGTATCCCTAGGAGAGGTTGCCTAGACCGCGCCGATCCACTCCGCGAACGAGCTCAGCGACCCGGTGTCGGCACGCTTGATCCGACGGATCGTCTCGATGTCCTCCCGCGCCCAGGGGTGTTCGCGGACGTGCTGCGGCGCCAGCCGCCGGGCGACCTTCAACGACTCGAATGCGGCGTCCGGCCGACCGGCCCAGAGTTGGGCGCGGCCGATGTCGACGTAGAACCCGCTCCGGCGTTCGGCGGGGATCTCATCTCCCGGCTTCCAACCCCCGGCCATTTCCAGAGCCCGGCCGATGTGGTCGCCGCCGAGACTGACGGCGACCGCCACCTCGTGGATGCGAACGCTGGACGGTCCGAAAGCCGTACCGAGGTAGACGCCCTCTTCTAGGTGCTCCGCGAACCTTCCGGCCTCGCGTAGGTGGGCGTGCGCCGCGTCCGGCGCGCCGGCGCGAGCGGCCACCACGGCCGTCCGCATGTGCAGTGCCCCACGGAGAGCGGCAGCCTGGGTGGTTCCCGGGCCGGGTCCGGCGTCGAGTGCCCGTTCCAGAGTGATCTGTCCCGCGCGGTGGGCACGGGCCGCGAAGAACGTCTCCGCGTGGACGTACGCGGCGACCGCGCCGATGTCGGGGTCCTCGGTCTGCACGGCCGCCCATCGCATCACGTCGATCAGGCGCGCGGACAGGTCGTGCGCGCCGACCTTGTAGGCCACCGCGTCGGCCGCACGAGCGGCCGCCACCACCAGACGGGCCGCCGCGGCCCGATGCGTACCCGACGCGGCGTGCAGATGCGCCAGCGAGTCCGTCAGGAGGCCGGGTGCCGCGGCGGCGATCCGCCCGTACTGGGCAGCCAGCCGCCATCCGGTCGCCTCGTCGACGGCGCATGCCACCTCGGCGCGAGGTCTCGTAGGAGGGTCGAGCGGGACGTCGTACCCCGCGATCACAGCCGAGATCGAGGGCAGTGCCGTGTGGACCCTGCGACTGGTGCCCGTGTACGAACGGTCCAGCCGTGAGGGGCCCACGCCGAGCGCTGACGCGAGGGCTTCGAGAAGGACCGCGGACGGGGTACGGGCGCCGCGCTCGATCGACTTGACCATGGCGAGGGAGACATGGGACTCGCGTGCGAGGTCGGCTTGGGTCATGCGGCGGACGTGGCGCCGTGCTGCGATGCGCTGCCCGATGTGATCGGCCATGCAGGCACGGTACTGGTCCGCGAACCGGTCGGCGCCCGCTACGCCTTGGCGATGGCGACCAGCCTGACCAGTTCTGCCAGCGTGTCGATCGAGTAGTCCGCCGTCCGCCGCTCGCGGATCTCGTCGGCCCACCAGTGCCCCCACGGGCCGCGCCGTACGTGCGCGGTCAGCAGGCCGGCCGCTCGCGCCGGGGCCAGGTCGTTGGCCGGGTGGTCGCCGACGTAGAGGGTCTGCGCCGCGGGCGCGCCGGACACCTCCAACACCTTCTGGAAGAAGGCGGGTTCGGGCTTGGCGACGCCCCATTCTCCGGACGTCGCGACCAGGTCCGCCGGCAAGTCGAGCGCGCGCAGCAGTGTGCCGGCCTTCGGGCTCTGGTTTCCCGCGACGACGACACGGACCCCGGCCGCCCGGAGGGCGGAGAGGGAGGGGCGCACGTCGTCGTACAGGTCCGTATCGTCGAGTTGCTCGCCGCGTCCTGCCGCCTCGCGGGCGGCGTACTCGGCCTGGATGTCGATGTCCGGCCGGAGCAGGCGGAGCGCGTCGGAGTTGTCGCGGCCGTCGATGACGACCGCGCCGACGAGCGCGGACAGCGTGTGCCGTGGCACGCCGAGCCAGTCGGCCCAGGCCCCCCAGTAGCGGTCATCGCGGGTCAGGGTCTCGCCTACGTCCAGGACGACGGTGCGGATCATCCGGTCAGCCTACGGTGCTCCGGCGCCCGCCCCCAGTGCTACGCCGGCCGGTCCGTGGCCGGGGTGGCCGGGGCGGCCGACGGGGCCGGAGTGGTCGTCAGGAGGGGGCGGACGTGGGTCAGGAGGAGGTCCAGGAAGCGGTCCGGGCGGCGGAACGACGCGAAGTGGCTGCAGCCCTCGATCACCGCGAAGTGTTTGACCGGGGCCTCGACCTCCTCGAAGTACGCATGGGCGGAGGCCGTCGGGGTGAGCACGTCGTACTCGCCCTGGAAGACGAAGAAGGGGATCTCGAAGCGCGTCCCCTCGGCCCGGTCGTCGAACCCGGCCGTTCCCCCGGTGATCCGCTCCGAGAACGACTGCCCCTTGAAGAAGTCCCGCAGGTCGCGCAGCGAGTGCAGCGGCGACAGCCACATCGAGCCCAGCACCACCTTCTTGATCGTGTCGAGCGTCAGCGGGTCGCTCTGCGCGCAGAGCTTGGCGTACGTCGCCTGCTGCCGCGGCGTCCACGCGTACGGGTCCGGGCCGATCTCCTCGACCCGCGCGACCTGCTTGTGCTTCCCGGCGGCGCGCAGCCGCTCCAGCAGGGCGTCGTAGGCGGAGGTGTCGCGGCCGCCGGTGTGGATGTTCTGGTCGGTGCCGACGTAGGCGGAGTAGAGCTCGGGGTGCGCGCGGGCCAGCCGTAGCCCGAAGGCGCTGCCGTAGGAGTTGGCGAGGAGCACCACCCGCTCGGCGCCCAGCAGGCGCCGGGCGTGGTGCGTGACCTCCAGGACGTCCTCGTAGAGCCGCTCGAAAGTGGCCTCGCCCTGGCCCTCCGGGCCGCCCCGGCCGAAGGTCTTGCCGGCGCCGCGCATGTCCCAGCGGAGAAGCGTGAAGTGGCGCTCCCAGGAGCGGGTGCGGGCCGTGTAGATGGAGTTGGCGGCGCCGGGGCCGCCGTGGATCTCTACGACGACCGGGTTGGCGCGGTCCTCGCCGCGCACCGAGATCCACTGGTCGATGCCGCCGATGCGGACGAAGCCCCGCTCGTCGATGCCCTGCGGGGAATCGATCCGCAGGGCCTTGGCGGCCTGCGCGCGGCGCAGCGCGCGGTGGGCGAAGAGTCCGGCGGCGGGGGTGGCGAGGGCGGCGGCGGTGAGAGCGGCGATGGCGGTGGCGATCACTGTGTCCTCCGTAAACTGTGTCTAGTGGATACAGATGAGTGTAGGTGTAGAAGAGAGCGGTACAGGTGGTGCGGGGTGAGCGGTCCGAGCGGACGGAGCGGTGCGGCGGGATCAGGCGGAGGCTCCGGCCTTGGCTCCCGGCTTCCGTTCCGCGTCCTCGTCGCGTTCCCGGCCCGGGGTGGGGAGGTCGAACTTCACGATCGCCCAGCGGAAGAGCACGTAGTAGATGGCGGCGAAGGCCAGGCCGATCGGTATGAGCATCCAGGGCTTGGTGGCGATGCCGTAGTTGACGATGTAGTCGATGGCGCCGGAGGAGAAGCCGAAGCCGTCACGGATGCCGAGGGCGTAGCAGACGGCCATCGAGACGCCGAAGAGGAAGGCGTGGATCGCGTAGAGGACCGGGGCCACGAACATGAAGGCGAACTCGATGGGCTCGGTCACGCCGGTGACGAAGGAGGTCAGGGCGACGGAGATCATCATGCCCTTGACCATGGTGCGGTTCTCGGGGCGTGCGGTGTGCGCGATGGCCATGGCGGCGGCCGGGAGGGCGAACATGTAGATCGGGAAGCCGCCGGTCATGAACTGGCCCGCGGTCGGGTCGCCGGCGAGGAAGCGGGCGATGTCGCCGTGCACCTCGGTGCCGGTGGTCGGGTTCACGAAGGAGCCGGCCTCGAACCAGGGGAAGACCGAGAAGAAGTGGTGCATCCCGATCGGGATGAGGGCCCGGACGACGAGGCCGAAGAGGCCCGCGCCCCAGGCGCCGGTGCCGACCAGCCACTCGCCGAAGTGGAAGAACCAGCCGCCGACGGTCGGCCAGACCACTCCGAATACCACTCCGATGCCGACGCCGGCGAAGGCGCTCAGGATCGGCACGAGCCGGCGGCCGCCGAAGAAGCCGAGCCATTCGGGCAGCTTGGTCCGGCTGAAGCGCTGGTAGAGGAGGGCCGCGACCAGGCCCATCACGATGCCGCCGAGGACCTTGGCGTCGAGCGGCTCGCCGTCCACGCCCTTGGGGAAGGCCGGGCTGGCGAGCACCGCCTTGAAGACGAGGTAGCCGACCACGGCCGCCAGGGCGGTTGAGCCGTCGGACTTCTTGGCGAAGCCGATGGCCACGCCGACCGCGAAGAGCAGCGGCAGGTTGGCGAAGACCGTGTCACCGGCGGCCGCCAGCACCATCGCGAGCTTCTGCACGATCAGCGGGAAGTTCTCACGGCCCAGCAGGTCGTGGCCGCCGAGCCGGGTCAGCAGGGCGGCGGCCGGCAGCGTGGCCACGGGCAGCATCAGGCTGCGGCCGATGCGCTGCATGACCGGCATGATCCGGCCCGGCTTCTTTCCGGCGGCCGGTGCGGTGGCCGGGGCTGTGGCCGTACTCATCGCAGGTACTCCTCGTCGAGCGGGTGGTGGGGACGACTCGAAGGTAACCAGTGGTTTTGGATTGGTCAACGGTGGTCTCTTGTGGTCTTACGGAAAACATCAAGATGAGGCCGAAGGTCTCGCCATCCCGAGGTCGGAAGCCACAACAAAGTGGTAGCAAGTGGTATGGTTCATCCCATGATCGACGATCCTGCCACCGACGACGCCGCCACCTCCTCCTCCGTCGTCCGTGCCGCCGACCCCCTGTGGGCCCAGGCCGCGGACCGGATCCGCGAGGAGATCGCGCGCCGCGGCCTGACCGCCGGCAGCAAGCTGCCGCCCGAGCGCGAGCTGTGCACCCGGCTGGACGTCTCCCGCGTCACCCTGCGCCGCGCGCTCGGCCGCCTCGTCGAGCAGGGCCTGGTCACCGCCTCCCACGGGCGCGGCTGGTTCGTCGCGGCGCCCGTGGCGCCCGCGCCCGCCCGCGAGTGGCCCAAAGACCTGGAGTCCTTCACCGCCACCGCGCGCCGCAAGCACATGCGCGCCAGCTCGGTCGTCCTGCGGCACGACACGGTCACGGCGTCCCTGGACGATGCGGACCGCCTCGGCGTGCCCGCCGGCACCCCGCTGCTGCTCCTGGAGCGGGTCCGGCTGCTCAACGACGTCCGGATCGCCCTCGACCGGACGCTCGTCGTCGTCGAACTCGCGCCCGACCTCGCCCGCACCGACTTCCGCGAGACCTCGCTCTTCGAGGAGCTGCGCCGCTGGGGCGTCGAGCCCGACCGCGCCGAGGCCACGATCGAGGCGCGCACGGCCGACGGGGAACTCGCCGGGCACCTCGGCATCGCCGAGGGCGCGCCCGTGCTCGTCCTCGACCAGACCGTGTTCACGCGCGACCAGCGGCCGCTCCTGCTGTCCACCGTGGAGTACAGCGGCGACCGCTACCGGCTGCGCACCACTCTGCAGACAGACTGACACCGCCGTCCGGCCGCGCGGTAGCGCCCTTCGGCACCCGCCGGCCCGCCGAAGGGCCCCGCCGCGACGCCCCTGCTCAGGCGGGCCGCTGCTCGTACCCTTGGCCGGCTCCTACGACCGAACTGCGCCCCACGCCGGGCCCGCCGCCGCTTCGGGAAACCCCCGGAGCGGAGGCTCCACGGTGCGCGGCGGTCGCGGGGCCCGGTACTGCTGTCAGAGCGCCGCGAGGAACTCCAGCAGCGCCGCGTTGAAGGCCTCCGGCTGCTCCACGCCCGGCAGGTGTCCGGCCCGCTCCACGACGGTGAGCACCGAGTGCGGGACCAGTGCGTGCAGGGACTCGGCCTCGGCGACCGGGGTGTACACGTCGTCCCGGCCGACGATGATCAGGCAGGGCACCTCGGCGGGCAGCGCCGCGAGCACCGGGGCGTAGTCGGGCCGCTCGGCCCGCCCGCGCAGCGCTGCGGCCGCGCCCTCGGGTGCGGTCGCGTACATCATCGCGGTCACCTTGGCGGCGGCCTCGGGCATTCCGGTCACGTTGTACGGCGCGAGCATCTTGTCGATGACCTCGTCGGTGTAGGGCTTCATCCCCTCCCGCAGCAGCCGCTCGGCGAGGTTCAGGCGGAAGGCCTTGCCGTCCTCGGTCTCCGCCGGGGAGGAGCTGTCGGACAGGACGAGGGCCCGTACCAGACCCGGGTGGCGCAGCCGCATCTCCATGGCGATCTGCCCGCCCATGGACACACCGCCGACGACCGCTTGTTCGACGCCCAGGCGGTCGAGCAGGGCGGCCAGGTCGTCGGCGAAGGCGGCGAGCAGGGTCTTGCCGGGAACCACCGGGCTTTGACCGTATCCCCGCAGGTCAGGGGCGATGACACGGTAACCGGCCGCGGTCAGGGCGGCCGTCTGGGGGTCCCATATCGTGCGGTTGAACGGATGTCCGTGGATCAGGATTACGGGGGCTCCGTCACGGGGACCCAAGTCCTCGAAAAAGAGTGTCACGCCATTGCCAATTTGGGGGTTCATGAGAGGACTCTAAGGGGCTACATTGAGCCACTCGCGTTCACCTGACAGCCCGTTGCCTTTCACCCGTGTTTTGCACGGGGGGCGACGTCAGGGACGCAGACTGTGCAACCACCCCACCGCCCAGAAGGACCGAAGGCTCCGTGCCCGTACCCGTACTCCTCGCCGGCCGCTCCGTGCGGCTTGAGCCCCTCGCCCCCCACCACACCGAGGCCTTGGCCATGGCCGGGGCCGAGGATCGTACGACTTACGCCTTCACTCCCGTGCCCCACGGGTTGCAGGCGTCACACGAGTACATCGACCGTGCCCTCGCCGATCAGGCGGCGGGTCGATCGCTCCCGTTCGCGGTGGTCAGAGCCACCGACGGCCGGGTGGTCGGTTCGACCCGGTTCCTGGAACTCGACTACTGGCAGGGGCCGCTGGTGTGGCCCGCCGTGCCGGGGGTCCCGTTCGGCGATCCGGCGACGGCGATCCCCGATGCCGCCGAGATCGGCAATACCTGGCTGTCCCCGCAGGCCCAGGGAACCGGCATCAACACCGAGGCGAAGCTCCTCCTGCTGCGCCATGCCTTCGAGACCTGGGGCGTCCGGCGCATCTCGCTGCGCGCCGATGCCCGCAACGGCCGCTCGCGCGCCGCCATGGAACGGCTCGGGTTCACCAGCGAGGGGGTCCGCCGGGCCCATTCGAGGGGCCTCGACGGGGCGGTCCGCAGTACGGCCTTCTACTCGATCCTCGACGAGGAGTGGCCGACCGTGCGGTCGGTCATCGAGCTCAGGCTGTCGGCGGCCGCGCAGCGCAAGCGGCGGCGCAAGACGCTCATCCCGGCGTAACGGTCCTTCTGCGCTGCCGCACCCTGCCCTTCCGTTCGGACGGCGGGCGGCTCCCGCCCCCACTTCCCCGGTGTCAGCCGAGGAAGGCGGGGGCGAGGGCCGACGTCATGAGCCGGGCCGGGGCGCCGCTGCCGTCGGCGGGCAGGGAGTAGAGGTCTGCGCCGAAGTCCCCGGGCAGGGAGTAGACGACCGTCTTGTCGTCCGTCCACACCACCTGGTCGTCGACGCTGCGCTCCTCGGCGAGCGGGGCCTCCGCCATCGAGGCCAGGTCCAGGACGTACAGCCGCCAGGGCGCGTCCGGCGACAGGCCGGGCACCCGCTTCTTGAACACCAGCCGGGTCCCGTCGGGCGACAGGGACGGGCATTCGAGGTTCTCGCGCAGCGTGGTCACCGTGCGTGCCGCGAGGTCGCCGCGGACCAGGTAGGTCTGGCCCCCGGTCGCGAGCGTGGCGTAGAAGCCCTGCTCGTCGGCGGTGAAGGTGACTCCCCAGAAGTTGACGTCGGCGTTGCGGTACGCCTTGCCGTCCTTGTGGATCGTGAAGTCCTCCAGGGAGGCGTCGTACTTCCCGGTGCGCAGGTCCAGCAGCGAGGTCCGGGTCGAGAAGTTCGTGCCCGCGTACGAGTCCCCGCCCACGAAGACCGTCCAGGCGGCCAGACGGCCGCCGGGCGAGACCCTCGCCCGGGTCGGGATGCCGGCCAGCGGGTGGCTGGAGACCTCCTCGAGCCGGGCATCGAGGACGACGGCCTTGTAGCTGTCCTGCACCCCGCCCTTGTCGGCTTGGAGGCAGACCCCCGTGCCGGCGGCGGAGTGGAAGCGCAGGCAGCTGACCCCGGAGGCGGTACGGGGCCCTTCGGGCGCGTCGGCCGGTGCGGTGGCCAGCTCGTCGCGGTGCGGCCCCCAGACCATGTTCCGGAACACGATCCGCCGGCCGCCGTCGCCCGGGGCGAGGGACACCGCGCCCGGGGTGATCGCCGGCCCGCCGGCCCGGGCCCGGTCCTTCTCGTCGGCGCGCGAGGAGGCCCGCACGACGGCGAGCGCCCCGATCGCGGCGAGCAGGACGACGGCGGAGACGAGGATCAGGATCCGGCGCTTCAGGGGCACGGGCGGGGCCTTTCGGGATCGGCGGGTGGGATCAGACGGCTGCGGCGTCCGGCGCGGGAGCACGAGCACCGCGTCGCCCGGGGCGGGTGCCCGGGGCGGCGATCAGCTCGGAGGCCAGGTTGGGCGCGGAGCTGAAGCCCGGCGTGTAGCAGCTGTCGCCGGTCACGCCCTGGTGGGAGCCCGAGAAGAGTTGCAGGCAGTTGGGCCGGCTCGGGTGCGTGATGCCGTAGGAGTTGGTGAGGTTGACTCCCCCCGGCTGGGCGGCGGCGATGCCCGCCCACAGCGCGGCGCCGACGGTGGAGACGCCGAAGGCGGTGGCGCGGGCAGTGGCGAGGGCGGTCTTGCGACGGGACCGTGGAAGTGGCATGCCGGGCACGGGAATTACCTCCGGGCAGGGGCTTGGGGCGGCGCGGAGGTACCGTACCGATCGGCATGTGCAGGGGCCAGAGATACTCGGCGAACAGATCGGGAACTCCGCCGACCGTTTCGACGTCGGGCAATGTCCTCCTCTCGGGAACCCAAAGAGTCGGAAAAATCCGGAACCTGTGAGCACGTAGGCTCCTCTTTTGATCGAAAGCAGTCCCACCCCGCCCCAACGGGGTCAGCACCAAGCCGGAGAGCAACCGCACATGTCGCACTCACCCGACGGACAGCAGCAGCCGTACCGGTCGGAAGGGCCCTACCAGCAGCAGCCGTACCCGCCGCAGGGGCAGCAGCCGTACCCTCCCCACCCGCCGCAGGGGCAGCCCCCCCACGGTGAGCCGCGGCGGCCTTCGCGGGTCCGGCGGTGGGTGATCGCGGGCGCCTCCGTGCTCGCGCTGGCGGGTGTCGCGGCGCTCGTGATGAACCACTACGAGATACCGCCCTTCACGGACAAGGGCGAGGCCGTCTCGTTCGGGAAGCCGCACACCGGTGACTCCGGTGAGGCCGTCAAACCGCCGGCGAACTCGAAGATGTCGATGCCCACGGGCCCGAAGGCCGATTTCAAGAACTCGATGACCCTGCCCGACGGCACGCACGTGGCCGTCACCACGCTGGACGGCAAGAAGTCGGGCTTCAAGGGCAAGGTCTGGGTCTGGGCTCCCAAGGAGTACGACGACCCGAAGTTCGCCAAGAGCGGCTTCCCGGTCATGATCGCGCTCCCGGGCGGCGCCGGCTACCCGAACAACTACTGGATGGGCACCGACCTGGGCCTGCAGACCAGCATCAGCAAGTGGTACGCCGAGGGCAAGAGCAAGCCCTTCATCCTCGCCATGCCGGTGCTGAACCCGGGTCCGGACGACAAGGGCGTCTACTGGGACGGGTCCGACATCCCGGACCAGCCCAAGATGGGCACCTGGCTCACCGACGACGTCCCGGACCTGGTGCGCGCGAACTTCCGCACGGTCAAGTCCCGTGACGGCTGGGCCTACATGGGCTCCTCGACCGGTGGCTTCGCCAGCCTGAAGGCCGTGCTGAAGCACCCGGACAAGTTCAAGGCCGCGATCTGCTCGGGCCCGGACATCGTGCCCGACTCCTCGCTGTGGAGGGGCCACGACAAGGAGAAGGCGGAGAACAACCCCGAGCTGCTGGCCAAGGCGCTGATCGACAAGAAGGGCCCGGACGTCTACCTGGCCTTCCAGGTCGGCACCAACGAGTCCAACAAGAACACCCTACCGAACGTGGAGAAGTTCATCGCCGCCTACGGCAAGGGGCCGGTCCACACCGAGCTGAAGATCATCCAGGGCGGCCAGCACAACGCGAAGACCTACGTCCCCAACATGGGCGAGGGGCCGATCCAGTACATCAGCAAGGTCATGGAAGGGCCCGTGGAGTAACCAGCCGCGCTTCCACCTGCTTCGGCCCGCCGAACACCTTCGGCGGGCCGTCGCCGTTCCAGGGCGCCCAGCCGGGGTCCCCGTCCACGGCGAAGCGCACCCAGGCCGCGTGCATCTCCTCGGCCAGTTCCTGCGGGGCGTGGGGCCCGGCCAGCCACGACGCCTCGGGGACGGCCAGGGTGTCGAAGACGAAGCCCAGCTCCAGCGCGTGGCAGGACCCGAGGCCCGGGATCCCGGACGGCCACGCGAACTCGTAGACGAAGCTCGGCGCGCCCCGCCCCGGCGCCCCGGCCAGGGCGCGCAGCGGGTCGCGCAGCAGCCGGTCGGTGAGCAGGTGCCCGGCGAGGTCGGCGGGGCCGGCGCCGGGCCGCTCGGCGCGCAGCGCCCGTACGGCGCCGCGGTCCTTGCCGCCGCGGATCCGGCCCAGGGCCACGGCGAGCGGGCCCAGCCGGTCCAGCAGCCGCATCCCGCCGGTCGGGGCCAGCCAGAGCCGGTGCTCCTCGGCGGTCCAGCCCAGCAGCAGCGGCATGTCCGCGGCCGCGGCCGCCGCGGCTTCGAGCGGGTCCGCCGGCAGCGTGTCCGGGTCGGTGACCAGCCCGAAGGCCGGGCCGCCGACCAGCGGCGAGGACCGGCGCAGCACGGCGGCCTGGGCGGCGAGCAGGTCGGTCAGGGCGACGGCGGCGAATGCCCCGGCGGTGGCGGGGACCTTGAGCAGCGCGGCCATCCGCCGGACCATGGCGCGCACCCGCTCGCACGGCAGGGCCTCGGGAGGCCCGCTCTGCAGGGCGGCCCGGTGGAAGAGCCCGGCGGCCCGGGGCGCGGCGAGGAGGGCGCCGATGCTGATGGCCCCGGCGGACTCGCCGAAGACGGTCACCCGCCCGGGGTCTCCGCCGAAGGCCTCGATGTTCTCCCGGACCCAGGTCAGGGCGGCGATCTGGTCGAGCAGCCCGCGGTTGGCGGGGGCGTCGGGGAAGAGCCCGTAGCCGAGGACGCCGAGGCGGTAGTTGACGGAGACGAGCACCACGCCGTCGCGGGCGAAGGCGGAGCCGTCGTAGACGGGGACGGCGGAGGAGCCCCGGGTGAGGGCCCCGCCGTGGATCCAGACCATGACCGGGAGCCGGGCCCCGGGCGTCCGCCCGGCCGCGGGGTCCGGGGTCCACACGTTCAGGTTGAGGCAGTCGTCGCCGGGGACGTCCGGATCGGGCAGCAGCGCGGCGAACGGGTCGGGGTAGGGCACCTTGGGCGCGGTGGGACCGTACGCACCCGCGTCGCGTACGCCGTCCCACGGCTCGGGGGGCGCGGGCGCGGCGAACCGGCGGGCGCCGACGGGCGGGGCGGCGTAGGGGATGCCGCGGAAGACGGCGATGCCGCCGGGGCCGCTGCGGCCCTCGACCACTCCGTGCGCCGTCCGGGCCCGGGGTCGGGCACGGTCCTGGGCGTCGCTCGCCGCTGCGGGCATCGTGTCCTCCTGGGTCCGTCGGAGACGGCCTGCCGGGTCCGCCAAGGACGGCCCGGTCGCCGGTATCCGGGGTTCCGCGCTCCGTCCGGTCGCACCGTCGCACAGGCACGCGACGGGTGACAAGGCGTGACCCCGTCCGGGTCGGGCCGGGTTGGGCCGGGCATGCGATCCCTCTCTCTCCACGACACCGTTCGGAGCGTCCTGCGGGCCGGCTCGGTCCCGGCCCTGCTGCTGGCGGCCACGGCCGCCGCGGCGGCCGGCAGCGGCGCCCACGCCGCCGACGGCCCGACCGCCGCCCTCGGGACCCCGTCGGCCGTCGGGCCCGAGTTCCAGTACCTGGGCACGGACGACCGGCCGCACGGCTTCACCGCCCCCAAGGGCTGCCTGGCCGCGAAGGGCGGCGGCGGGCGCGCCGTGACGAACAAGACCCGGGGCCCGGTGGCGCTCTACCGGGAGCCCGGCTGCGCGGGCTCCCCGGTGCAGGTGCTCGCGCCGGGAGCCGTCACGCCGGTGCGTCCGTACTTCGCCTCCGCCCGGTTCGGGATCACCGGGTAGTCCGGGACCACCGGCGGCCCAGCGGCCGTGACCCTTGGGCGGTCCCCGCGTTGTATGCCATGTCAAACGCCGCAGCTTCCAGTTTCTGCGGCACCCCGATCCTCACGAGGAGATCTTGATGTCGCGTATCGCGAAGGCATTCGTCATCACCGCTGCCGCCGGTAGCGCCCTGGCCGCCGGTGCGGGTCTGGCGGCTGCCGATGCCGGAGCGCACGGTGCGGCGGTCGGCTCCCCCGGTGTCCTGTCGGGCAACCTGCTCCAGGTTCCGGTGCACGTCCCGGTCAACGTCTGCGGCAACACCGTCAACGTGATCGGCCTGCTGAACCCGGCGTTCGGCAACACCTGCGTCAACGCGTCGGGCCACGGCGGCGGCCACCACACCGAGGGCAACTACGGCGGCTGATCGCCCGGTGCCACGAAGGGCCCCCGCCACTTGGCGGGGGCCCTTCCCCGTGCGCCCGTGCGCCCGGGCCGGCGGGGTCACTCGTAGCGGTAGGAGCCCTGGTGGCCGAGCATCTGGCGCGGGGTGACGTCCCACGGCGGCATCGGCTCGTCGAGGGCGATCACCCTGCCCCGCTGGAGGTCGCCGAGTGCGAGCGGGGCGGCGGGCAGGTAGCCCGATGCCGGGTGCCGCTGCTGCCAGCGGTCCCAGAGCAGGTCGACGAAGGCGTGGTGCAGCCAGAACGCCGGGTCGTTGGGCGCGGTGCCGCCCGTCATGTGGCCGCCGATCCACTGGTGGACCTTGTTGTGGTTGCGCCACTTCTCGCTCTTCGGCGCGGCCCAGCCCTCCAGCTTGTTGCGGAAGCCGCCGCCGGCGGCCGTCGAGTCCCAGGGCGAGGTGTCGTACACCGGGTCGTCGATGGCCCACTGGAGCTCGGCCGCGGTCGGCAGGGTGATCGGGTTCTGCGGCCGGCCCAGGTTGCGGGTGAGGAAGCGGGCCTCCGTGATGCCCACCGTCACCGTCCAGTTGCCCTTGTCGTGGGCGAACGGGCCGGTCATCACCTGGCGGTCGCTCGCGCGGCCGGTCCCGCCGAGGAAGTCGTCGGCCCACAGGGAGGAGACCGGGCTGGTGTCGGTGGTCCAGTCCCAGTACGGGATGGAGACGCCGGGGTCGACGCCCTGCAGCTGCCGCTCGAACTCCAGCAGGTAGCGCCGGTGCCAGGGGAAGAAGGACGGCGACATGTGCCCGACGCGCAGCTTGCGGTCGCGGTCGGGGACGAAGTACTTGTCGTGGGTGCGCACGAAGGCGTCGTAGGTGCCGTTGCGCTTGAGCTCCAGCACGGCCGCCGTGAACCGCTTCTTCTGCGCGCTGGTCAGGTTCTTCTGGTTCTGTCGGGTGTACAAGGCCCGCTACTCCTGTCCGCCGTGGTGGGACGCCGCGAAGGCCAGCTGGTTGGTGCCCAGTTCGTCGACGGCGGCGCGGGCGAGCTCCAGCGGGGTGGCGTAGGACTGGAAGTGGTTGATCCCGCTGAGGTAGCTGCCGTCGGCTCGGCGCATGACGTGCAGCGCCCGGCCGTCGATGCGGACCCCGGCGAGGTCCACCGCGATGTGGCGGCCGCGGTACGTCTCCTCGGCGAGCGGGGCCGGGGTGAGGGTCTGCCGGGGCCGGCGGGCGCGCAGTACGGGGGCCAGGGCCGCGGCCGTGCCGGCGAACAGGGCCGCGGTGAATGCCGTACGAAGGGCCGCGCGGCGGGTGAGTGGTGCGGCGGCGGGTACTGCGTACATACGGTCTCCCTCGCTCGGTGGCCGGTGCCTACGGGTCTAACGCGGCGCGGCGGACGAGGTCACCGAGAAGCCCCCTACTGCCCCGTGTGCTTGTAGTAGAAGGTGGTCGCCACCAGGCGGCCGGCCGGATCGGCGGCGTAGTCGGGGATGGAGCCCGCCTCGGTCCAGCCGGCGGTCCGGTACACCCGCTCGGCCCCGCTGCCGCTCTCGGTGTCCAGGAACAGGAGCACCACCCCGGCGCGGGCGGCGGCCGCCTCGGCTTCGGCGAGGAGGGCGCGGCCCGTGCCGCGGCCGCGGGCCCCGGGGTGGACCATGAGCTTGCGCACCTCGGCGCGGTGGCGGCCGTTGGGCTTCGTCTCCCGGCTCCAGCTGACGGTGCCGTCGATCCAGTCGTCCGGCCCCCTCGACACCCACAGGGCGAGGGAGCCCTCCTCCACGGCGGGGAGCAGGGATTCCCACCAGGCGACGGCGGCCTCGTGGTCGATGTCGGCGAGGAAGCCCAGTGAGGCACCGTCGCGGACCACGCGCAGGAGGAGGGAGGCCAGTTCGTCGCGGTACGCGAACAGATCGGCGGCGTCGATCCGGGTGATGGAAGCGCTCATCCGCCGAGGATAGGGATCAGCCGGTGGCGCGCTGGAGGCGGGGCAGGTGCAGGTCGCGGAAGACCGCGGTCATGCGCAGGGCGAAGACCAGGGCGGCGGACACGGCGATGTTGACGGTGTCCGGGGCTCCGGCCCGGTGCAGGCCGAGGTAGGAGACCGCCCCGGCGAGCGCGGCCGTCGCGTACACCTCCTCGCGCAGCAGCAGGGGCGGGAACTCCCCGCAGAGCACGTCGCGGACGACCTCGCCGGTGACTCCCGTCAGGACGGCGAGGATGAGCACGGCGACCGGGGTGACGTGCGCGTCGATGGCGGCGCGGGCGCCGATCACGGTGACGACGGAGAGGCCGACGGCGTCGACGACCATCAGGGAGCGGTGCGGGAGCTCCCGGCGGCGCAGGTAGAGCATGGTGGCGACGGCGACGGACGCGATGAGGACGAGCAGCAGCCAGTCGTGCGTCCAGTAGAGCGGATGCCGGTCGAGGATGAGGTCGCGCAGGGTCCCGCCGGAGATGGCGGCCGCGAAGGCGAGGACGAGCCCGCCGAAGGGGTCCATGTTCGCGCGGTGCGCGGCGAGGACGCCGGAGGCGGCGAAGGCGGCTATGCCGAGCAGGTAGAGGGCGTGCAGCATGACGCGGCTCCCTTCGCGGGGCGGGGTCGACGGGGAATCCGTCAAGGCTGCCGCAGCCCCGGCGCCGACCGCATCGGCCGTTCGGCCGGCACTCCCCGTGGGATCACGCCCGTACCCCGCGCCCCGACGCCGGCGGGGCTGGGTTTTCCAGCCCCGCCGGCGTCGAGGGCACGGGCCGGGAGCAGCACCGGGCGGGCATCGGCTAGTGCCGTGACCGGAAAGGTTTGCCGGGTCGCGGTGTCCGGTGCGGTGCATCTCCCCCAGCTACCGCTGGGAGGGGCCCCCGGGCGGAGGATCACGTCGCGTACTGGACGTACTCGCGTGGTCCGACAACGCGGCGAGGTGCCGTGCCGGGCGCCGCGACCCGGTGGACCTTTCCGGTCACGGCACTAGGGGGACGGCCTAGGGGGACGGGAGTTCCGCGAAGTCCGCTACCAGGCCGCGGTGGTGGCCGGCCGTGCCGAGGGCCAGGGAGTCGGCCTTGGCCCGCTTGAGGTAGAGGTGGGCGGGGTGTTCCCAGGTCATGCCGATGCCGCCGTGCAGCTGTACGCACTCCTCGGCCGCCTTGACCGCGACTCCCGAGCAGTAGGCCTGGGCCACGGCGACCGTGAGCGGCGCGTCGGGGGCGCCGGTCGCGAGGGCGTCCGCGGCGGCCCGGGCCGCGGCCCGGGCGGAGGCCACGTCGAGCCAGAGCCGGGCGAGGCGGTGCTTGAGGGCCTGGAAGGAGCCGAGGGGCCGGTTGAACTGGTGGCGGGTGCGCAGGTGCGCCACCGTCTGCGCCAGGCACCATTCGGCGAGCCCGAGCTGTTCCGAGGCGAGCAGTCCGGCCCCGGAGAGCAGTGCCCCGGCGATGGCCGCGCGGGCGGTGGCCGGGTCGGCGAGCCGGGTCCCGGCGGCCCCGTCGAGGGTGACGGTGGCCAGGGGGCGGGTCAGGTCCAGCGCCACGAGGGGGGTCCGAGAGACCCCCGGCGAGTCGGCCTGGACGGCGTACAACCCGGTGTCGGCGAGGACCAGCAGCACGTCGGCGCCGGCCGCGTCCGCGACGGAGGTGACGCTGCCGCTCAGCGTCCGCGTGCCCGTCCCGCCGCCGTGGCCGCCGCCGGGGCCCGTCCCGCCGCCGGGGCCCGCGCCGGTGTCCCGGACCGGCGCCGGCAGGGGTGCGCCGGGGGCCAGGGTCAGGGGCAGCGCGGGCGCGCAGACCCGCCGGCCCGCCGCGAGCTCCCGCAGGAGGTCGGCACAGTCCGCGCCGTCGCAGCCGAGCAGGATCTCCGTCGCCGGGACGGCGCTGGTGAGGTAGGGGACCGGGGCGGCGGCCCGGCCGAGCTCCTCCAGGACCACGGCCGCCTCCCGGTGGCTCGCGCCCTGGCCGCCCAGCTTCTCCGGTACGAGCAGTCCCGCGGCGCCGATGTCCGCGGCGAGCACCCGCCACAGCACCGGGTCGTGCGGGGCGCCGCCCTCGATCCGGGCCAGGACGGCGGCGGCGTCGCAGCGGGAGGCGAGCAGGGAGCGTACGGCCGTGCGGAGTTCCTCCTCCGCCTCGGAGTACAGCAGGTCCAGGGGGGCCGCGCTCGGGGGGTTCGGTGCGCTCATCGGGCCAGGTCCTTCCAGGCGAGGTCCTTGTCGTCGCGCGGTTCGGCGGGCAGGCCGAGGACGCGTTCGGCGACGATGTTGAGGAGGATTTCGCTGGTGCCGCCCTCGATGCTGTTGCCCTTGGCGCGCAGGTAGCGGTAGCCGGCGTCGCGGCCGGTGAAATCGACGATCTCGGGGCGGCGCAGGGTCCAGTCCTCGTACAGCAGCCCTTCCTCGCCGAGGAGTTCCACCTCCAGGCCGCTGATCTCCTGGTTGAGGCGGGCGAAGGCGAGCTTCATCCCCGAGCCTTCCGGGCCGGGCGCTCCGGCGGCGAGCTGCTGGCGCAGCCGCTCCCCGGTGAGGCGGGCGACCTCCGCCTCGACCCACAGCTCCAGCAGCCGCTGGTGCAGGGAGTGCGTGCGCAGCTCAGGGCGCCCGCGCCAGGCGGCGGCGACCGGGGCGATCATGCCGCCCTCGCGGGGGATGCGCATGCCGCCGATGGAGACCCGCTCGTTCATCAGGGTGGTGCGGGCGACGGCCCAGCCCTGGCCCACCTCGCCGAGCCGGTGGGCGTCGGGGATCTTGACGCCGGTGAGGAAGACCTCGTTGAACTCGGCCTCGCCGGTGATCTGGCGCAGCGGGCGCACTTCCACGCCGGGGGCGTGCATGTCGCACAGGAAGTAGGTGATGCCCTGGTGCTTGGGCAGCGCGGGATCGGTGCGGGCGATCAGGATCGCCCAGCGGGCGGTGTGGGCGCTGGAGGTCCACACCTTCTGGCCGTCCACCACCCAGTCTCCGTCCCCGTCGGCGGCGCGGACCGCACGGGTGCCGAGTGCGGCCAGGTCGGAGCCGGCGCCGGGCTCGCTGAAGAGCTGGCACCAGACCTCCTCCCCGATCCACAGGGGGCGCAGGAAGCGCCGCTTCTGCTCCTCGGTGCCGTACGCGAGGATCGTGGGCGCGGCCATGCCCAGGCCGATGCCGATCCGGCGCGGGTCGTTGTCGGGGGCCGCGGCGGCCTCCAGTTCGGCGTCGACGACGGCCTGGAGGGTGCGGGGCGCGCCGAGTCCGCCGAGGCCCTCGGGGTAGTGCACCCAGGCGAGTCCGGCGTCGAAGCGGGCGCGCAGGAAGTCCTCGCGCGCGGTGGTGGCGGGCGGGTGCGCGGCGAGCAGTTCCCGTGTGCGCAGGAGCAGTTGTGCGGCGGTGACCGCGGCGGCCGTCATCGCCGGCCCCCGTCCCGGGCCGGTACGACGACCAGCCGGCCGGTGGTGGTCCCGTCGGCGAGGCGCTGTACGGCGTCGGCGGCACCGGCGAGCGGGACGCGCTCGCTGACCAGCGGCCTGACGGTGCCTTCGGCGGCGAGGCGGGTGAGCTCCGCGTGGCAGGCGGCGATGGCGGCGGGCTCCTTGGTGGCGTACAGGCCCCAGTGCAGGCCGAGGATCGCGTAGTTCTTCACCAGGGCGTGGTTCAGTGCCGGGGCGGGGATGGTTCCGCTCGCGAAGCCCACGACGACGATGCGGCCCTCGAAGGCCACGCACTTGGCCGAGGCGGTGTAGGCGTCGCCGCCGACCGGGTCGTAGACGACGTCGGCGCCGCGTCCCGCGGTGAACTCCTTGACGCGGGCGACGATGTCCTCCGTCGTGCGGTCGACGACCAGGTCGCAGCCGAGCTCCTCGGCGGTGGCCGCCTTGGCCTTGCCGCCGACGACTCCGATGACGGTGGCTCCGGCGGCCTTGCCGAGCTGGACGGCGGCGCTGCCGACCCCGCCGGCGGCGGCGTGCACGAGGAGGGTCTCGCCCGCCTGGAGGCGTGCCCGGCGGTGCAGGCCGAACCAGCCCGTCTGGTAGCCGATGTGCAGTGCGGCCGCCTCGGCGTCGTCGAGGGTGTCCGGGGCGGGGAGCAGGGCCCGCGCGGGGGCGGTGACGTACTCGGCGAAACCGCCGTTGGGCAGGCTCGGATTGGCGATGACGCGGCGGCCGTCGTCGGTCTCGCCGCAGATCTCCACGCCGGGGGTGAAGGGCAGCGGGGGGCGGATCTGGTACTGGCCGCGCACGAGCAGCGCGTCGGGGAAGTTGACGTTGGCGGCGAGCACCTTGAGCCTCACCTCGCCCTCGCCGGGCACCGGTTCGGGCACCTCTTCGAGGCGCATGGCCTCGCGGGGCTCGCCGGGGGTGTGTACTCGCCATGCCTGCATCAGGGGCCTCCAGCCGCCGACGGGGAACCACGCCTCGCGGGCATACTAAGCGGTCGCTTGCATTCCTGGGAACCTGTCGGAGGACACGGTTACCGGCGCGGGCATGGCGATCTGCGCGTCCGCACGCTATCGATGGGCCGCATGGAGAACCACTCGCGCGGGCTGCCCGCGCCGCCGCCCCTCGGCTCCGCCGCCCTGCCGCCCGGTACCTTCGCCGGCCGGGCGGTGCTCGTCACCGGCGGCGGCACCGGGCTGGGCAAGGCCATCGCCACCGAATTCGCGCGGCTCGGAGCGGACCTGGTGATCGCGGGCCGCCGGATCGAGCAGCTGAAGGCCGGCCAGGAGGAACTGGCGGCCGTGCCCGGCGCGGGACGGGTGACGGCCGCGGTCTGTGACATCCGGGACCCGGAGCGGGTCGCGGAGGTGTTCGACGCGGCCGAGGCCGCGTGCGGCCGGACGCCGGACGTGCTGGTCAACAACGCGGCCGCCAATTTCCCCTGTCCGGCCGAGGACCTGTCCCCCAACGCCTGGCGGGCGGTGGTCGACATCACCCTGACCGGCACCTGGTTCGTGACCCGTGAGTTCGGCCGCCGCCACCTCGCGGCCGGCACCGCCGGGTCCATCGTGAACATCGGCGCCTCGTACGCCTGGACGGGCGGTCCGGGGTTCGCGCACAGCGCCGCCGCCAAGGCCGGGGTGAAGAACCTCGTGGAGACCCTCGCCGTCGAGTGGGGCCCGTACGGCATCCAGATCAACGGCCTGGTGCCCGGGCTCATGCCGCACGCGGACATGACCGCGGACATCCGGGGCGGCCTGGAGCGGGCCGCCCCGGACGACAAGGACGCCCGGCAGCCCGCCCTGCGGGTCGGCGCGCCGCGCGAACTGGGCTGGGCCGCCACCTTCCTCGCCTCGCCCTACGCCCGCTTCATCACCGGCCACACCCTGGTGGTGGACGGCGCGAACTGGCAGCGCCGGGCGCTGGTCAACCCCGAAGTGGTGCCGGTCCGCGAGCAGTTGGGTCGCGGGCCGTTCACCGCGTGACACGGTCGACGGCAGGGGGCGCCTCCATGGCACCTCACGCCACGATGTGGTCTTGTGGCACATTGGCCACGTGAGCCCCACGACCCCGGAGGTGCCGCGGTGAGCACGGTGAGTACGGCCAGCACGGCGGACACTGGCGGCACGGCGGGCGCAGGCGGCACGGCGGGCGCGGCCGGTACGGGACGTCCGTCGCTGACGCAGCGACGCAGGGAGGCCACGAGCTACGAGATCGCGGAGGCCGCCGCCGCACTGTTCTCCGAGCGGGGGTTCGAGGCCACGACGGTCGACGACATCGCCCGGGCGGCCGGCATCTCGCTGCGCACCTTCTACCGGTACTGCCCGGCCAAGGAGGACGCGATGACCCCGGTGCTGACGGCCGGGGTGGCCACCCTGGTCGAGGAGCTCGCCCTGCGCCCCGCCTCGGAGCCGGTCACCGAGGCGGTCCAGGCCGCCTTCACCACCGCGACGGCGGGCGCGCGCTACGAGGAGCCGGGGCAGACGGTCCGGCTGATCCAGGTGATGAGCCGTGTCCCGGAGATCCGCCTGCGCTGGCTCGCGGCCGCCCGCGCGATGCAGGACCGGCTCGTCCCGGTCCTCGCGGCCCGTACGGGGCGGCCCGAATCCGCCCTGGAGACCCGTGTCCTGGCGGCCTGCCTCATCGACGCGGTCACGGTCGCCCTCGAGCACTGGGCGGCGGAAGGCGGCCACGAGCCCCTGCCGGCCGTCTCGGCCCGGGCCCTCGCCCTCCTGCGCCTGGCGCAGTAGGCCCGCCTCTTATTAAAATCTGACGCCGACGAAGAGCATCTTTGGGTAGTCCTTGCTGGCCGGCGTTTCTCTAAACTCAAAAAATTGATAACAATGATTCTGCCGTCTCGGGGCCGCGGGGCCGCGGGGTCTCGGGTCACGGGGTCGCGGGGCCGGGCCCGCCCCGGCGGCGCAGCGCGAGTACCGCGTTGAGTCCGCCGAAGCCGAAGGAGTTGCTGAGGACGATGTCGCCGCAGTCCGGCAGCGGGCGCGGTGCCAGGGTGACCACGTCCAGGTCGCAGGCGTCGTCGAGGTCCTCGCAGCCGATGGTGGGCACGACGGTGCCGTGGTGCAGGGTGAGGGCCGAGACCAGGGCCTCCACCGCCCCGGCCGCGCCCTGCATGTGTCCCAGGGCGCCCTTCAGGGCCGTCACCGGGACGCGGGGTGCCCCGGCGCCGCGCTCGTCCAGCAGCCTGCGCAGTGCCGTGGCCTCGGCGAGGTCGCCCTCCACGGTGGCGGTGGCGTGCGCGTTGACGTGGACCACGTCGGCCGGGACGGATCCGGCGTCGGCGAGCGCGCGGTGCAGCGCGCGGACGATCCCGTCGCCGGAGGGGTCGGGCGCGACGATGTGGTGGGCGTCGGCCGACAGGCCCCAGCCGGCGGCCTCGCAGTAGATGCGCGCACCGCGGGCCAGGGCGTGCTCCTCCGATTCGAGGACGAGCACCGCCGCGCCCTCGCCGTTGACGAAGCCGTCGCGGTCCTTGGCGAAGGGGCGCGAGGCCCGGCCGGGGTCGTCGTTGCGGGTGGACAGGGCGCGCATGGCGGCGAAGGAGGCCATCACGGCGGGGGTGACGGCGGCTTCCGTGCCCCCGGCCAGGGCGATGTCCAGGTGCCCGAGGCGGATCCGGTCGATGGCCTGCCCGATGGCCTCGGTGCCCGAGGCGCAGGCGCTCACCACCGTGCGGGCCTCGCCGGTGACGTGCAGGTCGAGGGAGATCTGGGCGGCGGCCTGGGAGGGCACGGTCATCGCGGCGGTGAGCGGCGAGACGCCGCGCGGGCCCTTGGCGCGCAGGGCGCGGTCGCCGTCGACCAGGGCGGGGGCCCCGCCGATGATGGTGCCGAGGGACACGCCGGTCCTGGTCGGATCGATGCCGCTGGCGAGGGTCCCGGAGGGCTCGAAGCCGGCGTCCCGCCACGCCTCGCGGGCGGCGATCACGGCGAACTGGGCGGAGCGGTTCATCCGCCGCGCCTGGGCCCTGGGCAGCAGCGCGGCGGGATCGGCGGGCACGGTCGCGGCTATCCGGACCGGCTGGCCGGCGAACTCCTCGCCCTCCAGTGCCCGTACGCCGCCGCGGCCGTCGAGCAGCCCCTGCCACAGCGCGGGAACGCCGACGCCGAGCGGGGTGAGCGAGCCCAGACCGGTGATCACCACGCGGCGCGGTGCGGCGCGGTTCACTCCATCGGTCCGGCCGTCGGGCATGGGCGGATGGTGCATAGGGATCTGCTTTCCTGTCTCAGGCCCACAACTGCCGCGCTGTACACTTCGACTTCAGGCCATGAGTCTTTTTTGTGTCGTGGCGAGGGGAGTTTACGGTGGGGACAACTGGCGTTCACAATCGCGATTTCGTGCTCGATCCCGCGTCTCAGACCATGGAATTGCACCAACTCCTACGAGTATGGCGAGTGGACGCCGGTGTCAAACTGCGCCGTGGAAAGGCGATTCCACAAAAGGAAGTCGCCGAAATCATGGGTGTGAGCGAGCGCTGGTACCGCAGCCTGGAGGCCGGGGACTCCGTATCGCTTTCCAGTGACATTCTGAGCCGGATTTCCGAGGCTTTGGTTCTGGGGCCCGACGAGCGGATGGTGCTGTACAGCCGCGCGCTCGACGGCGCGGGGGTCGCGCTCGCCGACGAGGAGGGCGAGGCGCAGGGCCAGCTGGCGCTGCTGCGCGTGGTCACGGGGCAGACGCAGTTCCCCGCGTACCTCACGGACGGCTCCTGGAACATCCTGGGCTACAACACGCTCATGGCGGGCTGGTTCCCCTGGGTGCTCGAGCCGGGTGCCAACCTCATGGGCTGGGCGCTGACCGATCCGACGGCGCGCGAACAGATGGCGGACTGGCACGAGCACGCCGAGGTCTACCTGGCGATGCTGCGGTTCGCCCTGGCCACGGGCTCCAACAAGGCCGCGCTGGAAGGTGTCCTCCACCGCGTCCTGCAGGATCCCGAATGCCGCCGGCTGTGGGCTCAGGGGCCGAAGGTCATCGCCTTCCGGCAGGGACACCGGTACCGGCTCACCTTGCCGCACGTCTCGCCCGAACCGATCACCGTCACCTCCCAGGTGCTCCTCCCGGCCTACCAGCACGGGTTGCGCTGCGTCCTGCTGCTGCCGCACCAGCCCGTCCTGCCGCTCCCGCTCCCGCTGCCGCCCGAACCGGGGCGGTAGTACGGCACTTCGGCGGAATGCTCGGAACTCTACACGTTCGGCTCCGGCCGCGACCGGCAAACTTTTGCCGCTTCGCGCCCACTTCGACCGGCGACCGGCAATCATTTGCCGGTCGCCCTTCGTTTGTCTGATTCGACTCTTTCGAATACCGGCGAACCGGACAATGCCGTACAGCGGCAAACTCTTGCCGCTTGACGGTCACTTGGGCCGGTGACAGCCTTCTTGCCTCACCACATGAAGGTTTAAAGAATGGCTCTGCAATTTGCGAGCACGGCGAACCGGACCGTTCTCGCCCGCCGTCATCAGAATCGCCTCGACCAGGCAGTTCTGGAATCCGACTACCGCAGCCGCTTCCGTACGTGGGAGCGCGTCGCCACCGTCCGAAACAACCCCACACGGGTCCTGGACACCGACGGTGAACTGTTCTTCAGCCCCGAACTCGTACCCGTCCTGGCGCACCCGCTCCTCGAACGGGCCGAGCCCGAGCTCCGCGAGACGCTGCTGCTCCACCGCCTCTACGAGTACCTCAAGTTCACCATCGACCTGGAGCAGAGCGCGGTCATCCCGGTCACCGGCCACATCAGCCGCGGCATGTCCGGGCTGGACCTGCCCGAGCCCATGCGCCTGGACGCCTTCAAGATCGTGACGGACGAGGCCTGGCACGCCCAGTTCACCTACGAGATCCTGCGCCAGGTCCGCACCCGCACGGGGATCGCGCCGGCCCTCCCCGAGACGCCGACGTTCACCGCGGAGCTCGCGCGGATCCACGAGGAGCTGCCGAGCCAGATCCGCGGCCTGGACGAGATGCTGTTCGCCATCGTCAGCGAGACGCTCATCTCCTCGATCCTCGACGACCTGCCCGCGGACCGGCGGCTGCCCGAGGGCGTTCGCGAGATGGTCGCCGACCACGCGGTCGACGAAGCCAAGCACCACTCCTACTTCTCGACGCTGCTGCGGTACCTGTGGCCCGCGATGACGCCGAAGGAGCAGGAGCTGGCGGGCCCGTACATCCCGCGGCTGATCTTCGCGTTCCTGGAGCCGGACTACCCGAGCACCGCGCTGGGCCTGCTGGCCGCCGGCCTGGGCCGCCCGGAGGTGGAGCAGGTCATGACCGAGGTCTACACGCGCGAGAAGGTCGTCGCCGACGTGCGGCGCGGCGCCGCGCCCACGCTGCAGTACTTCATCGAGGCCGGCGCCCTGGAACACGGCGCCACCCTCGAGGCGTTCAGGGAATCGGGGCTGGTCGCGTGAGGGCCGCCGTCGTCCGGGCCGCGAGCGCCCTGACGCCCACCGTCACGCGGTACTGGCTCGACCGCGCGCCGGGCGCCGAGCCGCTGCCGGCCGCCGTGCCCGGCCAGCACGTCACCCTGCGCGTGGGACCCCGGCTGAAGACGTTCACCCTCCTCTCCGCCGGCGCGGAGGGGTACGAGCTGGCCGTGCGCAACCGCCACCGCGGCGACCAGGCCGACCGGCTCTCGCCCCGCCTGCACGTCGGAGCCCCGCTGCGGGTCTCCGCCCCGGGCGGCCGCTTCACCGCCGAGAGCGCGGCACCCTTCACGCACTTCCTGGCCGCCGGGGTGGGCGTCAACCCGGTCCTCGCCGTCCTGGCCGGCGGGCGGCTGCGCGACTGGCAGCTCGTCTACGTGGACCGCGGCGCGCGGGAGTTCCCGTTCCTCGGGCGGCTCCGCGAGCTGGCGCGGGAGCAGAACGGCAGCATCGTCACCCTGGACACCGCGGCGGCGGGCCGCCCGGACTGGGCCGAGGTCGTCGCGGGCACACCGGCCGGCGCCGTCATCGGCGCGTGCGGCCCGGCCGCGATGGTCGCGCAGGTGCGCGACGCCGTGGCCGGGGCACCGGAAGCCCGCACCCTGGTCAACGACGGCGCGGCGGACGGCGGTTGCGAAGACGTGGCGCCGTCCGTCGAGGTGGAGTGCGCCAAGACCGGCATCACCTTCGAGACCGCCCAGCACCAGCCGCTGCTCGACGCGCTCCACCGCAACGGCGTGCCCGTCCCGTCCTCGTGCCGGCAGGGCATCTGCGGGACGTGCGAGGTCGAGGTCCGCACGGGCCGGATCGACCACCGCGACGAGGTGCTGACCGACCAGGAGAAGGCCGAGTCCAGCTACATGATCCCGTGCGTGAGCAAGTCGATCGGCACGCGCCTCGTGCTCAACGTCTGACACCGGCGACGGCACCACGGCCACGGCCACGGCCACGGCTACGGCCACGACCAGAAAGAAAGCACGTGAACCAGCTCATCGCCGAATACGCCCGCCGGATCGGACTGGACGCTCCGCTGGAGCCGACCGCCGAGTGCCTGCGCCGGCTCCACGAGGCACACCTGTACAACGTCCCCTTCGAGAACTTCAGCATGCACGGCAACGCCGAGCGCGGCCTCGGCGAGGAGGCGCTCCACGAGGCGATCGTGGAGCGCGGCCGGGGCGGGATCTGCTTCGAGACGGGCCGGATGATGCAGTGGCTGTTCGAGGCCTGCGGATTCGACTACGGGATCCGGCTCGCCAGCGGCACCGACCCCCACCGCACCCCCGCCACCCACCAGGTCTTCGTCGTGTCCTTCGGCGAGGAGCGCTGGCTCTTCGACATCGGATACGGGGCCAGGGGTCCCCGGGGCCCGATCCTGCTGGCGGACGGGGCGCGGGCCGACCACCCCGCGCTGTCCGCCCGGGTCCGCCTCGAGAGCGCCGCCGGTACGCGGCTCTGGACGGTCTCCATCAAGGAGCACGCCACCAACTCGGCGCACTGGCAGGACATCTACCGCTTCGTCGACGCCCCGGTGGACGCGATCGACCTGGAGATGGCGCACTTCTACACGACGGCCTCGCCCCACAGCCTGCTCAACCGGCACAAGGTGGCGAGCATCCCCACCCCCACGGGCCGGGTGAGCGTCCGCGACGGGAACCTGACGATCGTGGACGACGGAAAGAGCTCCACCCTGTCCGCCGCGGACGACGAGGAGCTCCAGGAGCTGCTCGAACGACACTTCAAGCTCACCATCCCGGTGCAGGACCTCGGGATCGGAAGGTAACGCCATGCACTACTTGACCGTACCGGGATACACCGGCTCCGGCCCGGACCACTGGCAGACGCACCTGGAGAACACCTACGAGGGGTTCTCCCGCGTGGTCCAGGACGACTGGGCGCGCGTGGAGCGCGACCGCTGGGTCGCCACCCTCGACGAGGCCGTACGGGCCGTCGACGACGAGGTCCTCCTCATCGGCCACAGCTGCGGGGCGGTGACGGTCGCGCAGTGGGCCGCGACGCGCTGGGACAGCCGGGTCACCGGGGCGCTCCTGGTCGCTCCGGCCGATGTGGAAGCGGCGGACGCCCTGCCGGCCATCGCCCCGCAGGCACCGCTGCCCAAGGCCCCGCTGCCGATGAGGACGCAGCTCGTGGTGTCCGACAACGACCCGTTCCTGTCGCTGGCGCGGGCCCTGCACCTCGCGGACGTGTGGGACAGCGCCGTCGAGATCGTCCCCGGCGGCGGGCACCTGGCGACGCGGGACGGCTACGGGCCGTGGGACCACGTGGCCCGGCTGATCGAGCAGTTCTGCGGGACCGCGCTGGAAACCACCGAAGGACGTGTCCCCGATGCCCGGTAGGTTCTCCGCGGTGCCGCGGCCCGTCTACTTCTACCTGGCGGCCTCCTTCTTCATGGGGCTCGCCAACACCATGTTCGACGTGGTGTTCAACTTCTACCTCGCCGAGCGCGGCATCAGCGAGGGCGACGCCGGCGTCATCTACGCCATCGCCACCGGGGCCATGGCCGTCGCGGTCGTCCCGCTCCTGTTCCTGGGCCGGTACCTGTCGCAGCGGACCCTGCTCATCGGGGCCTCGGTGCTCTACACCCTGCCCTTCGCGGGCCTGCCGTTCGTGGCCTCGATCGCCTCGGCCTCCGTGGTCCTGAGCCTCATCCTCGCCGGCATGCTGGGCCTGCTCTCGGTGGGCAACGCGATGGCCGGCTCGCAGGTCCCGGCGGAGGCCCGGACCCGCCTGTTCAGCGGGTTCTTCATCAGCTACCTGGGCGCCGGCGTCGTCGGCTCCGCCGTGGTGTCCGTGGTCAGCGGCTGGCTCCACACGAGCGACCTGGACAAGTACCGCTTCTTCCTGCTGCTGTCCTTCCTCGCCGCCTGCGTGATGCTGGTCCTGCGCTTCCCGTCCGCCGGGGCCGTCCCGAAGGCGGCCGCCGCGGCCGCGGCGGCGGCGGCCGGGCACGGGGCCGGGCGGACGCAGGGGGAGAAGCGCAACTTCGTGGCGCTCTTCGTCGCGGCAGGCTTCCTGGGCGCGTCGATCGCGCTGTTCTTCCGCTTCGCCAACGTCCTGTTCGCGCAGATCTACGACATCTCGGTGAGCGACATCTCGCTCATCCTGGGCACCGACAAGATCGTCAGCATCTTCGGCGCCATCTTCGCGCCCGTCCTGGTCCGGCGCTTCTCGCTGCGCCCGAGCACGGCGGTGTTCGGCGTCCTCGCCGTCCTCGGCCTGGTCCTGCAGTCCCTGACCGTGCCGCTGGCCGTCTTCACCGTGCTCTACCTGCTGCGCCTGCTGTTCAACTACTGCCTGATGCCGCTCCTGGACACCGTCGCGATGTCGGGCTTCGCGCCGGCCCGCCAGATCGTCTCCATCGCCCTGCGGCAGTCCTCGTTCTACCTGGGCGGAGCCGTCGCGGCCGCCGTCTACGGAGAACTGCTCGACGGCGGGCGCTGGCAGAGCGCCCTGTGGGTCTCGGCCGGCTGCGCGCTGGTCGGATCGCTCGCGATGACCCTGGTGCGGAGCACCGAGCCCGGCCCGGCGGCCGGGCGCGAAGAGAAGGTCCTCGAACATGCCTGACACCGACACCCGCGGCACCGACACCCGCGGCACCGACATCCGCGCCACCGCCACCGCGGCCGCCCCGGCGGGCACCCTCGTCGTGGTGGACCCGTACTCCAGCGGCTCGGCCCTCGCCCGCCGGGCGCAGGAGCTCTACGGCCTGCGGTCGATCGCCGTGCTCACCTCGCGGACCCTGCCGCCCGCGCTCACCGCGTCCTACCCGGCCGAGGACTTCGCCGCCGAGGTGCGCTACACGGACGCCGAGACCACGGCCGCCGCCCTGGAGGCCCTGTGCGGCGGCCGCCCGGAGCACCTCGTCTGCGGCTCCGAACCGGGAGTGGAGGCGTTCGACGCCCTGGCCTCCCACTGGGGGATGCGCCCCAACACGGGCTCCTCCGAGGCCCGCCGGGACAAGTTCCTCATGCAGGGCCGGCTGCGCGAAGCCGGCCTGGCGCACATCCCGCACCACATGGCCTCCGACACCGCGTCCCTCCTCGACTGGTGCGCGGCGAGCGGACTGGCCGAGTACGTCGTGAAGCCGCTGCGGTCCTTCGCCACCGACGGGGTCTTCTTCTGCGCGGACCTGGACGAGGTCCGCACCGCGTGCGAGCGGCTCTTCGGCCGCGTCGACCTCGCCGGCGAGGTCATCACCGAACTCCTGGTCCAGGAACGCCTGGTGGGGCCCGAGTTCGTCGTCGACTCGGTGTCCCTCGACGGCAAGGCCTTCGTCGTCGACATGTTCCGCTACACGAAGGAGACCGTCGACGGGAACCCCGTGTACCGCGCGATGACCTCGGTGGAGGTCGGCGACCACCCCGACATCGCGGCCTACGTCGAGCGGGTCCTGTCCGCGCTGGGCATCGAGAACGGGCCCGCCCACAGCGAGCTCATCCTCACCGCGGACGGGCCGGTCCTCATCGAGACGGGCGCCCGGATGCACGGGGGTCTGGGCCCTCGGCTGGTGGAGGAGTCCTCCTCGCACTCCCTGATCGACCTCACCCTGGCCTCGCGGGTGTCCCCGGCGGACTTCCTGCGCGAGGCCGGGGTCCGGCCCGCCCTGCGGCGCGGCGTCGTCGAGTGCTTCCTGTCCTCGCCGGCGTCCGGAGTGGTCACGGCGAACCGGGTCGGGGAGTCCTGCCGGGACCTCTCCGCCTACCTCTTCGACACCTGCGGCCAGGTTCCGGGGGACCGGGTCGAGAAGACGACCGACCTGATCACCTCCTACGGCCGCGTCGTCCTCGCCCACACGGACCCCGAGGCCCTCGCCCGCGACACGGCCCGCGTCCTGGAGCTCGACCGCCGGGGCGCGCTCATGGAACTGCGCGCCGGCTGACCCGCGCGTACGGGCGCACCGCGCGGGCCGCACCACACGGCCGCGCGGTGCGCCCGCGGCGCCCGCCGAGGCCCGGTGCGGCCCGCCGAGGCCCGGTGCGGCCCGGCGAGGCCCGGTGCGGCCCGGTGCGGGCCGGGGAACGGTGCGATGCTGGTGGGCATGACGCTGGAGGACCTGGTACGCCTGCGCCGGGCACGCGACACCATGGACCGCGACTACGCGCAGCCGCTGGACGTCCCGGCCCTGGCGGCCGTCGCCCTCATGTCGGCCGGCCACTTCTCCCGCAGCTTCAAGGCCGCCTACGGGGAGACCCCGTACAACTACCTGATGACCCGCCGCGTCGAGCGGGCGAAGGCGCTCCTGCGGCGCGGCGACCTGAGCGTGACCGATGTCTGCTTCGCCGTCGGCTGCACCTCGCTGGGATCCTTCAGCTCGCGCTTCAGCGAGCTGGTCGGCGAGAGCCCCAGCGCCTACCGGGCCCGCCCCCACGAGGCCGGCGCCCCCATCCCGGCGTGCGTCGCCAAGGTCCGTACGAGACCGGTCAGGATCGGAGAAGCGGAATCCGGCCCCGCCTCGTAGCGTCGAACCCATGAACATCAACCTCTCCCAGTGCTTCATCGCCGTCGACGACCACGACAAGGCGATCGCCTTCTACCGCGACGTCCTCGGCCTGGAGGTCCGCAACGACGTCGGCTTCGAGGGGATGCGGTGGGTGACCGTCGGCTCACCCGCGCAGCCGGACGTCGAGATCGTCCTCGAACCGCCGCTCGCCGACCCCAACGCCTCGAAGGACGACCGCCAGGCGATGGCGGAACTGCTGGCCAAGGGCCTGCTGCGCGGCGTGATCTTCTCCACCGACGACGTCGACGCCACCTTCGAACGCATCCAGGCGGCCGGCGGCGAAGTGCTGCAGGAACCGGTCGACCAGCCGTACGGCGTCCGCGACTGCGCCTTCCGCGACCCGGCCGGCAACATGCTCCGCTTCAACCAGCCCCGCAAGCGGTAGGTACCCCTGCGGCAGGCAGCCGGGCAGACTCAGGCGGAGACCGTGAAGACGGCCCGTCCGACAGATGGAGGCACGACACGATGAGCAGGGCCAAGGGGACGGACACGCCGGCGCCGGCGCCGCACGCAGCGGACAGCCACGATCTGATCCGCGTACACGGCGCGCGCGTGAACAACCTCAAGGACGTCAGCGTCGAGCTTCCCAAGCGCCGGCTGACGGTGTTCACCGGCGTCTCCGGTTCGGGCAAGAGCTCGCTGGTGTTCGGCACGATCGCCGCCGAATCCCAGCGGATGATCAACGAGACCTACAGCGCCTTCGTCCAGGGCTTCATGCCGACGATGGCGCGGCCCGAGGTCGACGTGCTCGACGGGCTGACGACCGTGATCACCGTCGACCAGCAGCGCATGGGCAGCGACCCGCGCTCCACGGTCGGCACCGCCACCGACGCCAACGCGATGCTGCGCATCCTCTTCAGCCGGCTCGGCAAGCCGCACATCGGCTCGCCCAAGGCGTTCTCCTTCAACGTCGCCTCGATCAGCGGGGCGGGCGCGGTCACCGTGGAGCGCGGCGGGCAGACGGTGAAGGAGCGGCGCAGCTTCAGGATCACCGGCGGCATGTGCCCGCGCTGCGAGGGCCGGGGCTCGGTCAACGACATCGACCTCACCGCGCTGTACGACGACACGAAGTCGCTGAGCGAGGGCGCCCTGAAGGTCCCCGGCTACACCATGGAGGGCTGGTACGGCCGCATCTTCAGCGGCTCCGGCTTCTTCGACATGGACAAGCCGATCCGCAAGTACACCAAGCGCGAGCTGGCGGACCTGCTCCACAAGGAACCGACCAAGATCAAGGTCGAGGGGATCAACCTCACGTACGAGGGCATCATCCCGAAGATGCAGAAGTCGATGCTGTCCAAGGACGTCGACTCCCTGCAGCCCCACATCCGGGCGTTCGTGGACCGGGCGGTGACCTTCACCGTCTGTCCCGACTGCGCCGGCACCCGGCTCAGCGAGGGGGCCCGGTCCTCGAAGATCAAGAAGATCAGCATCGCCGACGCCTGCGCGATGCAGATCAGCGACCTGGCGAAGTGGGTCCGCGACCTCGACGAGCCCTCGGTGGCCCCGCTGCTGGCCACCCTGCGCCAGACCCTCGACTCGTTCGTGGAGATCGGGCTGGGCTACCTCTCCCTCGACCGGCCGTCCGGCACGCTGTCGGGCGGCGAGGCGCAGCGCGTCAAGATGATCCGCCACCTCGGCTCCTCGCTCACCGACGTCACCTACGTCTTCGACGAGCCCACCGTCGGCCTGCACCCCCACGACATCCAGCGGATGAACGGCCTCCTGCTGCGGTTGCGCGACAAGGGCAACACGGTGCTCGTCGTGGAGCACAAGCCCGAGACGATCGCGATCGCCGACCACGTCGTCGACCTCGGCCCCGGCGCCGGCAGCGGCGGCGGCACCATCTGCTTCGAGGGCACCGTCGAGGGGCTGCGGAAGGGCGACACCATCACCGGCCGCCACTTCGGCGACCGGGCGACCCTCAAGGAGACGGTGCGCGAGCCCAACGGCACGCTGGAGATCCGCGGCGCGAGCACGCACAACCTGCGGGGCGTCGATGTCGACGTACCGCTCGGGGTGCTCGTCGTCGTCACGGGCGTCGCCGGTTCCGGCAAGAGCTCGCTCGTGCACGGCTCGCTGGTGTCCGCCCCGGTGGCGGCCGCCGAGGGCGTCGTCGCGATCGACCAGGGCGCGATCCGCGGCTCCCGGCGGAGCAATCCGGCGACGTACACCGGGCTGCTCGACCCGATCCGCAAGGCGTTCGCCAAGGCCAACGGCGTGAAGCCGGCCCTGTTCAGCGCCAACTCCGAGGGTGCGTGCCCCGGTTGCAACGGCGCCGGCGTCATCTACACCGACCTGGCGATGATGGCGGGGGTGGCCACCACCTGCGAGGAGTGCGAGGGCAAGCGCTTCCACGCCTCGGTGCTGGAACACCACTTCGGCGGCCGCGACATCAGCGAGGTGCTCGCGATGTCGGTGTCCGAGGCGGAGGAGTTCTTCGGCGCCGGCGAGGCGCGCACCCCGGCCGCGCACCGCATCCTGGGCCGGCTCGCCGATGTCGGGCTCGGCTACCTCAGCCTCGGGCAGCCGCTGACCACGCTGTCCGGCGGCGAGCGGCAGCGGCTCAAGCTGGCCACGCACATGGGCGAGAAGGGCGGCGTCTACGTCCTCGACGAGCCGACCGCCGGTCTGCACCTCGCCGACGTGGAGCAGCTGCTCGGGCTGCTCGACCGGCTCGTCGACTCCGGGAAGTCGGTCATCGTCGTCGAGCACCACCAGGCGGTCATGGCGCACGCCGACTGGATCGTCGACCTCGGCCCCGGCGCGGGCCACGACGGCGGCCGGATCGTCTTCGAGGGCACGCCGGCGGACCTGGTCGCCGCCCGCTCCACCCTCACCGGCGAACACCTCTCGGCGTACGTGGGCGGCTGACCGGGCGACTGACCGGGCGGCGCCGTACCGGGCGGGTGGCGGGGCGGGCCGCGGTGGTGTCGGCCACCGCGGCCCGCCGTCGCTCAGCGCCAGGTGTTGGTGTCGGTGATCTCGCCGGACTCCAGGTCGATGCGGCCCTGGAAGTCGCCGCTGTTGCGCGTGGCCATGATCACGAGCGGCCGTTCGTGCTGCGGGTGGGCGGAGCCGAAGCCGTGTACGTCGTCCGGGTCGCCCAGCAGGTCGCGCGGCGGGCGCAGCCGGAAGAGCTCCGAGCCGTCGGCCCGGAAGACCACCGCGTTGTCCGAAGGAGTGAAGGGCGTGCAGTCCAGCGCCTCCACCACCAGCACCAGCGTCTCGCCGCCCTCCCGCCACGCCATGACGGACTCCGGCGGGAGCCCGCACAGCTTCGCGACGTCGCCCGCGGGTCCGCTCCACCGGATCGCGGTGTCGCCCTTCTTCCACTCGACCACGACGTCGGTCTCGTGCGCTGTCATGAGGGAACCCCCGTTGGTTCGTAAAAGCCGGTGGGAACGCCATTGTCCATGGCGGAGGCGCCGCTGATCATCGGAGCGGGGGGATGGAAATCCGCCGCCCGTTTCCGGGATCCGGCTGCTTTTCGCCTCTGTCCGGGGCCGGGGGGTGCCGCACCATGGCGTCACCCCGGAGGGCAGCCGGGTGTGTGTGCGCAAGGCCGAGGCTTGGGGGAGCCATGACGGAAACGCGCAGCGAGCAGGACCCCGTGCGCCCGGCGGACCCGGCGGATCCCGCCGAACCGCAGGCCGGGCCGGAGCCCGAGCCGGAATCCGAGCCGGGCCCCGTCTCCGAGCCGGAACCGGCCGCCGCCGAGGAAGCGACGCCTGCCGGGGCCGCCGAGCCGGCGGAGCCCGAAGCCGATGCGGAGCCCGAGCCCGTCGCGGACGCCGAGCCCGGAGCCGAGGCCGAGCCCGAAGCCGAAGCCGAGCCCGTAGCCGAGGCCGTAGCCGAGGCCGAGGCCGAGCCCGCGGCTGAGCCCGACGCCGAGCCTGTTCCCGCAGCCGCAGCCGCAGCCGGGGCCGGGGCCGCGCCCGAAACGGAGCGGGAGTCGTTCGCCACCCGGTCCCGGGGCCGGCTGGGCACGGTGCTGCTGGCCGCCGCCGGGGTGGTGCTCAGCGCCGTGGTCGCCGCGGTCGTCTCCGCGTACCTCGACATCTGGTCGGTGAGCGAACCACCGCCCGGCGCACCCAAGATCAGCGCCGACGCCGAGGTCTGGTGGGACCTGCTGAGCGACCACCACCTGGTGCGCTCCGCGCCGGGTTCGACGTACGAGAAGAGCCGCTGGCTCCACGACGACCCCCAGGCCGCGCTCGCCGGCATGGTCAGCGAGGGCGGCGTCAACGCGGGCATGATGCGGGTCCGGCTGATCCTCACGAACTTCACCCGGACCCCCGCCACCATCACCTCCGTGCGCGCCCGGATCGAGCGCCAGCACCCCGCCCCCGCCGGCCCGCTCTACGAGTGCGGTGGACCCCAGGGCGGCTCCGAGGTCAGCCGGGTGCTCCTCGACCTGTCCCACCCCGAGCGGCCCGCCGCCGAGCGGGACTCGGGGGACGGCCCGCCCAGGCAGTACCCGAGCGGCACGGTCCAGGTGGCGGCCCAGGGCGAACCGGCCTACTTCGACGTCGAGGTCAAGGCGCCCGAGGTGACGGGTCCGGCGGTCACCTACGAGTTCGTGCTCGACGTCACCTACACCCAGCAGGCGGGCGAGGGGCCGCAGCACCTCATCGTGGCCGGCGGCGAAGGTCCGTTCACCCTCGCCCAGGGGGTCCCGCCCGGGACGGGGAGGTTCCTCTGCAACGTCACCACCCACGGGTGGATGGCCCACAACCTCGAAAACCCCGCGACCCCCGAAACCCCTGCGACCACCGGATGACCAGGGCCCGCTCCGCGGCCGCCGTGACAGCCGCCGTCCTCGTCCTCGCGCTGTGCTCGGCCCTCACGGTCACGGTCCTGCGCGCGCGGTTCCCCGTACCGCCGGCCTCCGGGGTGCGCGCGACCGGCGCCGCGCTGCTTCAGGCACCCTGGACCGCGACCCTGCCCGAGCCCGGCCGGAAGCCGCCGGCCGAGCTGATGCGCGACGCGCTGGGCTGCACCCCGCTGTTCCAGTGGGCCACCGCATCGCGCGCCGTGCCCCGCGGGCAGGTCACCGTCGCCTACGCCGTCGGCGCGCCGGCCTCCCACGCCGTGGTGGTGCGCGGGATCCGGGTGGTCAAGGGGCCGCGGCTGACCGTCCCGCGGGGGGACGACGTCGGCTGCGCCGGCAGCTACGGAGACGAACGGGTCAGGGTCCTGCCCGAGGTGGGCGACAAACGGGTGAGCCCGGTTCGGCTCTCACTGGACGCCGGGGCGACCGGGGAGAGAGCCGTGCTCCCCGTCCGGGCCGGTGGTTCGGCCGGCGGCATGGTCAGCGTCACGACGAGCTCCTGCACCTGCGCCTGGTGGCTCGAACTGGACGTGGAGGAGGACGGCAAGCGGGTCACCGTACGCGTGGACGACGGCGGCCGGCCCTTCACCCTCGCACCCTCGGTGACGACCCCGCTGGCCACCCCCGCCGACGAGGCGCTCGAAGGCCCGCGCCCGCTGTCCCGGGCCTTCGGCGACCCGCGGCCGACCCGGGCGGGGGTCTCCGTGGCCGCCCTGCTCCTGCCGAAGGAGCAGAGCTGGGAAGCGGAGTCGGACACGCCCCAGGACCCGGCGTCCGCGGTCGGCGCCGAAGCGGCCCTGAGCGGCGTGGGCTGCCGCCGGATGTACGCGTCCGTGCTGAAGGGCGGGGGCGTCCCGGCGGGGGACCACCGGCTCCAACTGGAGATCAGCGGCCCGGCCCGTACGGAGGGGGCCGTGCTGGACGCACGGGTGCGGCTCGAATCGGTCCGGGGGGACGCCGGGGAGCGCCACCGCTACTCGTGCGCGCCGGCCGGTGTGGACGCCCACGAGCCGTACGAGAGGCCGGACATCAACCGGAACCTGTACCCCGACACGCTGCACGCGCTCGGCCCGTTCCCCAGCGGCTCGCTGAAGTACGACCCGGACTGGACTCCCGAGCGCGGTGTCGGCAAGTCGATGCCGCTCGCGGTGGACGAGGAGTTCGCCTTCTCGGAGGGCGCCGCGGAAGGCAGTCCGGGCGCGGCCGGGATCACCGCGGTGATCGGCCCCGAGCAGGCCACCTTCGGGTTCACGGTGGAGGTGACCGTCATCCTGCCGACGGGCGAGCACGCCGAGTTCACGCTGTCCGACCACGGCAAGCCGTTCCTCCTCGGCCCGGGCACGACCAAGCTGAGCGCCTCGCACCAGGTGGACCTCCACGAGGCGCGGGACGGCCCGTACTGGAGGTAGGCGGCGGCCTGTCCGCGGAACGCCGGGGCGTCACACGGCGGCGGGCGGCGGCTGCGGGCTGTCGCCGGCGCGGCGGTATTCGGCGTTGATCCGCTGGGCCTCCTCGAGCTGGTCTTCGAGGATGATGATGCGGCAGGCGGCCTCGATGGGGGTGCCCTGGTCGACGAGCTCGCGGGCGCGGGCGGCGATGCGCAGCTGGTAGCGCGAGTAGCGGCGGTGGCCGCCCTCGGAGCGCAGCGGGGTGATGAGGCGGGCCTCTCCGATGGCGCGGAGGAAGGACTGGGTGGTGCCGAGCATCTCCGCGGCCCGGCCCATCGTGTAGGCGGGGTAGTCGTCGTCGTCGAGACGGTCGAACGAGTCGTCTGCTGTCATCGCACCTCTCTAGGGAACGCGTGGAGGGGCCCTGGCGCCGAACGGCACCAGGGCCCCGAAGGAACTGCTACACCATCTGCCGGCCCAGTGCTGCGCCGACTTTCTGTTTTCCGCGGGCCCGGCCAGAAATCTGCCGGGGGCGCGGGGATCGCGGTTGCTTGACCGGAGACCACCTCACCATCGATGTCCTGCGGTACCCGGGCTCGGTGTTTCGACCCGGGCGATCCTGATGGCGCTCAACTCCTCCGTTCTTCCCTCTGAAACGATCACTTGCTGACGTGCTGGGTACTGCCTTGCTGGGTGCTGCTCGCGGCGGCCCCTGATCACTGCGGGCCGCCCGGTCCGGTCGCCAGTCCCGTCGCCGTCATGCACAAACCTGGCTTCGGAGCTCCGCCACCGCACCGCTCTGCGTACTGCGTGTAGATCTCGGTTACGAGACAAACCATAGTCACGCTGCACGTGAATGTCTACTCCAGCCGCGATAGATTTTCGCGTGTTTGACGAGGAGCTAATCGATCGTGAACATGACTCGTATCCGCGTGCGCGGGCAGCGGACCGCCCGGCTCGCCGCAACGCCCCCAGGCCTTGACCCGTAGAACCAAGGAGTGATCCACCGTGGTCGAACGCCCTGCCCGCGAGGCCGGCGGCAAGGACATCGCCGTGGAGGTACTGGACCGCGCCGTCGCGGTCAGGCCCGTCGGCGAGATGGACATCGAGACCGCCTCCGCCCTGCTGCTCGCCCTCACCGAAGCCCTCGCCCTCGCCCAGGCGCAGACCCACGCAGACGTGAACGCCCCCGCCTCGCCGGCCAAGGCGGTGGTGGTCGACTGCAGCCGCCTCACCTTCTGCGACTCGTCCGCCCTCAACGCGCTCCTCACCGCCCGCCGCGCGGCGCAGGAGGCCGGCACCGCGATCCGGCTGGCGGCCCCCGGCCCCCAGCTGCTCCGCCTCCTGGAGATCACGGGCGCCCTGGCCCTCTTCCCCGTGGACCCGACGCCGCCCCCGGCCCCGTCGGGCCGCCTTCCCGGAGGCGGCCCGGACGGACTCCCGCGGTAGGCCGCCGACGGATTTCCGCGCCCCACCTCACATTTCGCGGGCCCGCGTCGTCGGACTGTCGAGACACTGACGATCCACCGCCGCGAGGCAGAACAGGGGGGCCGCACCATGGCCACGCAGACGACGGCAGCACCGGGCCGACTCACGTTCCCGCAGGTCGCGATAGCTCTGCAGACCTTGGCCATCTTCTTCCAGGCGACGACCGCCGGGCTGCTGCTGTCCTCGTCGTACGGCGAGACCCTGCACGGCGTCGGGGCCCGCGTCATGTACGGCGCGACGATGCTCTACGTGCTCGCCGCGGTCCTGGCCTGGCGTCCGGGCGGCGGCTCGCCCCGTCCGATCCTGTACGCGTCCGGCTTCCTCGTCCTCGCCTCGGTCCAGGTGGTGCTGGGCATCGCGCACATGCCCACGCTCCATGTCCCCCTGGGCGTCGTGATGTTCGGCCTGAGCGTGCTGGACCTGGGCCGGGTGCTGACCACCCGCACCGGCAGGGCTTAGGCCCTGCCGGGTTGCGGGCGGCAGCCTCGGGTCGACGATCGTCGCGGCCGGGACGACCTCGCCGCCGGCGTGGCGGACCGCTGCGACGGCGGTCAGCGGGGAACCGCCGGTGGTCGAGGTGTCCTCGACGACCAGGCAGCGCTTGGCCTTCACGTCGGTGCCCTCGATAGCGGCGGGGACGGCGCCGTACGGGGTGTCGGCACGCCCACCGGACGGAGCGAGCTCTACGCCGGACGACGCCCGGGGCACGGCTACCCGCCGGTCCCCGAACACGTCGCCCCGGCGCACGTGGACGAGGCCTGCCCCCTGGTGCGGACCTGCGCCAAGCACGGCTGCTTCGTCCACAGCCAGCAGCGCTCCCTCACCCCGCTGCGCCGCCGCGCCCGCGACCCGTCCGTCGACGTCCAGCCCCGGGCCGGCGCGGCCCGGGGATGGATGTCGACGGACGGGTCGGGGGCGCGGCGGCGCAGCGAGGTGAGGGAGCGCTGCTGGCTGTGGACGAAGTAGCCGTGCTTGGCGCAGGTCAGCACCAGGGGGAAGGCCTCGTCCACGGGCGCCGGGGCGACGTGTTCGGGGACCGGCGGATAGCCGTGCTCCAGGAGTCGTTCGGAGTAGAGCTCGACGCGTCCGGTGGGCGTGCCGAAGCCCCGTACGGCGCCGTCCCCGCCGGTCGGCTCGGCGTACTTGCGGTACGCGAGCTCGCGCGGGGCCCGTACGCCGCCCTGCTGCTCGCGCAGGCCGGCGACGGTCAGGCCGAGCGGTGCCAACTGCCAGTTCCAGGCGGCTTCCACGTCGCCGTCGAAGAACTGCGCGCCCAGGCCGAGCCGGCAGGCCAGGTCGAAGACGATCTCGGTGTCGGAGCGGGAGTCGCCCTGGGGTTCGATCATCCGGGGCCGCAGCTGGACGTGTTCCTGGGCGCGGTGGCTGATCTCGAAGCCGAAGCGCAGGGCCTCGTGCTCGTAGGCGCTGTTGACGGGCAGGACGATGTCGGCGCTCGCGCTGGTGGGGTTGTGGAAGAGGTCGAGGTGGACCTGGAAGTCCAGCCGGCGCAGGGCGGCCGCGGTGCGGTCGGAGCCGGGCTGGGCGACGACCAGGTTGGAGCCGAAGCCGATCAGGGCGCGCACCGGGTAGGGGCTGCCGGTCTCGATGGCGGTGCACAGGTCGCCGGCGTTGATGTAGCCGGAGGCGGGGGGACCGAGCGGATACTTGTCCAGGCCGAGGGCCTTGGCCCGCTGGACGGGGTCGACGAGGGAGAAGGGTGCGGCGGGGTGGTACGGGGGCGGGGGCGCCACGTGGTTTCCGCCGCGGGAGTCGTAGGAGCCGGTCAGCGCGTAGAGCGTGGCGAGGGCCCGCTCGGTCTGGGTCGCGTTGGCGGACTGCCCGACCCCGGTCCAGCCGTAGTAGGTGACCACGTCGGCGGCGGCCAGCTCCGCCGCCAGCGCCCGGATCTCGCGCTCGGGGATCCAAGTGGTGGCCGCGACCCGGTCCGGTGTCCACTCGGCGCAGGCCCGCGCGTACCGCTCGAAGGCGGGCGCGCACTCGACGGGTCCGGTGGCGGTGTCGACGCCGAAGGTCCCGCGCAGGGCGAAGCGCTCGGGGGCGACGGCGGCGCGGGCGGTGTCGTACGCCTCGGGCCGCCCGGCGGTCTCGTCCATGACGACGAAGCCCTGTCCGCCGCCGGGCAGTTCGCCGGCCCGCAGGAAGCGGCCGGTGTCGGCGCGCACGAGGAGCGGGGCGTTGGTCCAGGCGCGGACGAAGGCGCTGTCGTAGCCGCCGGTCTCGATGAGGAGGTGCGCGAGGCCGAGGGCGAGGGCGGCGTCGGTGCCGGGCCGTACGCGCAGCCAGTGGTCGGCGGAGAGCGCGCTGGTGGAGCGGCGGGGGTCGACGACGGCGAGCTTCATGCCGTTCGCGTGGGCCGCGGAGGCTGCGGCGGACTGCGCCAGCCAGGTCTTGGCCGGGTTGAAGCCCCACAGCAGGGCCAGGTCGGTGTGCGCGTAGTCGGGCGGGGGTATCGGGGAGCCGAAGGTGAAGGCGTGCGCGACGTCCTTGTGCCAGTTGCAGATCTCGGCGCTGTAGACGGTGTTCGGGCTGCCGAAGAGGCGGACGAACCGCTCGATCCACTCGGTGGCGTCGGAGACCGAGGTGCCCGACGGAGTCGCGACGCCGAAGGCGACGGCCTCGGGGCCGCTCTCGGCCGCGATCGCGGCGGTCTTCGAGGCGATCTCGTCCATGGCCTCGGCCCAGGAGATGGCCTCCCAGCCCGGGTCCGGGTCGGACTTGGGGCGGGTTCGGCGCAGCGGCGTGGTGAGCCGGGCCGTGCTGTGCGCGAGCTCCGGGGCCGACCGGCCCTTGGGGCACATGGCGGCGCCGGTGGGATGGGCGGGATCGGGGCGGACGCCGGTCAGCCGGCCGTCCTCGATGGTGAACACCGCACCGCACCGCGACTTGCACAGCGTGCAGTAGCCGTGCTTCTCCTGAACCTTGCCGACCATGTCCGAGCACCTCCGGCTGCGGCGGCTCCGTCGCCGTCCCCTCCATGAGACACCCGCTTTGATCGATCATCGAGTCGCCGGAAGTCACCTCGGCCGGGCCCTTGGGCCCGGCTCCGGCCTGTGGGCATCACGGAGAGTGAAGGCGCTGTCCCACCTCGCCGTCACTCCGAACGGGAGGGCAGGGGGCCCGCCCGGTGTCAGCGGCCGGCGGCCGGCGCGCGCAGGTGTGCCAGGTAGGCGTCCGGGTCGGGGCCGTACCCCTGGTCCTGGGCTCCGTGGCGGACGTGGGCCAGCTCGCCGCCGGGGCCGATGCGCAGCATGGTGGTGGCCGCGTGGGGGGCGGCGGGGTCGCGCAGGGCGGGAGCGGTCCAGGGCGACGGGCGGATGCCGGCGCGGACGGGCACCAGCAGCGTGACCAGTTCTTCGCGCAGCAGGGTGAACGCGGTCCGCAGGGCGGCCGGTTCCAGGTCGAGTTCCGGGCCGAGGTCGCTCCAGACGGCGTCGTCATGGACCCACAGGGCGACCTCCTGACCGGTGGGGCGTCCCTTGACCGCGTTGACGGCCCCGGGGTTGGTGGCGGTGACGACGTAGGGTCTGGTCCGGATCCAGCCGGTGGCCCAGCCGCTCGGCGAGCGCGCGCAGTACGCGCCGGCCGGCGAGGTGGGGCAGCACCACGGTCGGCGCGAGGCCCAGGAGCCGCTCGGGGTCGTAGGGCAGGAAGAGCAGTTGCTCGGTGGCGACCATTCCGCTGCGCTCGGCCATGCCCAGCCACGAACAGGCCGCGACCCGCGCCCCGGTCTCGAGTGCGGCCAGGGTGTCGGCCAGGCCGAGGTCGTTGTGGAGGTGCGAGACCAGGACCGTCTGCGGTCCGGCGCCGGTGGCGACCCGCCGGAAGAGGTCCCGGGTCTGGCCGGGCAGCAGGTCGCCGACGGTGTCGGCCAGGACGATCGCGGCCGCCCCCTGCGCCGTCATCCTGCCGGCGCACTCGGCGACCAGGGCGTGGTCCGCGCGCGGGGTGTCCACCAGGCAGACGTCCACGGCCGTGCCGTCCGCGCGGTCCACGGGATCCTTGACCACGTCCAGGCCCCGGTCCAGGGCCGTGCGGGCGTCGCTGTGCACCAAGGCGCGGGCGGTGGCTTCCGAAGCGGCCACGATGACCATGATCGGGCCGTGCGCGGCACCGCGGACGGCGCTCAGCGCGAGCCGTGCATCCTGCGGCTTGGCCCGGCAGATCACGGACGGGCTCACCGACTCCTGCGCCTCCAGGGCGACTTGCCGGGTCACCTCGAACTCCCGCCCGCACACGGAGGGGAAGCCCGCGGCGAAGACCACGCGCCGGGGGCCGTCGGCCCCGAACACCGCGCCCTGCTCACGGGCGAGCCGGACCCGGAAGCCGACGCTCATCAAGGTCTTCGCCTGCGCGCCGTCCCGCGCCGGCTCCTCGAACAGGACGACCCGGCCGGCCCCGGCCGACTCCCGTACCACGTCCACCGTGGACAACTACCGCACTTCGCCCGGGTCTAGGCCGTCTCTTTCGGATCTTGCCGGGCCCGCGACGCCCGGCACCGCGCCTGGCCGCGTTGTCGGGACGCCCGAGTACGTCCAGTACACGCAGCGCCCCTCCGCCTTGCCAGGCACGGCACCAGACGCCGCGGGCTCGGCCGACAAGATCCGAAAGAGACGGCCTAGAGGGCCCGCACCTGGTCGGCCTGCGGACCGCGCTGCCCCTGGGTGATCTCGAACTCCACGCGCTGGTTCTCCTCCAGGTTCCGGAACCCGGATCCCTGGATCGCGCTGAAGTGCACGAAGACGTCGGCGCCGCCCCCGTCCGGGGAGATGAAGCCGAAGCCCTTCTCGCCGTTGAACCACTTCACAGTCCCCTGAGCCATGCCCAACCCCTCGTTTCACGACGCCGAGCACGCGACCCGCACCCGACCGCAGGCACATCCTCCCCAGCCCGTGACGAACGAAACAGCCGGGTCGCGCAAGTCTTTCAGGTCTGTTCACCCCCGCGTGACCTGCACCTTCCCCGAGCGATGAGGTGCGGCCGGTCGAATGGACACCGCAGAGGTCTGGACCACCTCAGACGCGCCAAACACATGGCCGATTCGCACTGTTGGCCCTCTCGCAACAATTGGTCTATACCTTTGACGCTATGCTGGCCACCTGAAACGGGCGGATAAAAACAGCCGTGGGGGGCTTTATGACCTTGTCTCATCTTCCGCAACCTCCTTCCGACGAAGAGCTCTACTGGTACTTCGGCCCGCAACGACGCTGGGTCCTCATCAGCACCTCGCTCGCCTTCGTCTTCACCGCCGCGACCATGTTCACGTTCGCGCTGCGCACCCCGGCCCTGTGGGCCTTCCTCGCCGTCCTCGGGCTCAACGTCGTCGCCCTCGCCCTCTCCTCGGTGAACAGCCTGCGCCAGCGCCGGCTGACCCGGCCCTCGCACGAGGTGCTCGTCCACGCCTGGCAGCCCGCCCGACTGCCCAGCGTGGACCTGTACTTGCCCACCTGCGGCGAACCGCTCCCGGTCCTGGAGAACGCCTACCGCGCCGTCGCGGCCGTCGACTGGCCCGGCGCGCTGACCACGTGGGTCCTGGACGACGCCGACCGTCCCGAAGTCGCCGCGCTGGCCGCCTCGTACGGCTACGAGTACGTCGTGCGCCCGGACCGCGGACACCTGAAGAAGGCCGGCAACCTCAACCACGCGCTGACCCTGAGCGGCGCCGAGTTCATCGCCATCCTCGACGCCGACTTCGCCCCCAGGGCGGACTTCCTGCACCACCTCGTCCCGTACCTGGCCGACCCCGCGGTCGGCATCGTGCAGAGCCCGCAGTGCTTCGACACCGACGAGACCATGGACTGGATCCAGCGCGCCGCGGGCTCCGCCCAGGAGTGGTTCTTCCGCTGGATCCAGCCCTCCCGGGACGCGAGCGACGCCGCCATCTGCTGCGGCAGCAACGCCGTTTACCGGCGCAGCGCCATCGACCTGGCCGGCGGCTTCGCCCGCCTCGACCACAGCGAGGACCTGTACACCGGCCTCGCCCTGCACGAACAGGGGTTCCGCACCCTGTACGTACCGGTGCTCGTCGCCAAGGGCACCTCCCCCGACCGGGTCACGTCCTTCGTCAACCAGCAGTACCGGTGGGCGATGGGCAACCTGCACCTGATCGGCACCCCCGTCCTGCGGCGCATGGGCGCGCCCTGGCGGATGCGCCTGTGCTTCTACGAGGGCGTCGTCGGCTACCTGGCCGCCGCCGTGAACACCTTCGCGGCCCCGCTGCCGCCCCTGGTGCTGATGTTCTGGTACCCGGACGACATCCGGCCCTGGCACGTCCTGCCGCTGCTCGCCCCGCTGTGGCTGTGGCACGTGCTGCTGCCCCGGATCAGCCGGACCCGCTGGCGGATCGAGGTGATCCGGGCGAACGTCCTGACCAGCGTCGCCGCCGCCACCGCCTTCCTGCACACCCTGCGCGGCCGCAGCGCCGACTGGGTTCCCACCGGCACCCGGAGCTCCGGCTCCTCCGGCGGGATGGCCCGCCGGGTGGTGGGCGTGTCCCTGCTCTGGCTCGTCCTCTCCAACGGCGCGGCCGGCGCGGGCCTCGCTCTGGCCGTGGCCCGCAACGGCTGGGAGCCCAACTGGGGCCTGCTCCTCTACTTCTTCGTGCAGTGCCAGATCAACGGCCCGCTGATCCGCGACCTCATCACCGAGCTGCGCCCGGCGCCCGCCCCCGGGCGCGCGAAGACGGCCGCCGCCCGAAGCACCACCGAAGGCACCGCCCCGGTTGCGGGCGCCGCCCGCCGGCGCAGCCCCGTACGGGCCTTCGCGCGCCCGGGCACCGGTCTGCTGCCCCGGCGCTGGCCCGAGACCCTCGCCGCTTCGGCGGTCCTCCTGCTCACCGGCCTGCTGGCATCCGGGTGGGTCAACCCGATGCTTCCCTGGCTGAGTTGAAAGGCTTCACCACCATGCCGTTCCCCATGGCACCCGGCGCGCGCAGCGACCGCCGGTCCGCCTCCACCCCGCCGCCCGGACCCCCGGCGTCCCCGTCGCCCTCCGGCGGCGAGTCCGGGCCCAGCCCGCACCGGTCCGCGTTCCGGCCCGACATCGAGGGACTGCGCGCCGTCGCCGTCCTCGCGGTACTCGCCTTCCACGCCGGGATCCCCGGCCTCGCGGGCGGCTTCGTCGGCGTGGACGTCTTCTTCGTCGTCTCCGGCTACCTCATCACCGGCCTCCTCGTCCGGGAGGCGGTCACCACCGGCCGGATCCGGCTCCTGGACTTCTTCTCCCGGCGCGCGCGCAGGCTCCTGCCGTCCGCCGCCGTCGTCCTCGGCGCGGTGGCCCTGGCCGGGGCCTGGCTGACCGTCCCGCTGCGCCGCGCGGACCTGGAGAACGACGTAGCCGCCGCGGCGCTCTCCGCCGCCAACTGGCGGTTCATCGCCCAGCAGACCGACTACCTGGCCGCCGGACACGACCAGAGCCCCCTGCTGCACTTCTGGTCCCTCGCCGTCGAGGAGCAGTTCTACCTCCTCTGGGCGCCGCTGCTCGCCCTGATCGTGCTCGCCGCGGCCCGGGCGGTACGCCGCGGTCGCGCCGTGCGCTCCGCCGTGGCCCTCGCCACCGCGCCGCTGGTCCTCCTCTCGTTCGCGCTGTCCCTGCACTGGACGGACCACTCCGCCTCGCTCGCCTACCTCGCGACGCCCTCGCGGGTCTGGCAGTTCGGCGTCGGCGCCCTGCTCGCCCTGCTCCCCTGGCACCTCATGCGCGGCCCGCGGCCGCTGCGGCTGCTGTGCGGCTGGGCCGGGGGCGCCGCGATCGTCTGGTGCGCCGTTTCGTACGACACCTCCACGCCCTACCCCGGCTACGCGGCCCTCGTGCCGACCCTGGGCACCGCTGCCGTCATCCTCGCCGCGATACCCGGCCGGGGCGAGCGCAACGCGATGGGCTCCCACGGGGTCGGCCGGCTGCTCGCGGGCCGGGCGCCCCGGGCGGTGGGGCGGCTCTCCTACAACCTGTACCTGTGGCACTGGCCGGTGCTCGTCCTCGCCGAGGCCCGGTTCGGCAGCCAGGGCTGGCCGGTGAAGACCGCGCTCACGCTGGCGGCCGCACTGCCGGCCTACGCGACCATGCGCTGGGTCGAGCAGCCGCTGCGCCGCAGCCGGACGGTCTCCGAACTCCCGCGCCGCGGGCTGTCGGTGGGCATCACGGCCATCGTGCTGCCCATCGTGCTCGCACTCGTCGTGGGCACCACGACACTGAACCTGCTGGGTCCGGCCACACCGGTCGAGGTGAACGGCCTGCCCCCGGGCGCCGCCTCCGGCCCCCACCTGCTCGCCCGGACCGCCGGGACTCCGCTCGGGGACGGACCCGTGGTCCCCGGCCCCGCCCAGGCCCGCAAGGACTTCCCGCCGGACGGGGCCTGCGAGGTGGCCCCGGCCGTGACCCGCAGCCCCGACTGCCTGTTCGGCGCGGTGGACAGCCCGGACCGGATCGTCCTGCTCGGCGACTCGCACGCCGGCCAGTGGTTCTCCTCGGTGCTGGCCATGGCCTCGCAACGGGGCTGGGCCCTGCAGGAGTTCGTCAAGCAGGGCTGCCCGCTGCCGCACCTGGCCGTCGACAACCCGCAGCTCGGCCGCGCCTACCGGGAGTGCGACACCTGGCGGGCCGATACCCTGGAGCGGCTGCGGCAGCAGCCGAAGCCCCGCCTCATCGTGATCTCCTCGCTCAACCGCTACACCTCCGATGCCGGGCTGCTGGCCGAGGCCTGGGACAAGACCCTCGAGCCGCTGCGGGCGATCGGCGCGCCGATCGTCTACATCGAGGACACCCCCGCGCCCGGCACGGACGTCCCCGCCTGCGTCTCCGGCAGCCCCGGCACACCCGGCGCCTGCGCGTTCAGCCGTACGGGCGCCCAGCAGCCCGATCCGCTGGCCCGGCGGATCGCCTCCGGCGCGCTGCCCGGCGTACTCGGGGTCAGTGTGAACCAGGTGCTGTGCCCGGGTGACGGGCCGACCTGCCCGGCCGTCCTGGACCGCATCCTGCTCTACCGGGACGACTCCCACCTGACCAATGTCGCGGCCGTCGTCCTGACCCCCCGCCTCGAGCGGCTGTTCACGGAGTCCGGGGCGCTGCCCGCCCTGACCGCGTCCGCCACGCCCGGGGCGGCGGGGTGGACCCAGCTGCTGCGGGACGACTTCGACGGCCCCTCGGGCAGCCGCCCCTCGGCCGCGCACTGGGTGTACGACACCGGGACCTGCTATCCGGGGTGCCCCGCACCCCAGTGGGGCACCGGCGAGATCGAGACCATGACCGACTCGACCGACAACGTCCGCCTCGACGGCAAGGGCGCGCTGGAGATCGTCCCCACCCGTAAGGACGGGCAGTGGAGTTCGGGCCGGATCGAGACCAGGCGCTCGGACTTCGCCCCGCCCCCCGGCGGGACGCTGCGCATCGAGGCCTCGATCGCCCTGCCCGACGTGACCGGGGCGAAGGCGGCGGGCTACTGGCCGGCGTTCTGGACCCTCGGGGCACCGCTGCGCGACGGGTACACGGGCTGGCCGGGCATCGGTGAACTCGACGTCATGGAGTCCGTCAACGGGCGGGACAGCGTCTTCGCGACCATGCACTGCGGGATCCTGCAGGGCGGCCCGTGCCAGGAGCCGGCCGGTCTGACCTCGGGCCCCCAGCCCTGCGACGGCTGCCGTGCGGGGTTCCGCTCGTACGCCGTCGAGGTCGACCTCGCCCCCGGGGCCGAGGAGGTGCGCTGGTACCTGGACGGCCGCGTGCACCACCGGGTGGCCGCCTCCCGGATGGACCCGGAGACCTGGAAGCGGGCGGTGGACCACGGACTGTTCCTGATCCTCAACGTGGCCATCGGCGGCAGCCTGCCGCTGGCCGACGGCGCGAGCCCGGGCCCGGAAACCGAGCCGGGCCACGCGATGCGGGTCGACCAGGTCACCGTCTCCAGCCGGGCGCGTCCCGTGTAGGACACCGCGCCGGAACGGGCGCGTACCGGCGCGCTCGTCCCGGCGCGCTCGTCCCGGCCCGGCGGGGGAAGGTGGGACAGTGGAGGCATGTGCGGCAGATACGCCTCCTCCCGGGCCCCGCAGGACCTCGCGGGCCTCTTCGACGCCCAGCTCGCCCCCGACCGCCCCGATCGGGGCGTCGGGCCCTCGTGGAACGTGGCTCCCACCGACGACGTTTGGGCCGTCCTGGAACGCGCCGCCCGGGACACCGGCGAGGTCCAGCGGCGGCTGCGCCCGGTGCGGTGGGGCCTGGTGCCGTCCTGGGCCAAGGACCCGGCGGTGGGATCACGCATGATCAACGCGCGGGTGGAGACCGTCCACGAGAAGCCGGCCTTCCGGCGCGCCCTGGCCAAACGCCGGTGCCTGCTGCCCGCGGACGGCTTCTACGAGTGGGTGGCCGTGCCCGCCACCGCGTCCGCGAAGGCGTACAAGCAGCCGTACTTCATCCGGCCCGAGGCCGGCTCCGTCATGGCGATGGCCGGGCTCTACGAGTTCTGGCGCGACCCGGCCGTCGCCGACGGGGACGATCCGGACGCCTGGCTCACCACGGCCACGATCATCACCACGGAAGCCACCGACGCGGCGGGCAGGATCCACCCCAGGATGCCGCTCGCCCTCGATCCCGGCGACTACGAGGCCTGGCTCGACCCCTCCCACGAGGACACGGCCGGCCTCCGCGCCCTCCTCCACACCCCCGGCGACGGCCGCCTCACGGTGACCGCCGTCTCGACCGCGGTCAACAGCGTCCGCAACAACGGCCCCCACCTCCTCGAACCGGCCACCTAGTGCTGTGACCAGAAAGGTCCACCGGGCCGGCCTCAGCGTCGTGCCCGGCGCTCGCGGCGCGGTCGGGGGTCCGGGCTGCCCTCCGGGCGGACCTGGCTCTTGAGCGCCCTGGTCAGCCAGCCGCCGACGACGATCAGCGCGACGCCCAGCCACCACAGATGGCCGTCGAAGACCAGTACGGCGATGCCGATCGGCACCAGGAGCCCGGCCATGGGCAGCAGCATCGAGGACAGGGGCGGTGCGGGCTCCCCCGCGCGGGCCCGGGCGCGGACGACGTCCGGGTACCACTGGGTGAAGCGCAGGGCCCCGATGATGGTGAGGACCTGGATGATCCACCCCGTCCAGATGTTGTTCGGGTTGCGCAGCACGAGGTCGCCGTACGCCCCCGCGACGGCATTGATCAGAAAGGCCAGCCCCCAGACCCCGGTGATCGTGTAATTCGTCCGCTTGAACGCGGGCGTGTCCCAGAACTGCCGGTCGACCTGCTCGCGGGCGTACTGGAGGGTGAAGGGCACCCTGACCAGCATGGAGCCGAACGCGATGGCCACCAGGGCGAGGTTGGAGACCTCGCCCGCGTACGTCTCCAACCAGCGCCGCGTGCCCTCGCTCGCGAAGATCCCGACGACCGTCAGGACGCTGAAGAACACGACGTCGCAGAGCTCCAGGATCTTCAGGGAGGAACCGGGGTTCATCAGGCGGCCGCCGATGACGAGGCAGACAGAGATGGCGAGGGCCAGTGCGACGGACCACTCGAAGCGTCCGGGCCCCACGACGAGGGCGAAGACGATCCAGGGGGACAGTCCCGCGAACGGGCTTTCCAGGAACTGCGCCATCCTGCTCGTCGCGCGGGCATCAGCTGTGTGCGCCATGGATCCGACCCTCCTGTAGCGGCCAGCAGCCTGTCGTCGCCCCTTTCCAACGTACGCCGACTCCGCGAAGCGCACGTCTCGTGCGCGAGCGCCCGCGAGGCCCTACGCGGAGGTGAACGGAGAACTCGCGGCGAGGGAGGCGCGGAACGGGTGGCGGTCGGCCCGGTGGACGGACCGGTCGGCCCGGCGGCTCGCCGGCCCGGCACAGCCCGCGGCTCGATTCCGCTCGGACATTCGTACGAGTACGGTCGCCGATTTGGCGTTTTACGGCATGTTCGGCACGACGATCCGTCATTCGGCCATCGCCACCCGGCGGCCGCTGCGATGCTTCCGCCGGTATCACCGGTCCGTCGGCCTTCCGCCGGGTCCCGGGATGCCGGCGACCGGCACCGGCGTACGCGACGGGCGCTCCGGTTCGTCGTACGGAAGCGTCCTGCCGCGGCTTCCCAGGAGTCTTCGCCTCCAGCCGCTGCCGGGCGGAGGCGAGAGGGGGAGACTTCGATGTCTTCGACTGCTGTGTTACACGCACCGGGGGCCCGGTGGCGGCACCGGCTGCTGGCGGTGGCCGCGTCGTCCGCGCTGGCCGCGGGCGGCCTGACGGTCGTGGCGGGACCGGCGTCGGCGGACGGGGTGTGCGCGGCCCCCGTCGTGACGGGCTCCACCACCACGATCACCTGCTCCGCGGGCGGCACCGGAAGCATCACCGTGCCCGACAGCGTCTCCAGCGGTGTGGTGACCCTCGACGGCGCCGGCGGCGGGAACGCCGGCGACGGCACTCCGGGCGGCAAGGGCGCACACCTGGTCGCGACCGTCCCCGTCACGCCCGGGCAGACGTTCGACGTCACCGTCGGCAAGCGCGGCGCCAACGGCGCCCCGAGCCCGCAGTTCGGCGTACCCGGCTCCGGCGGCGCGCTGGTGGCGCTGACCACGGCCGTCAACACTCCCCTGCTGACCGCCGGTTCGGGCGGCGGGGCGGGCGGACCGGGCATCGGCTCCCCCGCCTACCAAGGGGCGGCCGGCGGCAACAGCGGCAGCGCGGGCACCGACGGCAACGGGCTGCTCCCCGACGCGCAGGGCGGCACGGGCGGCGGCCCGGGCACCCAGTTCGCCGGCGGCGCGGCGGGCCTCGGCGGGCCCGGCGCGGACAACGAGGGCCCGAACGGCTCCCCGGGCGCCTACCCGAACGGCGCCGGCGGCAGCGCCGGCCAGGGCGTGTTCAGCCCGACGGGCGCCGGCGGCCGCGGCGGGGCCGGGTACGGCGGCGGCGGCCGCGGCGGAGCCGGCGGAAGACACGGCGCCACCGGGGGTGGCGGCGGAGGCGGGGGCGGCGGATCCAGCCTGGTCTCCGGAACGGTTCCCGGCTCGTCCGTCACCCTGACCGAAGGGGCCAACGCCGGAGACGGCCGCATCGTGTTCGTCTTCAACCGGAACGCGCCCACGGTCACCTCCGTCAGCCCGGACACCGGACTCGCGGGCGGCGGCACGGCGGTGACGGTCACCGGCACCGATCTGGCGGGCGCCGCCCTCACCTTCGGCCCCGGCAACCCCGCCACCGGCGTCACCTGCACCGCGACGTCGTGCACCGCGACCTCACCGGCGGGCTCCGGGACCGTCGACGTACAGGCCACCACCTCGGGCGGCACCAGCACCCCGTCCCCCGCGGGCCGGTTCGCCTACATTCCGGTACCCGCGGTGACCTCGATCAGCCCGTCCACCGGCACGACGGACGGCGGCACCGTGGTCACGGTGGGCGGCACCGGCCTGAGCGGCGCCACCGCGCTGACCTTCGGCCCCGGCAGTCCGGCCACCGGCCTGTCGTGCACCGCCACCACGTGCACCGCCACCGCACCCGCACACGCCGCGGGCCCCGTGGACGTCCAGGTCACCACGCCCGGCGGCACCAGCGCCGTGGCCGCGGCGGGCCGGTACACCTACCAGCTCCCGCCCGCCGACATCGACGTCGACCTGACCGCGCAGCCGGGGCTGAGCCTCCTGGTCCCGTACATCACCTACACCCTCACCGCCCGCAACACCGGGCCCGGCACGGTCACTTCGGCCACGCTCACCGCGAGCCTCCCGCCGGGCGCCTCCGCGAACGGCCTGTCCTCCGGGTGCACCACCAGCGGGTCCACGGTGACCTGCGCCTACGGCACGATCGCCGCCGGTTCCAGCACCGGCAAGACGTTCCGCGTACCGCTGCACCTGCTCTCGCTCGGCCAGATCTCGGTCACCGGCACCCGTACGGTCTCCGCGCCGGTCGACCCCAACGCGCTCAACGACAGCGCGACCGCCACCTGCACCGTCATCTCCGTCCTCCTGGTCAACTGCCCCTGACGAACCCGCACCCGCCCCCAGCGGGACCTCCGCGGGAACCCGCCGGCCCGCCTCCCCAGGAGGCGGGCCGGCGCCCGGTCGCGCTCACCCGTCGCCGGGTACCGGAGCCCGCTCGTACGAGTGCGGGGTGCGCAGCCAGAACCGGCGCAGGTCCGCCACCGCCCCGCCGGCCTCCGGGCCGAGGTGGTCGGCCAGTACGTCCGAGCCGAGCCAGCCACTCCCGATCGTCGTTCACCCAGCGGCGCGCGGCCGGCACGGCCGCGCGATGTCGGGCGGCACCGCGCGATGTCCGGCTCGACGCCTGTCTCCCCGTGGCGGTCAGAGCATGATGAGCAGACGCGTCTTCGCCTTGAGCTTCCTGTTCACCGAGCGGCTCTGCACGTACACCTCCAGCTCGGGGTTGTGCCCCGCCTTCACGGAGACGGTCCCCCGGATGCCCGTGCCGAACAGCAGGCTGCGCGCCGCGTCGCCCGTGTACGCGCGGTCGGTGTCCCTCTCGACCACGACGACCTCCTTGTCGGGCTGGACCTGGACCCGGGTGCCGAGCTGGTAGTAGCACGATCCGCGCTCGTACGTCACGTCCGGGTGCGCGTCGACGAAGGACCGGATCCCGGCCTCCTCCTCGACCTTCAGGAGCCGGTACTTGTCGGCCGGGACCGGTTCGAGGTTCGCCCGCACCTCGTCGACGGAGAGGTCCTGGCCGACCGCGAACAGGTTCTTCGTGCCGCGCACGCCCTTCTCGCGGCCGCGCAGGAAGCTGGTGGCGGCGGCACGGACGGTGCCGATGGCCTCCTCGACGCCCTCCTGGGAGTCCGCGTTCCAGATGGCGATGTTCCCGGCCGGGAAGCCGTAGTTCTGGGCGGTCCGCTTCGCCAGGGAGTTCGGCACGAGGATCGCGGAGGTCCAGTGGTCCGGAAGCGCGCCCATCCGCGCCGCGATCCGCTCGAGCCAGGGGCCGAGGACGGCCCGGTTGCCGTCGTGCCGCCGAATGCCGCCGGAGGCGTTCTCCTCGCCGTCCGTCACCACGATCTGGAGGAAGCTGTGCTCGCCGTACTCCTCCCAGATGTGGTCCAGGTCGTCCAGGGACTTCAAGGAGGCTTCGATGAGGGCCGTGGCGCCGTTGTTGACCTTGTAGAGGCCCCGCATGGACGGCAGGTGCTTCACGTCCATGTCCCAGACCAGGTTCTCCACCCGGTGGTCGAAGGAGTAGAGGCTGATCCGGGTCTCGTGGCCGAGCTTGTCCGATTCGGCCTTCAATCCCGACACGAACTCATCGACGACGCGCACGAGTTGATCCTGGTGCGGCCGCATGGAACCCGAACAGTCCACTACCAGCGCGACGTGGTTCACCTTGTGCTGGATCTTGTTGGCAGACATGGTTCTGCTCCTTTTCCGCAGCTCCCCGAGTGATGTCTCCACACTATGGGGAGGCACTGACAACGGAGTTTGACGGACGGTCACCCATGCCCGGCGGCCCGCCGGCCCGGGTCGCGGCACCGGAAAGGGCGCAGCCCCGGGCAGGCACTCCGAGGAGCGCCGGCCCGGGGCTGTCGGCTCGCGACCCGCGACCTGAGGTCAGCGGGTGGCGAGGAGCTGGAGCGTGTCGATCACGCGGTTCGAGAAGCCCCACTCGTTGTCGTACCAGGCGACCACCTTGATGTGGCGGCCCTCGACGCGGGTGAGCTCGGAGTCGAAGATCGACGAGGCGGGGTTGCCCGTGATGTCGGACGACACGAGCGGGTCGTCCGAGTACTCGAGCACGCCGGCGAGCGGACCCTGCGCCGCCTTGCGGTACGCCTCCAGCACGTCCTCGCGCGTCACGTCGCGGGCGACGGTGGTGTTGAGCTCGACGATCGACCCCACCGGAACCGGTACGCGGATCGAGTCGCCCGAGAGCTTCCCCTCGAGGTTCGGCAGCACGAGGCCGATCGCCTTGGCGGCGCCGGTCGTGGTCGGCACGATGTTCACGGCGGCGGCGCGGGCGCGCCGGGGGTCGCGGTGCGGACCGTCCTGCAGGTTCTGCTCCTGCGTGTAGGCGTGCACCGTCGTCATGAAGCCGTGCTCGATGCCCGCGAGCTCGTCCAGCACCGCGGCCAGCGGGGCGAGCGCGTTGGTCGTGCACGAGGCGTTCGAAACGATCGTGTGCAGGGCCGGGTCGTACTTGTCGCTGTTCACGCCGAACGCGAGCGTGATGTCCGCGCCGTCCGCCGGCGCGCTGACCAGTACCTTCTTGGCACCCGCGTCGATGTGCGCGCGGGCGGCCTTCGCCGAGGTGAAGCGGCCGGTCGCCTCGAGCACGATGTCGACACCGAGCTCGGCCCAGGGCAGCTGCGCCGGCTCGCGCTCGGCGAGCACCTTGATGCGGCGGCCGTCGACGACGAGGACGTCGCCGTCCACGCTCACCGGACGGCCGAGCCGGCCGGACGTCGTGTCGTACGCGAGCAGGCGCGCGAGGGTGGTCGGCTCGCTGAGGTCGTTGACCGCGACGATCTCGAGGTCGCTGTCGCGTTCGAGCAGCGCGCGCAGCACGTTGCGTCCGATGCGGCCGAATCCGTTGATGGCGATACGAGTCATGATGTGTGCCCCTGTCCCTGTCCCTTTGGGTTCGCCACCAGGTTCGCGCGCCGCGGCCTCCGGGGACAGCGGCGAGATCGCCACGGTCCGCAAGGATCGCGCCACTCTGCCGCGGGAGCGCGTTCTGTGCCCCGTTTGGACTGCGGGCCGTGGACTGCGGGCCGGGGCCAGCCCCCGGGTCACTCGCCCCGGGCGAAGGTGCGCCGGTACTCGCTCGGCGTGGTGCGCAGGATGTGCTGGAAGTGGAGCCGCAGGTTCGAGCCGGTGCCGAGGCCGACGTCCGCGGCGATCTGCTCGACGCTCCGCTCCGAACGCTCCAGCAGCTCGCGGGCCACGTCGATGCGGGCGCGCATCACCCACTGCATCGGTGTGTACCCGGTGTCCTCGGCGAAGCGCCGCGAGAACGTGCGCGGCGACACCGCCGCGTGCCGGGCGAGCACCTCCAGGGTCAGGGGTTCGCCGAGCCGGTGCAGCGCCCATTCGCGGGTGGCGGCGAACCGCTCGCCGAGCGGCTCGGGCACACTGCGCGGCACGTACTGCGCCTGGCCGCCGCTGCGGTAGGGGGCCGCGACCAGCCGCCGGGCCGTGTGGTTCGACGCGGCCACGCCGAGGTCGGTGCGCAGGACGTGCAGGCACAGGTCGATGCCCGAGGCGGCGCCGGCCGATGTCAGCACGCTGCCCTCGTCGACGAACAGGACGTTCTCGTCGACCCTGATCAGCGGCCACTTCGCCGCGAGCGCCCGCGTGTAGTGCCAGTGCGTCGTGGCGCGCCTGCCGTCGAGCAGGCCGGTGGCGGCGAGCGCGAAGGCTCCCGTGGAGATGGCCGCGAGCCGCGCACCCCGGTCGTGGGCGGCGACCAGCGCGTCGACGACGGCGGGCGGCGGGTCGTCTCGGTCCGGGAACCGGTAGCCGGGGACGAAGACGGTGTCGGCCCATTCGAGGGCGTCGAGGCCGTGGGCGACGGAGTACGACAGTCCGTCACCACCGGTCACGAGTCCGGGCTCGGCGCCGCACACCCGTACCTCGTACGGCATGCTCGCGCGGGTCGTGAAAACCTGCGCGGGGATGCCGACGTCGAGGGGTTTCGCGCCCTCGAGGACGAGGACGGCGACGTGGTGGGGGCGGGAGATCGGCACGGGACGAGCGTACGCGGCGGCGCGCGGGCCCCCGGCGGGACCGCCTGGAGCAGGGCCAGGCCGGCCCATCCGCCGTCGTGCCCGTGCGCCGCGTGCATGGTGGCCGAGGCAGGGTTCTGCCACATCAGGTACACCCCGGTCGGCGCGGGCAGCAGAGCCGCGTAGAGCAGGGTGAGCGCCAGGTACGGATGGGCCGCGCGGCTCCTCGTACGGACCCCCTCGCCCCGGACCGACGTCAGAGGGGTATAGGAGACAGGGAACACCGGGGGCTGCCGGCCCTCCCGGCCGGCCCGGGCTTCGCGCGCGGCTAGTTGAGCCGGAAGCGGCGGTAGAGCAGCACGCCGCCGAGCAGCAGGGCTCCGCCGCCGGGCAGCAGGTAGCCGACGCCGTCGGCCCCGGTGTGGGCGAGCGCCGCGGGACCCCGCGGCGGAGCCAGCGGCGCCGGCGGGGTGACGGGCCGCACGGTGACGGGCGGCAGGACGGGCTCCTCGCCGGGGGTTCCGCCGTTGACGGAGGTGTTGCCCGTGGAGGGGTTGCCCACGCCGACGACGCTCACCGCGTTTCCGCTGATGTTCACCGGAACCTCTACCGGGAGCTGGAGCCCGTTGCCGGACAGCAGCCCCGGAGAATCCTTTCCGCGCCCCTGCGCCACCGCTCCCCCGCCGCTCCCCGCACCGTTTCCGGCGCCGGGTTTCGAGGGGTGCGAGGACCGGGACCCCTGATCGGGGGACGGATGCGAGGGCCGCGATCCGGGATGTCCGGAACGGCTGCCGCCCGGCGTCCCGTTGGCGCACCGGTTCCCGGCGGCCGAGTTGAGCAGGCCGACGACGCTCACGGTGTTCCCGCACACGTTGACCGGGGTGTGCACCGGCAGTTGCACCAGGTTCCCCGACAGCACCCCCGGCGAGCGCTCGGCCCGTCCGCCCGCTTCCGCGTCGGCGTGAGCGAGGCCGCCCACTCCCGCGACCGCCAGTCCACCCCCCGCAACCACCGCCGCGATCAAGCCATTCCGACGACTGTGACGCATCAGTTTTCCTGCCTTCCGGAGGAGTCCACGGGTGTTGAACCCGTACCGGAAACAACGCCGTAACCCCATTCGGGTTATAGAGCCGGTAGGCATTTCACTCCATCGTGTACTGGGTAATCCCTACTTCATGACTCGTCCCCTGCTCCTCCTCGACGTCGACGGCCCCCTGAATCCCTTCCGGTCCCCCTTCGCGGGCCTGCGCGGATACACCGGCCACCGGATGTGGCCGGCCGTATGGATGTCCTACCGCGTGCCGGATTCCGTGAAGGCCCGGCGCGGACTGCGGGTGCGCCTGCACCCCGCGCACGGGGCCCGCCTGCTGGCCCTGCCGTACGAACTCGCCTGGGCCACCACCTGGATGCACGAGGCCAACACGATGATCGCCCCGCACATCGGACTTCCCGCTGATCTTCCGGTCATCGAATGGCCGGAACTCTTTGCCCGCGATCCCGACGGGATCTCCTGGAAGACCCGCCACCTCGTCGACTGGGCGGCCGGCCGCCCCTTCGCCTGGGTCGACGACATGATCACGCCCCTCGACCGCGACTGGGTCGCCGCCCACCACCCCGCACCGGCCCTGCTCCTGCGCATCCACCCCGGAAGGGGCCTGCGCGAGCCCGACTTCGCCGCGCTGCGCCGGTGGGCGGCCGAACTCACCCCAGCAGGGCCGTGATCGGGTCCGGTGAGGGCCGGCCCTTGGGCCACCAGTCGGCGGTGTCCGGGCCGGACTCGTAGGCGTACCAGAGGCCGTCACGGCCGAGGCGGAGCTGGTGGATCCGGGACGTGAGGCGGTTGCGCTCGGGGCGGAAGGGGCCCCGGGCGGCGGCGAGGAGAGCGGGCCGGGCCCGGTCGAACGGGCCGGCCGGCGGGTCCCACGGCTCCTCGAGGACGAGCAGGGCGGGCAGGCCTCCCTGCCGCCAGGCGGCCGCGCCCCGGGCGAGGTCGGTCGTGCTGCGGCCCGTGGCGCGGGCCAGGTCCCGGTAGAGGGCGCGGGCCGCCCCGGTGAGCCCGGCCGTGTGGTGCGCCGAGGCCAGCCGGACGGCGTCCTGCCAGCGGGTCAGCCCGGCCATCGGATCCTCGCCGGTGGTCAGCAGGGCCAGGGCCCGGGCGGCCGCGTCCCCGGCGAGCTGGTCCAGGGCGAGCGGGTCCGGGGCGGCCGGATCGGTCGGATAGGCGGGCGGCACGCCGGCGACACCGGGCGCCGCGACCGGGGCGGGCAGCGGCGGCAGGACGGTACGGGCGAGCGCTTCGCGGGCCGGCACACCGGGGAAGTCCGGCGTGGTGTCGGGCTGTTCGCGCGCGGCATGGGCGGCGTTGCGGCGGGTGAGCTCCTCCAGCAGCTCGCGCTCCCCGCGCCCCCGCAGGAGCAGCAGGACGAAGGGGTCGCCGTCCAGGAGGCGGGCCGCGCGGTAGCAGAGGGCGGCGGCGTGCTTGCACGGCGGGCGGGCGACGTCCGGGCAGGAGCACTGCGCCACGAGCTCGCCCGCGCCGGGCAGGACCGTCTCCGCGAGCGACTCCGGCACCTCGCGCTCCAGCAGCGCCGCCAGCGCCGTCGGATCGGCGGCCACGGCCTCCAGGAGCTCGCGCCACTCGGCGTCCCCGAAGGCGGGCAGGGACAGCTCGGTGCGGTACGGGCGCGGCCGGCTGCCCCGTACGTAGGCCACGATCCGGCCCGGTGTGATCGTGACGGCGTCGACGTGGCCCTCGGCCGCATACGTCCGCCCGCGGGCCAGCCGGGCTCCGTCGCGGGCGACCGTTTCGAGCGCCGACACCCAGGCCCGGCCCCACCAGCTGACGGCCTCCGAGCCGGGCGGCACGGTTTCGAAGGTACGGCGGCGGTCGTCCCGCGCGGTGATCACGCGGGCCTGCGCAGGGAGACGAGGTCGGCCAGCTCGCGGTCGGTCAGCTCGGTCAGCGCCGCCTCGCCGGAGCCGAGCACGGCATCGGCCAGGGCCCGCTTCGCCTCCAGCATCTCGGCGATCCGGTCCTCGACGGTGCCTTCGGCGATGATGCGGTGGACCTGGACGGGCTGGGTCTGGCCGATGCGGTAGGCGCGGTCGGTGGCCTGCTCCTCGACGGCCGGGTTCCACCAGCGGTCGTAGTGGATGACGTGGCCGGCGCGGGTCAGGTTGAGCCCGGTGCCGGCGGCCTTCAAGGAGAGCAGGAAGACCGGGGACTCCCCGGCCTGGAACCGGTCCACGAGCTCCTCGCGGCGGGCCACCGGCGTCCCCCCGTGCAGCAGTTGGTGGGAGATCCCGCGCGCCGTCAGATGGCGCTCGATGATGCGGGCCATCGTCACGTACTGCGTGAAGACCAGCACCGAGCCGCCCTCGGCCAAGATCGTGTCGAGCAGCTCGTCCAGCAGGGCCAGCTTCCCGGAGCGGTGCGCGATCCGGGGCTCTTCCTCCTTCAGGTACTGCGCCGGGTGGTTGCAGATCTGCTTGAGCGAGGCCAGCAGCTTCATGATCATGCCGCGCCGCTCGATGCCCTCGCTCGCGCCGATCACGGCCATCGCCTCATCGACCGCGGCCTGGTACAGCGAGACCTGCTCGCGGGTGAGGGACACGGGGTGGTCGGTCTCCGTCTTCGGCGGCAGCTCGGGCGCGATCCCGGGATCCGACTTCTTGCGCCGCAGCAGGAACGGCCGCACCAGCGCGGCGAGCCGGGCGACCGCCGCGTCGTTGCCGCCGTCCTCCTCCGTCTGGTGCTCCACGGGCCGGGCGTGCCGGGCCCGGAACGCGGTCAGCGGACCGAGCAGGCCCGGCGTGGTCCAGTCGAGGAGTGCCCACAGCTCGGAGAGGTTGTTCTCCACCGGGGTGCCGGTCAGCGCCACCCGCGCGGGCGACGGGATCGTGCGCAGCGCCTTCGCCGTCGCCGAGTGCGGGTTCTTGACGTGCTGGGCCTCATCGGCGACGACCATGCCCCAGGACTGTTCGGCCAGCCGGGCCGCTCCCGCGCGCATCGTCCCGTAGGTGGTGAGGACGAATCCGCCCTCGAGTCCCTCCAGGCTGCGGCCCGCGCCGTGGAAGCGGCGCACCGGGGTGCCGGGGGCGAACCTCTCGATCTCCCGCTGCCAGTTGCCCAGCAGTGAGGCCGGGCAGACCACCAGCGTCGGCTCGGGGCGGTCGCGGTGCAGGTGCAGGGCGATCAGGGTGACCGTCTTGCCCAGCCCCATGTCGTCGGCGAGGCAGCCGCCGAGGCCGAGCGAGGTCATCAGGTCCAGCCAGGCCAGACCGCGGGCCTGGTAGTCGCGCAGGGTGGCCTTGAGCCCGGCCGGCTGGGGCAGCGGGGCCAGCTCCGCGGTCAGCCGGTCGCGCAGGGCGGCGAGCGCCCCGACCGGGACCGCCGCCACCGGCTCCCCCTCGATCTCGGTCGTCCCCGACAGGACGGCGGCCAGCGCGTCCACCGGGTCCAGCAGGCCCAGCTCGCGCTTGCGCGCCTTGCGCACCAGCTCCGGATCGACGCGCACCCACTGGTCGCGCAGCCGCACCACGGGGCGGTGGGCCTGCGCGAGCGCGTCCATCTCCCCCGGGGTGAGCCGGTCGCCGCCCAGCGCCAGCTCCCAGGAGAAGGCGAAGAGGTGATCGGCGTCGAAGAAGGCGGTGCCGTCGGTGGCGGAGCCGGGGGCGGTGGACCGCACGGCCGCGGTCGCGGTGAGCGTACGGGCCAGGTCGCGCGGCCAGTGGACCGGGACTCCCGCCTCCGCCAGCCGGGTCGCGGCGCGGCCGAGCAGGTCCTCCAGCTCGGGATCCGAGAGGGCCAGCACATCGGGGACCGGCTGGTCCAGCAGACGCAGCAGCGGCGGCCAGACGCGGGCCGCCCGGCGCAGCGCGAGCACGGCATCGATCCGGGCGCGGGGTCCGAAGCCGGCCGCGGCGGCTCCCGCCCAGAGCATCGAGGCGTCCGTGACCAGGGTCGGGTCGGCGAGGCTGTGCACCTGGACGACGGCGGCCCCGGCGCGGCGCATCTCCTCCCCCTGCCCCGCCCCGTCCTCCTCCTCCGCGTCGAAGAGGCGGAAGGAGGACAGGTCGAGCCGCAGCGAGATCCCGACTCCGGTGTCCGCGCCGGACGCGACCTGCGCCACCCAGTCCCGCATGCCCGGGACGTGCTGCGGCTCCCGGGCGGCGAACGGCCGGCCCGCGGCGAAGGGCGCCGCCGGGGTGCGGGGCAGGCTGTCGGCGACGGCGTCGAGGAACGCCCGGACCAGGGCCGCCGGTTCGGGCAGCTGGAGCGGGCGGCGGCCGGCCAGCGGTGTGGCGTACCCCTCGTGGGGCAGTGCGGCCGCGACCGCGCGCAGGTGCTCGACGTCCCCGGCGTCGAGCGGTCCGGCCCGCCAGGCGTCGATCCCCTCGGGGGTCAGGCCCGGCAGCAGGCGGCCCCGCGCCACGAGGCCGAGCGCCTGGACGGCCGCGGTCCCCCAGGCGCGGGCAGCGGGATGCGCGGCGGGGCTGCGGACCGCGCGGACGAGCAGGGGCAGGGCGGCGGTCACGGTGAGGGTGAGCGCGGGCACGGTCCGGCTGCGGACCCCCTCGCCGTGCGGGCGCACGACGGTGAGCGGGCCCGGGGCGGCGACGTGGCCGCCTTCGCCCTCCCCCGCCGCGGGCAGGGGGTCGCCATCGGGGGCCCAGAAGGCGATGCGGCTCTCGCGGGGAACGGCGGCGGGCAGGAACACGGCGGCATGGCGCAGCAGCGCGGACGGCGCCGCCGGTGCGTGCCCCTGCGTCATGCCGTCCCCCCTTCGCCGTCGTCCGGTCAGACGGATCCCGTCTGCCGCCGAGTCTAGGCGGGGGCACTGACAATCCGGCTGACCTGCACGTTCACCCTGAGTCCGGGACGGTCCGGGACGGTCCGGGGGGTCAGCGGGCCCAGCGCCCCTGTTCGTAGGCGAAGCCGTACACCGGCCGGTCCGGGGCCGCCGCCGAGATGCGCCAGGGGCGGCCGCCGGCGTCGACGCGGAGCGTGCCGGAACCGGTATAGGAGGTCCAGCGCAGGTCGAGGTACCAGTCGCAGTCGCAGCCGGTGGTGGTCGTCTGCACGCGCAGGACGGCCGGTTCGGCGGCCGAGACCCGCAGCGGGAGGGCGGGGGCGGCGACGGCCTCCCCGGCGTCGTTGCCGGCCACCGGGCGGGCGAGCGGGCGCGGGGCGTCCAGGTTGACCTCGAAGCCGGCCGGGGTGAGCGCCCCGCCGCAGCCCTGCGACATCCGGTAGACGTTCCACGGCGGCGGGGTCCGCCGCGCCTCCACCCGTACCTGGAGGTCCTGTAGGACCACGGAGTCCCGGCCCGTGCCGTGCAGGGTCACCTCCACGATCTGCGTGCCCGCGTGCACGGCCCCGCGGGCCGTCGCCCACGCGGGCGCGTCCGCCTCCACCGGCGGCGGGGGCACCGCCGAGGGGCCCGGCTCGGCGAGGTAGGCGTGGTCGCAGCCGGACGCCCACACGTGCGACCGCACGGCCGCGCGCAGCGGCGCAGCGGCCTCCGCCGGCGCCTCCGTACCGGGTGCGGTCGCCGTACCGGGCGCGGTACCGGGTGCGGTCGCCGTCGGCCCCGCCTGGGGCGTGCCGGGGTCCGGACCCGTCCGGCCCGCAGAGCCCGGCGGCTCCGGCGGCCCCGTCAGCAACCAGGCCGCGAAGCCCGCCGCCAGCGCCGCCGCCCCCACGGCCACCGCCGCGCCGGCCGGCAGCCGCCGGCGCCCGCGCCCCGGCTCGCGTACGGCCGAGGCAGCCGGCACCTCCCGTAACTCGGGCGCCTCGGGCACGACCGGCACCACCGGCACCACCGGCACCTCCGAGGAAGCCTCCGGCACCGCCCGCGCCCCCGCCCGGCGCCTGGCATCCGCGAGCAGCCACGCCCGGTGCAGGTCCACCGCCTCCCCCTGAGTGGCCCCGCAGGCCCGCGCGAACCGGTCCACCACCGCGAACTCCGCGGGCACCGCCTCGCCGCTGCAGTACCGGTGCAGGGTCGACGTACTCGTGTGCAGCCGCCGCGCGAGCACCCCGTAGCTCAGCCCGGCACGGTCCTTCAGCTCCCGCATCGCCCGCGCGAACGACTCCGCCTCGGCCGACCTCTCCGCCTCACCCACGCTGTCCCCCGTCCCGCGACCCCGTTCCATGCATGGGGTGTTCCCCCAGGTGACAGCACGTACGGCCGTTCCAGTGTCCCGGTCCATCCACAAACCGTCGCCCGACGCCCCGGGCCGGGTAGAGGCTCTTCGCGGACAGCACCGCACCGATGACCGACACGGGGAGAACCGACCATGTTCCGACGCACGACCCAGACCACCGCAGTCCTCGCGGCAGCCGCGGCGGCCGTCGCCGCCCTCGTCCTCACCGCCTCGACCACGGCCGCGGCCGCCACCGCGCCCGGGTTCATCGGCGGCGCCGACCTGCCCCCGCAGCCGGGCACGCCCTGGTACACCGGAGAGGTCACCAAGGGGCTGCCCGAGACCGCGCCGTTCTGCCTGGACGGCGTGCTCCCGGCGGCCGGGAGCTGGCACCGCACCTTCGGCACCGAGTTCGACACGGGCGCGGTCCAGGTCTCCGTACGCGCCTCCTCCGCCGGCGCGGCCGCCAAGCTGGCCGCCGCCCTCGAACGCAAGGTGGCCGGCTGCGCCGCCGACTGGCTGCGGACCACCCCCGGCGGGACGGCCTCCTGGCAGGACTACGGGAAGCTCTCCGTCGAGGAGGGCGCGCACGTCTACGGGGTGCACACCTCGATCCCGGAATCCGAGCCGGGCGTGCACCTCTACGGGATCGGGCGCGACGGCTCCACCGTGACGGTCGTGAACTGGGGGCAGATGGGCAACCTCTCCCACGCGCCCGTACCGGCCTTCAAGAAGACCACGACCGCGGCCGTGAACAAGCTCAACCCCTGACGCGGGGCGCCGCCGGTGGGACCATGGGGGGGGAGACGGACCGGGCCGATCGGACGAGCGTGTCGAGGCGATGGCCATGCGAACGGGAAACGAGCCGGTGAATGCCCGCAGCCCGCTGCGGCTGCGGTTCTGGCTGAGCCTGTGGGGGCTGCTCTGGGCCGGCGCCGGGGCGGTGGCCTTCGCGTTCGCCGCCCGGCCCGGCTGGGCGGGGGCGTGCGCCGCCGTCGCCGCGCTCGCGGCCGTGGACCTCGTCGTCGTGATCCGCCACATCCGCCAGGGCCCGCACTACCAGCCCGGCCGGGACGTTCCCCCGTACGAGCCGCCCGGACGGGAGCGGTGATCACCGGGGATCCGCGGAGGCGCCTACTCCTCGAAGCGGGCCGCCGCCAGGTAGTCGGGCCGGGGGTCGAGCGCGGCCGCCAGCCGGAAGTGCTTGCGGGCCTGGTCGGGCCGCCCGGCCCGCTCGTGGGTGCGGGCCAGCGCGAAGTGGGCGAAGGCGTTGTCCGGCTCCCGCTCCAGCACGAGCTCGAACTCCAGCTCCGCCGGGCGCAGTTGGGCGGCCGCGAAGAAGGCGCGGGCGCGCAGCAGCCGGGCCGCGGTGTTCTCCGGGTGCGCGGCTATGACCGAGTCGAGGAGTTTCACGGCACCGCGCGGGTCGCGCGCGGCGAGCAGCTGCTCGGCGGCCCGGTAGTCGATGACGTGCGTCTCGGGCGAGGGGGACGAGGACGGCGACGGGGGCGGGGGCGGGAACTGCGGCGGCGTGTCGGACACGATCTCTTCCTTCCCTCTGCGGGCGCGTTCAACGCCCCACGGCTCACGCGCTATTGGGCCCGCGCCGCGAGTTCCTCCCACACCTTGCGCACCTGCGGCTCCAGCGCTTCCAGCGGCCCGTCGTTGTCGATCACGAGGGTGGCCACGGCGAGCCGCTGCTCCCGGGTGGCCTGCGCGGCCATCCGGGCGCGCGCCTCCCCCTCGTCCATGCCGCGCAGCGCGGTGAGCCGGGCCAGCTGGGTCCCGGGCGCCGCGTCCACCACGACGACCAGGTCGTACAGGGGCGCGAGCCCGTTCTCCGCGAGCAGCGGCACGTCGTGCACGACGATCGCGTCGGTTCCCGCGGCGGCTTCCAGCTCGGCGGACCGGGCACCGACGAGCGGGTGCACGATCCCGTTGAGGATCCGCAGCTTGGCCGGGTCGGCGAACACCACCGATCCCAGCCTCGGCCGGTCCAGCTCGCCCGAGGCGGTCAGCACGGACTCGCCGAAGGCCGCCACGACGGCCGCGAGCCCGGGCGTGCCGGGCTCCACGACTTCCCGGGCGATCCGGTCGGCGTCCACGACGACCGCCCCGTACCCCGCCAGCAGCCGGGAGACCTCGCTCTTGCCCGCGCCGATTCCGCCTGTCAGTCCCACTTTCAACATGCCCGGCAGACTAGCCTCCGCGCCCTGGGGCCCGTAAAGCCCCCTGCCGCGGACCGGGCCTCAGCCCTCGCCCTCGCGCTCCGCCAGGAACCGCTCGAACTCGCGCCCGATCTCGTCCGCCGAGGGGATCTCCGCGGGCTCCGCGATCATGTTGCCGCGGGTCTCGGCGCCGGCCGCGGCATCGTACTGGTGCTCCAGCCCCTGGACGAGGCTGACCAGCTCCTCGTCGCCCTCGCGGATCTGCCGGTCGATCTCCGTCTGGGTGCGGTGCGCCTCGGTGCGCAGCGCGTGCGCGACCGCCGGCAGGACCAGCCCGGTCGCGGCGGTGATCGCCTCGAGGGCCGTCAGCGCGGCGTCCGGATACGGCGAGCGCGCCACGTAGTGCGGTACGTGGGCGGCGACGCCCAGCACGTCGTGCCCGGCCTGGCCGAGGCGGAACTCCAGCAGCGACTCGGCGCTGCCCGGCACCTGGGCCTCGTCGAAGGGGCTGCGGTGGCCCGGCATGAGGTCGGTCCGGTTGCCGTGCGGGGTGATCCCGACGGGCCGGGTGTGCGGGACGCCCATGGGGATGCCGTGGAAGTTGACGGAGAGCCGGACGCCGAGGCGTTCGACGATCTGCCGGACGGCGACGGCGAAGCGCTCCCATTCCACGTCCGGCTCGGGGCCGGACAGCAGCAGGAAGGGCGCGCCGGTGGCGTCCTGGACCAGGCGCACCTCGAGCAGGGGCTCCTCGAACTCCGCCCAGTGGTCGCGCTGGAAGGTCAGCAGCGGGCGGCGCGCCCGGTAGTCCACCAGCCGGTCCGCGTCGAACCGGGCCACGACCTGGTGGGGCAGGGTGTCGAGCAGCCACTCGACGATCTGCTCGCCGGCCTCGCCGGCGTCGATGTAGCCCTCGAAGTGGTAGAGCATGACCAGCCCGGCCGAGTCCTGGGCGAGTGCCAGGTCGGCCACCGCCAGGCCCTTGGCGTCCCATTCGTACAAACCCTGTGGATCAAGCACCGTTACCACTCCTCCTCGCCGTGTTCTCTGCCAAGAACGCCCAAGGAGCCGTCACCATTCCCCAGTTGGCGGTATTCGCCGGAACCCGTGCGATCTTCACCCTGGAACGCGGCAAGGCCCGCCCCCCTGAGGGGACGGGCCTTTCCGTTGAACATCAGCTCAGCTCACACCGCTCGCGAGCGGGCGGCGTGTGGCGCTGCTGCGATCAGCTCTGGCCGCCGGCCAGCTTCTCGCGGAGCGCCGCCAGGGCCTCGTCCGACGCCAGGGCGCCGGAGGTCTCGTCCGCACCCTCGGAGGAGTACGAACCACCCGAGATGCCCGCACCGGCGCTGCTGCTGCTGCCGGCGGCGGCCGGAGCGGCCGCACCCTCGGCAGCGGCGGCCTCGTCGGCCTCGCGGCTCTTGATGACCTGGGCCTGGTGCTGCTCGAAGCGCGTCTGCGCCTCGGCGTACTGGCCCTCCCAGGCTTCGCGCTGCTTGTCGAAGCCCTCGAGCCAGTCGTTGGTCTCGGGGTCGAAGCCCTCGGGGTAGATGTAGTTCCCCTGGTCGTCGTAAGACGCGGCCATGCCGTACAGGGTCGGGTCGAACTCGACCGACGCCGGGTCGGCACCGAAGGACTCGTTGGCCTGCTTCAGCGACAGCGAGATCCGGCGACGCTCAAGGTCGATGTCGATGACCTTGACGAAGATCTCGTCGTTGACCTGGACGACCTGCTCCGGGATCTCCACGTGGCGCTCGGCCAGCTCGGAGATGTGGACCAGACCCTCGATGCCCTCGTCCACGCGGACGAACGCACCGAACGGAACCAGCTTGGTGACCTTACCCGGGACGACCTGACCGATCTGGTGCGTCCGGGCGAACTGCTGCCACGGGTCTTCCTGCGTCGCCTTCAGCGACAGGGAGACACGCTCGCGGTCCATGTCGACGTCGAGAACCTCGACGGTGACTTCCTGGCCGACCTCGACAACCTCGGAGGGGTGGTCGATGTGCTTCCAGGACAGCTCGGAGACGTGGACGAGACCGTCGACGCCACCCAGGTCCACGAAGGCACCGAAGTTGACGATCGAGGAAACGACGCCGGAGCGGACCTGACCCTTCTGCAGGGTGGTGAGGAACGTCTGGCGAACCTCGGACTGGGTCTGCTCGAGCCAGGCGCGGCGGGACAGGACCACGTTGTTGCGGTTCTTGTCCAGCTCGATGATCTTCGCCTCGAGCTCCTTGCCCACGTAGGGCTGGAGGTCGCGGACGCGACGCATCTCGACGAGGGAGGCCGGCAGGAAGCCGCGGAGGCCGATGTCGAGGATGAGTCCACCCTTGACGACCTCGATGACGGTACCGGTGACGATGCCGTCTTCTTCCTTGATCTTCTCGATCGTGCCCCAGGCGCGCTCGTACTGCGCGCGCTTCTTGGACAGGATGAGACGGCCTTCCTTGTCCTCCTTCTGGAGAACAAGAGCCTCGATCTCGTCGCCGACCTTGACGACATCGTTCGGGTCGACATCGTGCTTGATCGAGAGCTCGCGGCTCGGGATGACGCCCTCGGTCTTGTAACCGATGTCGAGGAGAACCTCGTCACGGTCGACCTTCACGATGACGCCGTCGACGATGTCGCCGTCGTTGAAGTACTTGATCGTCTCGTCGATCGCGGCGAGGAACGCTGCCTCGTCACCGATGTCGTTGACCGCAACCTGCGGAGTGGTCGTTGCGGTGGTCTCGGTGCTGCTCGTCATGTGGGTAAGGGCTCCGGTTACGGACAGAAAGTCGTAGGTACTGCTACGCCGGGAGCCCTTATCGGCATCTGCCGAAGAAGCCGGACAGCCAAGGAAGCCCCAGTTCCGCGAAGTGCGGGGTGGGGGCCTCGAAAACCGAGGGGACATCGACAGATGCAAGCGCAGCCTGCTAGGTCTGAGGAGCACAGGCTCGCAGCGCAACTTGTAGCATACGGGGGCAGCCGGACAGGGTCAATGCGCGAAGGCGCACACCCCGGGCGGATCGCCACACAACCGGCACAATTAGTGGGCGGGCAGGCGCCGATGGCGCTTCCCGACCGCTTTCCGCAGACATTCGCAGACTACGACGACGGGCCCCATGAACCAAGAGGACTACGCCACCGAAGAAGCGTACGAAGCCGGCCCGGCCGCCGAGGACGACTCCGAGGCCACCCGGCGTGACGCCGGGGAAGCGGAGAGCAGCCGGGCCAGCCGCGGCCGGTGGGACCGCAACGCCGACGAGTACCAGAGCGAGCACGGAGCGTTCCTCGGCGACGACCGCTTCGTCTGGGGCCCCGAGGGCCTGGACGAGGCGGAGGCGGCCCTCCTCGGCCCCACCGCCTCCCTCAAGGGCAAGGACGTCCTGGAGATCGGCGCCGGCGCGGCCCAGTGCTCGCGCTGGCTGGCCGCCCAGGGCGCCCGCCCCGTCGCCCTGGACCTCTCCCACCGCCAGCTCCAGCACGCGCTGCGCATCGGCGGCAGCGATGTGCCGGCGGCCCGGCTGGTCGAGGCCGACGCCGGCCGGCTCCCCTTCCGCGACGGCTCCTTCGACCTCGCCTGCTCCGCCTACGGCGCCGTCCCCTTCGTCGCCGACCCCGTGAACGTCATGCGCGAGGTCCGCCGCGTGCTGCGCCCCGGCGGCCGCTGGGTCTTCTCCGTCACCCACCCGGTCCGCTGGGCCTTCCCCGACGAGCCCGGCCCCGAGGGCCTGTCCGTCTCCGCCTCCTACTTCGACCGCACCCCGTACGTGGAGCAGGACGAGGACGGCAGCGCCGTGTACGTGGAGCACCACCGCACCCTGGGCGACCGGGTACGGGACGTGGTCGCGGGCGGCTTCCGCCTCCTCGACCTGGTCGAGCCGGAGTGGCCCGCCTGGAACAGCCAGGAGTGGGGCGGCTGGTCCCCCCTGCGCGGCAACCTCATCCCCGGCACCGCGATCTTCGTGTGCGAGCGGGACTGAGACCGTGATCCGTACGGCCGACCTCGACTCCCTTCCCGTCCGGGAAGCCGTGCCCGCGCTCGTCTCGGCGCTGGACGCCCACGGCACCGCCGTGCTGTGCGCCCCGCCCGGGACCGGCAAGACCACGCTGGTGCCGCTGGTGCTGGCGGGCCTGACGGGGGGCGGGCCGCGCCGCCGGGTCGTGGTCGCCGAACCCCGCCGGATCGCCGCCCGCGCCGGGGCCCGCCGGATGGCCTGGCTGCTCGGCGAGCCGGTCGGCGCCTCCGTCGGCTTCACCGTGCGCGGCGAGCGGGTCGTCGGCCCCGGGACCGTGGTCGAGGTCGTCACCACCGGGGTCCTGCTCCAGCGGCTCCAGCGGGACCAGGAGCTGTCCGGCACCGACCTGGTGATCCTGGACGAGTGCCACGAGCGGCACCTGGACGCCGACACGGTCGCCGCGTTCCTCCTGGACGTACGGGCGACCCTGCGCCCGGAGCTGCGGCTGGTGGCGGCCTCGGCGACCACCGACGCGGCCGGCTGGGCCCGCGTCCTCGGCGGCGGCGGCCCGGGCGGCGCCCCGGTCGTGGAGGCCGCGGGCGTCTCGTACCCGGTGGAGACCGTGTGGGCCCCGCCGGCCCGCCCGGTCCGGCCTCCGCACGGGATGCGCGTGGACCCGGCGCAGCTCATCCACGTGGCCTCGGTGGTCCGGCGGGCGCTGGCGGAACGTTCCGGCGACGTCCTGTGCTTCCTCCCCGGCGTCGGCGAGATCGCCCGGGTCGCCGGGCAGCTCGGCGCGGTGGGCGCGGAGGTCCTGCAGATACACGGCCGCGCCCCGGCCGCCGTCCAGGACGCCGTGCTGTCTGCGGCACCCCACCGCCGGGTCATCCTCTCCACCGCCGTCGCGGAATCCAGCCTGACCGTCCCCGGGGTACGGATCGTCGTGGACTCCGGGCTGGCGCGCGAACCCCGGGTCGACCACGCGCGGGGCCTGGGCGCGCTGGCGACCGTACGGGCGTCCCGCGCGGCCGGCCGGCAGCGCGCGGGCCGGGCCGGGCGCGAGGCACCGGGCACGGTGTACCGCTGCTGGGCCGAAGCCGAGGACGGGCGGCTGCCCGCCTACCCCTCCCCCGAGATCCGGATCGCGGACCTGGCGCAGTTCGCCCTCCAGGCCGCCTGCTGGGGCGACCCCGACGCGACCGGCCTGGCCCTGCTCGACCCACCGCCGGCCGGAGCGATGGCGGCGGCGCGGGAGGTCCTGCTCGCGGTGGGCGCCGTGACCCCCGCGGGGCAGCCGACACCCCGGGGCGCACGGAGGGCCCGCCTCGGCCTGCACCCGCGCCTGGCCCGGGCCCTGCTCGACGGCTCCGCCGCGCTGGGGCCCCGGCGGGCGGCGGAGCTGGTGGCGCTGCTGAGCGAGGAGCCGCCCCGGGAGTACGGGGACGACCTGGCCGCCGCCTGGCGCCGGGCCCGCGCGGGCGGCGACCCGTACGCGGGCCGCTGGCGCACGGAGGCCAAGCGCCTGGAGCGCGCGGCGAGCGACCGGAACCCCGCGGGGCTTTCCGCCGCCCCGCCCCTTCCCGATACCGGGGCCGCACCCCGGACCCCCGCGAGCGGCGCCGCGCCCGATGACTCCGCCGCCGGGCTCGTCGCCGCGCTCGCGTTCCCCGAGCGGGTCGCCAGGGCCAAGGGCGAGGGGGCCTTCCTCATGGCCTCCGGGACGGCCGCCGAGCTCGGCGACGGGTCAGCGCTGCGCAGCGCGCCCTGGCTGGCGGTCGCCGTGGCCGACAGGCCCCCGCACTCCGCGTCCGCCCGCGTCCGGCTCGCCGCCCTCGTCGACGAGGACACCGCGCGCACGGCCGCCGGCCACCTGCTGCGCTCCGGCGAGGAGGTGCACTGGGAGGACGGGGACCTCGTCGCCCGCTCCGTGCGAAGGCTCGGCGCGATCGAGCTGGCCGCCCGGCCCCTGCGCGACCCCGACCGGGCCCTCGTGCGGGCCGCCCTCCTCGACGGGCTGCGCACCGAGGGGCTCGGGCTGCTGCGCTGGACCCAGGACGCGCAAGGGCTCCGGGCCCGGCTCGGCTTCCTGCACCGCACGCTCGGCGCGCCCTGGCCCGACGTGGCCGACGACCGGGAACTGCTGGACCGCGCCGACGACTGGCTCGAGCCCGAGCTGTCGCGGGCCCGCCGCCGCGCCGACCTGGCGCGGATCGACGCCGGGCAGGCGCTGAACCGGCTGCTGCCGTGGGCCACCGGCGAGGCCTCCCGGCTCGACGCGCTGGCTCCGGAGCGGATCGAGGTGCCCAGCGGCTCGCGGATCCGCGTCGACTACGCCGCCGAGCACGGGCAGCCCGTACTCGCCGTCAAGCTCCAGGAGCTGTTCGGGCTGGCCGAGACCCCCCGGGTCGCGGGGGTTCCCGTACTCGTCCACCTGCTGTCGCCCGCCGGACGGCCCGCCGCCGTCACCGCCGACCTCGCGTCCTTCTGGCGGGGCGGCTACCTCGCCGTCCGGGCCGAGCTGCGCGGCCGCTACCCCAAGCACCCGTGGCCGCAGGACCCGGCGACCGCCGAGCCCACCCGGCACACCACCGCCCGGCTCAAGCGGTGAACGGCCCGTCGTCCTCGCGGGGGCGCCGGGCGCGCGCCTCCAGCCACAGCGCGAACCCGAAGAGGACGAGCCCGCCGGCCGCGAGGCCGATCGGCGCGTAGGTGTGCAGCGCCAGCACCTTGGTCCGGTTCGCCTTGACCAGGTCGACGGTGTACTCGCTGTAGTCCTCGCGCATCTTCACGTGCCCGGCGAAGACGGTGAGCTTGCCGTCGGGCCCGCCGGAGGCGATGCCGCCCCGCATCTCCTGCTTGATCTCCTGCTCGGCGTTGACGGGCGCGCCCGTCACCGGGTCGACCCAGAACATCGCCTTGGTCGAGTACCAGAGGCTGGTGCCCGTGGTCTGCTCGAAGGTGGCCGGGTCGATGCCCTCGATCGGCATCTTCTTCGGCAGCGAGACCTTCGTCCAGGGGATGGTCTGCTCGTAGTAGTAGACGTCCATGCCCTTGAACTTGCGCGGGCCGACGTAGTGGATGGGCGAGGAGCTGCGGGTCTGCTGGTCGAAGTAGAGGTAGTCGCGCGGCTCGGTGAAGAACGGCCACTTGAACTCGATGCCCTCGCGCTTGACCGGGTCCCCGTCGACCGCCTCGCCGGTGGCGTGCACCGGGTCCTGGGTGTGGGCGTCGAAGATGTAGCGCTCGGGGATCTGGGAGACCATCTTCCCGTCGGGGCCCATGATGTAGGTGAGCGTGTCCCAGACGACCACGTCCTTGCCGGCGCTCGCCTCGATCTCCTTGGACGCCTCGACGTTGCCCTTCAGGGTCTGGACGATGGTGACCTTGTCGACCTTCTTCGGCTCCATGCCGGTGGTGTAGTCGAGGAGGGTCGCGTCCTTCGCCTCCAGGACCACCTCCTGGTACTGGTTGGGCGGGATCTTCGCGAGCCTGGGGTACGCGTACCAGCGCAGCAGTGGTGCGAGAGCTGCGCAGAACACGGCCAGGGCCAGCAGGACGAGACTTGCTCTGCGTCGCACGGCCGGTCCCTCCTCTACTTTCCGGGCGCGGCGGGCGCGGTGGTGAGCAGGGGCTTCGGTGAGGTCTTGCCTTCCGGCGCCCCCATCGCCGTGATGGCGAGGACGAGGAGCACCGCGAGGACGAGACCGCTGGCGGCGGCGACGATTGCGCGCATGCCGGGCCTCCGGAATCTGATTGGTCGTCAGGGCGGTGGGCACCGTAGCAATGCGGGTGACAGATGAGAACCGTTTGCGCCACTGATCACGCGGTGGCGCCTCCGCGGAGGGTCAGGGGGCCGGGGTCGCGGCGGACGGGGACGCCGTGGGACGGGTCGAGCACGACGGCTCCCGCGGCGATCAGGCTGAGACCGCTGAGCCGAACCAGGCGCGGGGCCCAGGCACGGCCGGGCGGTCCGCGCAGGGCCCGGCGCAGGCCGGTGGCCCCGATGGCGGCCAGGGCCCCGGCGAGCACGAAGTTGGGGATCTGGAGCCAGCCGAGCGAGCCGTTGCTCAGCGCGCTGAGCGGGTGGCGGGTGATGTCGTAACCCTGGCGGGTGGCGGCCTGGGTCAGGGACACGACCACCCACAGGGCGCCTGATGCGAGGGGGCCGTGGTCCGGGGGCCGGGGCGGACCCGCGAGACTGGTCCGCATGACAGACCGCACCGCCCGCTCCGCCGAAGCCGCCGGAGCCCCCGCGACCGCCCCGGGACCCGACCGGACCGTCCTCCTGCGCCGCGGAGAGGTCCACAGCCCCGCCGACCCCTTCGCCACGGCGATGGTCGTCGAGCGGGGCCACATCGCCTGGGTCGGCTCCGAGGGCGCGGCCGACGCCTTCGCCCAGGGCGTCGACGAGGTCGTCGACCTCGACGGCGCGCTGGTCACGCCCGCCTTCACCGACGCCCACGTGCACACCACCTCCGCCGGCCTCGCCCTGACCGGGCTGGACCTGTCCGCGGCCGCCTCGCTCCCCGAAGCACTCGCGCACGTGCGCGCGTACGCGGACAGCCGCCCGGCCGACCGGGTGCTCCTCGGCCACGGCTGGGACGCCTCGCGCTGGCCGGAGCGGCGCGCCCCCCTGCGGCGCGAGCTCGACGAGGCCGCCGGCGGCCGGCCGCTCTACCTCAGCCGCATCGACGCCCACTCCGCCGTGGTCACCACCGCCCTGCTGCGGCTCGTACCCGGCGTCGAGGCGGCCGCCGACGAGCCGCTGACCCGCGACGCCCACCACGCGGTGCGCCGGGCCGCGCTCGACGCGCTGACCCCGGCCCAGCGCGCCGAGGCCCAGCGGGCCGCCCTCGACCGGGCCGCCTCCCTCGGGATCGGCTCCGTCCACGAGTGCGGCGGCCCCGAGATCTCCTCCCCGGAGGACTTCACCGCCCTCCTGGAACTGGCGCGCACGCACCCCGGCCCCCGCGTCTTCGGCTATTGGGCCGACCGGGACCTCGACCGGGTCAGGGAGCTCGGCGCCGTCGGGGCCGCCGGAGACCTCTTCGTCGACGGCGCCCTCGGCTCGCACACCGCCTGCCTGCACGCCCCGTACGCCGACGCCGGCCACACCGGCACCGAGTACCTCGACGCGCGCGCCGTCGCCGAGCACGTCGCCGCCTGCACCGAGGCGGGCCTCCAGGCCGGCTTCCACGCCATCGGCGACGCCGCGATCACCGCCGTCGTCGAGGGCGTGCGGGCCGCTGCCGACAAGGTCGGCCTCGACCGCGTCCGCGCCGCCCGCCACCGCGTCGAACACGCCGAGATGATGACCCCGGCCGCCATCGCGGCCTTCGCGGAGCTCGGCCTCACCGCCTCCGTGCAGCCCGCCTTCGACGCGCTGTGGGGCGGTGAGGAGGGCATGTACGCCGACCGGCTCGGCGCCGGGCGCGCCCGCACCCTGAACCCGTACGCGGCCATGCTCAAGGCCGGCGTCCCGCTCGCCTTCGGCTCCGACGCGCCCGTCACCCCGCTCGACCCCTGGGGCGCCGTCCGCGCGGCCGCCTTCCACCGCACGCCCGCCCACCGCATCTCCGTACGGGCCGCCTTCGCCGCCCACACCCGCGGCGGCTGGCGGGCCCTGGGCCGCGACGACGCGGGCACCCTCGTCCCCGGCGCCCCGGCCGACTACGCGCTCTGGCAGACCGCCGAGCTGGTGGTCCAGGCCCCCGACGACCGGGTCGCCCGCTGGTCCACGGACCCGCGCTCCGGCACCCCCGGGCTGCCGGACCTGACCCCCGGCGCGGACCTCCCGGTCTGCCTGGCCACGGTCGTCGGCGGCCGGGAGGTATTCGTACGGCCACAGGGGTGATCCGGGGGGCCGTGGTTCGGTGGGGGCGGCCGGACCCGGATAGGTTCGGCCGGGTCCACCACCGGACGTCCGATCCGGACGGAGCCGTTCGCTCAGCCGCGCCCGCGCCTCGGGGGCGAGGGAAGGTTTCGCCGGACGGGTGTCCCCCCTGCTCCGAAGGAGCTTGGGGGAGGGTGGCCTCAGATCGGGGCCCCGCGGTCCAGTAGACAACGGTCAGGCGGCCCGCAGCCAGCGGGAGCCGGTCCGGCCCGAAGGACCGCGGGCCCCGATCGCTGTTCTAAAATCATCCTCTGCGACACGACGTACAGGATGTACGAGAACGCAAAAGGGGAATCAGTGAGCGACGGCGGACAGCGAAGCTACGGACCGCTCGGCACGGCCTTGGTGATCATTCCGACCTACAACGAGGCGGAGAACATCGGGCTGATCGTCGGCCGCGTCCGCGCGGCTGTGCCCGAGGCCCACATCTTGGTCGCGGACGACAACAGCCCGGACGGCACCGGAAAGCTCGCCGACGAGCTGGCGGCCTCCGACGAGCAGGTGCACGTCCTGCACCGCAAGGGCAAGGAAGGGCTCGGAGCCGCCTACCTGGCCGGCTTCGGCTGGGGCCTGGAGAACGGCTACGGCGTCATCGTGGAGATGGACGCCGACGGATCCCACCAGCCCGAGGAACTGCCCCGGCTGCTCACCGCACTGGAGGGCGCCGACCTGGTGCTGGGCTCCCGGTGGGTGCCGGGCGGTCGGGTGGTCAACTGGCCCAAGAGCCGGGAGTTCCTCTCCCGCGGCGGGTCCACGTACTCCCGGCTGATGCTCGGCGTCCCGATCCGCGACGTCACCGGCGGCTACCGCGCCTTCCGCCGCGAGACCCTCGAAGGCCTGGGCCTCGCGGACGTGGCCTCCGCGGGCTACTGCTTCCAGGTCGACCTGGCCCGCCGGGCCGTCCGCAAGGGCTTCCGCGTGGTCGAGGTGCCCATCACCTTCGTCGAGCGCGAGTTCGGCGACAGCAAGATGAGCAAGGACATCGTGGTGGAGGCCCTGTGGAGGGTCACCCAGTGGGGCATCAAGGAGCACGCGGACAAGCTGACCGGCAAGGTCTTCGGCAAGTAGCGCCGGGCGCGGCCGGCCGTCCCCTAGGGGATGTCCGGTACCTCCGACTGAGGATGCTTTTACGCCGGCCCAGGCACACTGGTGGTATGACGACCGGAGTTCCGACCTCTACGGCCCCCCGGCGGCGTTCGCCCGCCCGTACGATGCTTCCCCTGGCCATCGCGGCCTGGCTGATCCTGGAGATCTGGCTGCTCAGCCTGGTCGGCGGGGCGGTCGGCGGCGGGGCCGTCGCCCTGCTGATCGCGGGCGGCCTGGTGCTGGGCGCCGTGGTCATCAAGCGGGCCGGGCGGCGCGCCTTCAAGAACCTCACGGAGACCTTCCAGCAGGCCCAGGCGGGCCGGCAGCCCGCCGCGCAGCGGCCCGGCACGGGCAACGGCCTGACCATGCTGGCCGGCCTGCTCCTGATGATGCCGGGGCTGCTCTCCGACGCCGCGGGCCTGATCCTCCTGCTCCCGCCCGTCCGGGCCTGGGCGGGCCGCCGGGCCGCCCGCACCCTGGAGCGCAAGATGGCCTCCGCGCCCGCGGGCACCTTCGGTGACGCCTTCCAGCAGGCCCGCATCCACCACCCCGACGGCAAGGTCGTCCAGGGCGAGGTCATCCGCGAGGACCGGTCGGCCGGGGACTCCGGCTCCGGCCCGGAGGCCGGTTACCGCCCGCCGCTCACCCCCTGACCCGCAGACCTGACCCGCAGACCTGACTCGAAAACCTGGCCCGAAAACCTGACCTGAAAAGCCGAGGGCCCCCGCCACACACTGTGTGGCGGGGGCCCTCGGCTTCGGTGCTGTCGTGCAGTCTTGCCGTGGTGCTGTGCTGTCGTCCGGCTGTCAGGCGGACTTGCGGCTGTCCCGCGGATGCACGGCAATGTTCATGGCGCCGGAGCGAAGGACCGCGAGCCTCTCGGCCAGCACTTCCTCCAGCTCCTCGCGGGTGCGCCGCTCCATGAGCATGTCCCAGTGCGTTCGCGCAGGCTTGCCCTTCTTCTCTTCGGGCCCGTCCCCGTCAACCAGGAGTGCCATGGCGCCGCACGCCTTGCACTCCCACTCCGGCGGAATGTCTGCCTCAACCGAGAACGGCATCTCAAATCGATGTCCGTTCTGGCATGCGTACTCCACCGCCTGGCGCGGGGCCAGATCGATGCCGCGGTCCGTCTCGTAGCTGGTAACCACGAGCCGCGTACCGCGGAGAGCTCGCTCACTCATGAATCGTGCCTCCCGGGCTTGTCGCCCACAGGACAGGTGTCGCTGTCGTCGTCATCCGGTCAACGTCCGGTCGGCGGTATAGATTCCCGCTCCGGGTCATGCGTCGCCCGTCGTGCCGCCCCTTGTTGTACCCACCGGTGCCCGTTTTGTCACATCTGGCAGCAGATGTCACCCAACGTCTTCACTTCATCAGCACGCAGTAACGGTCCGCCTGGCAGGCCAAAGGCGTACACTACCGGCCCTTCGCTTGAACGTCGAAATCTGTTCCGAATTCGCGTCCAGGACCTCTGTGAGATCCACCCGGATCCACCCGGATCCGGGCGGATCGCCGCGCGGATCCGCTCAGATCCGCTCGGGTACAGGATTGCCCGCCGCCTCCACCGCGCGCCGCACCGGCACTCTGGCGAGCAGCACGAAACCCAGTGCGAAGAAGACCACCAACGAGATGATCGCGTCCCGGTAGCTCCCCGTGACCTGGTAAGTGAGCCCGAAGACCAGCGGCCCCACCCAGCTCAGCCCGCGGTCGCTCATCTCGTACGCCGAGAAGTACTCGGCCTCCTTGCCCGCCGGGACCAGGTGCGAGAACAGCGAGCGCGACAGCGCCTGGCTGCCGCCCAGCACCAGCCCGATCATCGCGGCGAGCGCGAAGAACCACACGGGCGTCCGGGCCGGCAGGAAGTACCCCGCGCCCAGCGTCACCCCCCAGGCGGCCAGAGATCCGAGAATCGTCCGCTTGGCCCCATAGCGCACGGCCAGCCGGCCCATCCCCAGCGCACCGGCCACCGCGAGGACCTGTACGAGCAGGATCGCCCCGATGAGGGTGGACTGCTCCAGCTCCAGCTCCTCCGACCCGTAGATGGAGGCCTGGGAGATCACCGTCTGCACGCCGTCGTTGTAGATCAGGTACGCCAGCAGGAACGACAGGGTCAGCGGATAGCGCCGCATGTCCTTCAGCGTGGCGACGAGCTGCTTCCACCCGCTGACGGCCGGGGCCGCGCCCGGCTCCCGGACCACGGCGCGGTCCCGCAGCCGGCGCAGCGGGATCAGCGCGAAGGCCCCCCACCACAGGCCGGCGGAGGCCAGGCAGATCCGGATCGCCATGCCCTCGGTGAGCCCGAAGGAATCGTGGCCCATGTAGAGCACCAGGTTCATCACGAGCATCAGCGAGCCCGAGGTGTATCCGAACGCCCAGCCGCGCGAGGAGACCGTGTCGCGCTCGTCCGGCGTGGAGATCTGCGGCAGGTAGGCGTTGTACAGCACCATCGAGACCGACAGTGAGGCGTTCGCGACGATCAGCAGCAGCCCGCCCAGCAGGTAGCGCTCGCCGTCCAGGAAGAACATGCCGGCCGTCGCCGCGGCCCCGGTGTAGGCGGCCACGGCCAGCAGCGGCTTCTTGCGGCCCGTCCGGTCGGCGACCGCCCCCGCCAGCGGCATGAGCAGCACGGCCAGGATCACCGAGGCGGACACCACGTAGGCGAAGAAGGAGCCGGCCCGCACCGGGATGCCCAGCGGGTGCACGAAGCCCTCGGCGTCGGCCGCGGCCTTGGCGATCGAGGTGAGGTACGGCCCGAGGAACACGGTGAGCACGCTCGCGGAGTACACGGACACCGCGAAGTCGTAGAAGTACCAGCCGCGCTGCTCGCGCTTGCGCGCGGCCGCCGCCACCGCTGCGGCGGCCGCGGCTCTGCCGTCCTCGGAACCCGGTTCCGCTTCGTCCGTCGTCTGCGCGCTCATGGCGGCCCCCTCGCTGTTCCCCGTAACGCCCCGGCCCCCGCGGCCGGCGCGGGGCGGCGGGCAGTGTCAGGCCCAGGCCCCGCGCCGGTCCAGCACCGCGCGCAAGATGTCGATCCGGTCGGTCATGATGCCATCGACTCCCAGGTCGAGGAGAGCCTCCATGCGTTCCGGTTCGTTCACGGTCCACACGTGCACCTGCAGGCCCCGCGCGTGGGCGGCCCGCACGAAGCGCCGGTCCACCACCCTGACGCCCGCCTGGGTCTCGGGAACCTGCGCCGCCACCGCGCCCGCGCGCAGGGCCGCCGGGACCGCGAACGAGCGCAGCCGCAGCCCGAGCACCCCGCGGACCCCGTAGGAGGTCGCCAGCCGGGGGCCCGCGATCCGCTGGGCGCGGGCCACCCGGCTCTCCGAGAAGGAGCCCACGCACACCCGGTCCCAGGCCCCGGCCCGCGCGATCAGGTTGACCAGCGGGTGCAGGGCCGACTCGTCCTTGAGGTCCACGTTCCACCGCTTGTCCGGGAACTCCTCCAGCAGGTCCTCGAAGAGCGCCAGCGGCTCGGTCCCGCCCACCCGGGCCTCGCGGATCCGGCTCCACGGCTGCTCCCGGATGCGGCCCCGCCCGTCGGTGACCCGGTCCAGGGTCGCGTCGTGGAAGGCGACCAGCTTCCCGTCGGCGCTGGCGTGCACATCGGTCTCGAAGTACCGGTACCCGGCGTCGGCGGCCCGCCGGAACGCGGCGGCGGTGTTCTCCAGCCCGTCCGCGGCCCCGCCGCGGTGCGCGAAGGCGATCGGAGCCGGGTGGTCGAGATAGGGATGGGGAAGGCGTACGTGCGTCACCGCGGCAGTATGCCCGCTGTTCCCCCCGGGGCGGGAGCGCACCGGTGGCCGCGCGATGAACGCCACATCCCCGCGCCCGCCCCCCGCCGGGGGCCCGGGCGGGGGCCCCTGGCCCGCCCGGCGCGCGCCGTGCCACCCTGTAACCGCAGAACGATCCAATACCGGCGCCCGGCGGGCCGGCAGGGGCCAATTCAACGAAGGTGGACCGCAAGCATGGCGCAGTGGACCTCGGCAGTGGGTGCCGCACAGCTCGGCAGGCTCATCACCTCCCAGCAGGGGCGGCCCGCCGTGCCCGGCGCGCGCAAGCTGCCCGCGTACCGCACGCTCGCCGACGGCATCCGGCTGCTGGTCCTCGAGGGCCGCGTCCCCGTCGCCGCGCGGCTCCCCGCCGAGCGGGAGCTGGCCGTCGCGCTCTCCGTCAGCCGCACCACCGTCGCCGCGGCCTACGAGGCCCTGCGCGGGGAGGGGTTCCTGGAGTCCCGCCGGGGCGCCGGCAGCTGGACCTCCGTACCCGCCGGCAACCCGATGCCGGCCCGCGGCCTGGAGCCCCTGCCCCCCGAGTCCCTGGGTTCGATGATCGACCTCGGCTGCGCCGCCCTCCCGGCCCCGGAACCCTGGCTCACCAAGGCGGTCCAGGGCGCCCTCGAGGAGCTCCCGCCGTACGCGCACACCCACGGGGACTACCCGGCCGGGCTGCCCGCCCTGCGCCGGATGCTCGCCGACCGCTACACCGAGCGCGGCATCCCCACCATGCCCGAGCAGATCATGGTCACCACCGGGGCGATGGGCGCCATCGACGCCATCTGCAGCCTCTTCGCCGGGCGTGGCGAGCGGATCGCCGTCGAGTCCCCTTCCTACGCCAACATCCTCCAGCTGATGCGCGCCGCCGGGGTCCGCCTGGTCCCGGTGGCCATGGGGGAGGGGCTGACCGGCTGGGACATGGACGTCTGGCGCCAGGTGCTGCGCGACTCCGCCCCCCGCCTCGCCTACGTCGTGGCCGACTTCCACAACCCGACCGGGGCGCTCGCCTCCGACGAGCAGCGCCGCGCGATGGTGGAGGCGGCCCGCTCCGCGGGCACGGTGCTCGTCGCCGACGAGACCATGATCGAGCTCCAGCTCGATCCGGCGATGGAGATGCCGCGCCCGGTCTGCTCCTTCGACCCGGGGGGCTCCACCGTCATCACCGTCGGCTCCGCCAGCAAGGCCTTCTGGGCGGGCATGCGCATCGGCTGGGTCCGCGCCGCGCCCGACGTCATCCGCAGCCTCGTCGCCGCCCGCGCCTACGCCGACCTGGGCACGCCCGTGCTGGAACAGCTCGCGGTGAACTGGCTGATGCGCACCGGCGGCTGGGCCCAGGCCGTGGAGATCCGCCGCGACCAGGCCCGCGAGAACCGCGACGCGCTGGTGTCGGCGGTGCGCCGGCAGCTGCCGGACTGGGAGTTCCGGGTCCCGCTGGGCGGCCTGACCCTGTGGGCCCGCGCGGGCGGGCTGTCCGGCTCCCGGCTGGCCGAGGTGGGCGAGCGGGTCGGCGTACGGGTCCCCTCGGGTCCCCGGTTCGGCGTCGACGGCGCCTTCGAGGGGTACGTCCGGCTCCCCTTCACGGTCGGCGGCCCGGTGGCGGAGGAAGCGGCGGCCCGGCTGGCCGCCGCCGCCCGCCTGGTCGGAACCGGCGCGGGCGGCGGCGGCGCGGAGCCGCCGCGCACTTTCGTGGCGTAGGCGGGAACGGGCAGGCTCCGTACGCCCAGTGCCGTGGCCGGGGCGCCGTGCCCTACGGGGCGTCCGCCGGTACCTCGGGGACGTCCGAGGCGTCGTGGGCGCCGCCCGAGGGGCCCTGGGCCTGGGCCGGCGGCTGGACGATGTGCAGCGGCTTGGCCGGCGTGACGCGGTCCGGGGCGGGCGCGGGCGCCGGCTGCCGCTCGGGCAGCAGCTCCACCACCGCCTGCCGGTGCGCCGGATGGGCGGCGTCGTCGTACGGGTCCGGTGTGGCGGGCACCTGCAGCCGGTGCACGGGACCGGTGCCGAGCCGGGCGTAGCCGCGCCCCGGCGGCAGCTGGGCCGTCGGCGTGGTGTGCGGCGGCAGCCCCAGCACGTCGGCGATCTGCTGGATCGCGGCGGATCCGAGCACCACCCTGGCCCTGGTGTGCTGCCAGACGGAGTCGTGCAGCAGCTCGAGGTGGTCGAACTGTTCGGCCACCACCACGGTGGTGTGGGCGGCGCGTCCGTGCCGCAGCGGCACCTGGAGCTGGGCGAGCGGATCGGGGCCGCCCTCGGCGGTGGCCAGGTGGGCCAGCACGCTGGGCCGGTCGAGCAGGATCCACAGCGGGCGCCGGGTGTCCTCGGGGGCCGGCCGGCCCGCCTCGCGGGCGTGGTGGGCGGCGATCAGCCGCCGTTCCGTCTCGCGCGCGGCCCACTCCAGCGTGGCCAGTGCCCCGGCCGGACCGCATTCCACGGCGAGGACGCCGGCGCGGCCGGAGAGGCAGGAGTACTCGCCGCTGCCGCCGCCCTCCACGATCAGCACGTCGCCGCCGTGGCGCAGGGCCTGCAGGGCGATCGAGCGCAGCAGGGTGGACGTTCCGCTGCCGGGCTGGCCGACGGCCAGCAGGTGGGGCTCGGTGGAGCGGGAGCCGGTGCGCCAGATGACCGGCGGCATGTCGCGGGGCTCGCCGCCCTCCAGGACGGGCAGGGTGCGCTGCACGCTGCCGGGGTCGGTGAAACCGAGCACGGTCTCACCGGGCGAGGTCACGAAGGGCTGGGCGGCGATACCTGTCGGCAGCGCCGCCAGCACACTCAGGTCGAGCTGGTTGCCCTCCTCGTCCCAGTCGAAGAGATACTCCCGTCCGCGCCCGGACTTGGCGTGCAGCAGTGCCTCGATCCGGGCCCTCGACGCGGCCTCGCCATCGGTGAAGTAGGCCGGGTAGCGGATGTGGAGCCGGGTGACGCGGCCCGCCTCGTCGAACTCGTAGCCGCTGAAGGCCTTGTCCCAGTCCCCGCCGTGGGCGAAGAGCGGACTCGGATCCTCCGGGATGCTGAAGTACGGCACGAGGGCTTCGTAGAGGGAGCCGAGGCGTTCGGTCTCGGCATCGCTGGGCCCGGTCTTCACCGGGGTGCGGTCGCGTCCCTGCCAGGCCGCCGCCGCCATGAGGGTGACCAGGGCGGTGAGGGGGCCGTAGGGGACGAGCGCGACCACGAGGACGCAGGCGGCTCCCAGGAACAGCGCGGGACCACGCTTGTCCTTGGGGGTGTCGCACCACTTGCGCCGCCCGGCCGAGGCCAGGATGCGCAAGCCCCGTCCGATGGTGAGGAGCGGATGGAGGACGTCCGTGGCGCTGTCGGCGGCCGTGCGAGCGAGGTCGCGGCCCCGGTTCAGCGACACGGTGCCGCTGCTGAGGATGCGGGGAAGTGGGCGCCGGGCCACGGGCGTCTCCTGGAGTTGTCGGGTGCTTCGGGTGGGTGCCGGCGGGGGGCGCTAGAGCTTGATCCCGCCGAGGAGGCTCGCGAGGCTCGCCGTGCTCGCCGTGATGCTGGGGGCGATGGCGGAGCCGGCGAGGAAGAAGCCGAAGAGCGCGCACACGAACGCGTGCGTCAGCTTCATGCCGTCCTTCTTGAAGAAGAGGAAGCAGATGATGCCGAGCAGTACGACACCTGAGATGGACAGGACCATGAGTGGTTCTCCTGGTGGGTGGGGACAGTCACCATCAGTTCTTCCAGGCTCACAGGAAGTATCAATGCGACAAAAGGTGCATACGGGTGAATCCAGGAGTTTTTCACTTGACCGGCCCAGCCCGGCTGGCGTGCCGGGTGCGGTGGGGGCAGGGCGTCGCAGGGTGATCATTGCCTCGGCCCGCCCCGCTCATGTGCAGGTCCGGGCGCTACGCTGGCGATTCACCCGTACGGACGCAGTGCCGTGCGCACCCTGCCCCTGCCCGTGAAAGGCGGTACGACCGATGAGTGAGCACGTCGAGGACAGCTCCCAGGGCTCGGACGTTCCCGACGAGGACGTCATCGAGCTGGCCACCAAGATCTTCGACCTCGCCCGTCAGGGTGACACCGAGACCCTCGCCGCCTACCTCGACGCGGGCGCTCCGGCGAACCTCACCAACGACCGCGGCGACACCCTCGTCATGCTCGCCGCCTACCACGGCCACGCCGACGCCGTCACGGCCCTGCTGGCCCGCGGCGCCGAGGCCGACCGCGCCAACGACCGCGGCCAGACCCCGCTCGCCGGAGCGGTCTTCAAGGGCGAGGAGGCCGTCATCCGCGCGCTGCTCGCCGGCGGCGCCGACCCGAACGCCGGAACGCCCTCCGCCGTGGACACGGCGCGGATGTTCGCCAAGGCCGATCTGCTGGAACTTTTCGGAGCCAAGTAGTCCGCTTTTGGCGGTCCCGGCTCGGTCGTTGGCCGGTCCAGACCTCACGGGTTGGTCACGGCGGCCTTAAATGTGGTCGCGGCGCACAAACCGCCTGGGTCATCATGGCGTCGGATTCGATTCGCGGACTTGGCGGACGGGCAGGAGCGGGCAGGACACAACGGGTGTCCGACCCCCGCCCTTGCCGGGGGACCGCCGCCCTGGACGCGGAGCACCGACGAGAGTGAGAAGGCCATGGTCTACATCGAGCGGAACCTGACGGCGGACGTCCTCACATGCTGTTACGCGGCCCTGTGAATTCCGATTCCCGGTTGCGTCCCCAGCTTGATTTGAGGCCATTCCCATGTTCGAACCAGTCATAGCGCCCAGCGGCACCCTGCTCGGGCTCCTCCAGCGGGGTCGCGGCGACGGCACGCTGCACGCACTCGCGGCGCCCAGGGCCGAGGCCCTCGCGGCGCTCAACCAGTGCGTCGCCGGCGATCCGCGCCAGGACTGGCAGGTCGAGAACCGCTCCCTGTACTACGCCAGGCTCTACCTGGACCTCGACGGCCCCCTGGGCGAGATCGAGAGCCACCTCTTCGGCGTCGACGACCTCGTCGACGAGGACGACCACCGCACCGGCCTCGCCCTGTCCGTCCTCGGACACCTGGCCTCGTACGGTCGTGACGACGCGCTCATGCTGCTGCGCCGCTACGCCGCCACGGGCGCCAACTGGGCCTGGGCCCTCGACGAGCTCGCCCTGCGCGACGACGACGAGGGACTGCGCTCCCTGGCCGACCCCGTCCTGGCCCGCTTCCCCGACACCACCGAGGGCGGGGCGCGGCTGGCCGCCGCCGTCCGCGACGCCTATGAGCCCAGGCCCTGGTGCCTGTGGGAAGAAGCCCCCGGAGCCCCCGCATACGCCGCGCGGTTGCGCGCCGCCCGCCAGCAGGGCTCCTTCGACCGCTGGCAGCGCCAGCTCACCCCGCGCGGCCCCCAGCCCGGCTGGGGCGTCCAGGCCGTCTTCGACTGGGCCGCCGACGGACTGCGCCGCGGCACCCCGCTGCACGTGCCCGCCGCCCGCTGCCTCGCCGCCGTGGCCACCCCCGAGGACCGCTCCGCGATCCTCGCGGCCGCCGCCGGAGCGAGCGGCGAGGCCGCCCGGGCCACCGCACTGCACCACCTGGTCCTCGCCGAGCCGGAGAACCCGGCCGTACTGGACCTCATCGAAGCCGCCGGGGACGAGCCGGCCGTGGCCGCCTACGAGCGCATGTGCGGCCCCGGCGCCGTCGAGCGGGCCCGGCGCTGGGTCCACCGCCCCGACGCCCTGGGAACGGCCGCGGCGACCCTGCTGGCCGCCCGCGGCGGAGCCGAGGACGCAGGCCTGGTCCTGGGCGCCCTGCGCGAGACGGTCCGCGGCGTCGGCCCCGACTCGGTGCCGCTCTTCGCCCTGGTCGACGGAGCGGGACGGCTCGCCATCGGCTGCGCGGCCCCGGTGCTGCGCCACGTCTACCGCGAGACGTCCTCCTCCCACCTGCGCGGCCGGGCCGCCCGGGCCCTGGCGGCCACGGACCCCTCCTTCGCGGCGGGCTTCGCGGTGGAATGCCTCTGGGACTGCGAGGAGACCACCCGCGAGGTGGCCGCCCGCCACGCGGAGACCGCCGACGCCCGCGTCGCCCCCCGCCTGCGCCGCCTGGCGGCGGACCCGGCGGAGGAAGAGGACGTCCAGTCGGCGGTGCGCAGCCGGATCGCCCCGGAGTCCACGGTCTGAGCTCCGGGCGGCTCCCGCCCGGAAACACGGCGCGCCCCCGGTCCGTTCCCGGACCGGGGGCGCGCCGTGCCGGCGGTGGGGCGCCGGTGGCCCGGCCTCCCGTGGTGGGCCCCGCACCCGTTTCCTCCCCGGTGTGCGGGGCCCCGGCGGCCCCGTTCACCCGTACTGGGCACCGGGCGCCCGGAACGTTTCATCGGCCCCCTCCCGCGGGTGCTCACCGGCTCCGGACGAACCGGACGGGCACCCCCGGCCCCGCCTGGGCCGCCGCGTCGAGGGCCGGCCCCGGCGCCACGACACCGACGACCGGATAGCCCCCGGTGACCGGGTGGTCGGCCAGGAAGACCACCGGCAGGCCGTCCGGAGGGACCTGGACCGCGCCGAGCACCATCCCCTCGCTCGGCAGCTCCCCGGACCGGGCCCGGACCAGCGGCGGCCCCTCCGTGCGCAGGCCGATGCGGTTCGAGGCCGCCGAGACGCGGTACGGCGCGCGCAGCAGCAGCCCCGCCACCGATTCCCGTTCGAACCAGTCGGCCCTCGGCCCCAGGCGCAGCGGAAGAACCAGCTCCGAAGGCGGGCCCGGCGCCGCCGAAGCGTCCACCCCGGCCACCGGGTCCGGGCCGGGGGCTCCCACCGCCAGCAGCGCCCCCGCCGACAGGACGGGCGGGCCCAGGCCCGACAAGAGGTCCGTCGAGCGGCTGCCCAGGACCGGCTCCACCGCGAACCCCCCTCGCACCGCGACGTAGCTGCGCACTCCCGACCGGGCCCGGCCCACCTCCAGCTCCGCCCCGGCGCGCAGCAGGACCGGGGCTCCCCAGGCCGCCGCGCGCCCGCAGACCCGTACCCCGCAGGGCGCTCCGGTGACCGCCACGACCAGCGGCCCGCCCAGGGCGCGCAGAGCCACCCCGTCCAGGGTCGTCTCCAGGGCGGCCGCGCCCGGCGGGTTGCCCAGCAGCCGATTCGCCAGCGCGTGCGCCCCCGAGTCGAGCGCCCCCGACCGCGGGACGCCGAGGTGCGCGTAGCCGGGCCGGCCCAGGTCCTGGACGGTGGTCAGCGCGCCCGCCCGTACGACCTCCAGGGCCCTCACGCCGCCACCACCCGTGCGAACCGCACCCGTACCCCGGGCACGAAGAGCGCGGCCGGCTCGCGGGAGGGGTCCCACAGCACCGCGTCGGTGGACCCGATCAGCTGCCAGCCGCCGGGGGAGGAGCGCGGGTAGACCCCCGCGTACTCGCCGGCCAGCGCCAGCGAGCCCGCCGGGACCGCCGTACGGGGCGTCGCGCGCCGGGGCAGCCGCAGCCGCTCGGGCAGGCCCGTGAGATAGCCGAAGCCCGGCGCGAACCCGCAGAACGCGACGCGGAAGACGATCCCGCCGACGATGTCCGGGACCTCCTCGGGGCGCACGCCCCACAGCCCGGCCACCTCCGCCAGGTCCGGCCCGTCGTAGCGCACCGGGACCGTCACCGGCGGCGGCCCCTCGGCCGCCGCGAGCGGGGCGGGCTCCCAGCGGGCGATCCGGGCGGCGAGCGCGCGCGGCTCCCGTACGCCGTCCAGCAGGACGGTGCGGGCGGCGGGCACGATGTCCCGTACGCCGCCCAGCTCACCCGCGTCCCGCCGGCGCAGCAGCTCCGCGTGGAGCGCGGCCGCCTCCTCGGCGGAGTCCACCTCCAGCAGCAGGGCCTCGACCCCCACCGGCAGGACCCGCACCGGACCGCTCACGCGAAGGCCTCCACCCGGACGCCGGCCGCCCCGAGGGCTTCCCGCACCCGCAGGGCCAGCCCCGCCGCCCCGGGAGTGTCCCCGTGCAGGCACAGGGAGCGGGCGGCGACCGCGATGCGCGAGCCGTCGGCGGCCGTCACCGTCCGCCCGGCGGCCATCTCGACCGCGCGGGCGACCACCGCGTCCGGGTCGTGGACCACGGCGCCCGGCTCGCCGCGCGGTACGAGGGTGCCCGCCGGGGTGTAGGCGCGGTCGGCGAAGGCCTCCGGGACGGCCGGCAGCCCGGCGGCCCCGGCGGCGGCCAGCAGGAGCGAACCGGGCAGGCCGAGCACCGGGAGCCCCGCGGGTCCGGCCGCCAGCAGGACCCCGGAGACGACGGCGCCGGCCTGGTCGGCGTCGTGCACGGTGCGGTTGTAGAGCGCGCCGTGCGGTTTCACGTAGGACACCGCGGAGCCGGCCGCCCTCGCGAAGACCTCCAGCGCCCCGATCTGGTAGGCCACCTCGTCCGCCAGCTCACCGGCCGGCACGTCCATGGCGCGGCGCCCGAAGCCCGCCAGGTCCCGGTAGGAGACCTGCGCGCCGATCCGCACCCCGCGCGCGGCCGCCAGCTCGCAGACGCGGCGCATGATGGACGGGTCGCCGGCGTGGAAACCGCAGGCGACGTTGGCGCTCGTGACGACGGACAGCAGGGCCTCGTCGTCGGTCAGCGTCCACCGCCCGAAGCCCTCGCCCAGGTCGGCGTTGAGATCGATCACGGCGGTGGCCGCCGGGGTGTCCGGAGCGGTGTCCGCAGTGGTGTCCGCAGGGGTGTCCGGTGTGATCATGGGAGCCATGCGCTGAGCGTAGAACAGGACGCGCACCCGAATCCCACCCCGGGAGGATCGGGCCGAACCATCCCGTTTGGGATGTTGTCAGGGTCAGCGCCTAGTCTTTGCCCGTGACTCTCCCTGCCCCGGCGAAGACCCTTCCGTCCCCGGCGCCGGGCCCGGCCGCCGACGAGGGCCTGGCCCGGCGGCTGCGCGCCCTCGCCTGCACCGCCCCGCTGCACGACCTCGACGTACGCAAGGCCAATCTGGCCGGCGAGTACGGCGTCTACGCGATGGCGGAGGTCGCGCTCTCCGCGATCGACCTGGTCACCCTCAACATGGACTTCGACACCGGAGCCGACCACGAGCAGATAGTGGCCCGGTTGCTGCCGCGCGTCGCCGCCCAGGCGCCGGCGCGCCCCGCGGCCGAGCACGAGCGGGTGGCCCGCTGGGTGTTGGAGAACCTGATCAACGTCGGCAGCGTCGACCGGGGCTTCCGGGCGATCTACGGCACGTTCGGCCCGGACGGGGTCTACGTCCGCCGGGACTACGACTTCAAGCTGATCGAGGAGGTCCCGGGCCACGGCGGCGCCGTGTACCTGCGCACGACCGACGAAGCCGTCAACGTCCTGGTCGGAGCCCTCGACACGGACGTCACCAGCGCGCAGATCGCCGCCGAGGTCAAGCTGGAGGTCCTGATCAGCCGGGGCCGGCTCGCCGACGCCCAGCTCGCCGCCGAACAGGCCCGCTACCGCACCGTCCAGTACGCCGAGACCCTGCGCCGCACGCTCGACGCGACCCGGCGCAACGTGCGGGCGGTGGACTGGCTGGTGACCGTCCCCGACATGATCGCCGAGGCCCTCGACCACGTCGCCGACCGCTACCGCCACGAGAACGCGATCCTGACCAACATCCGCAAGGCGCGCGACGAGGCGGAAGAGCCGGACAACAAGCGGCGCGCCGCCGAGCTGGTCGACATCGTCAAGGACTGCATCCGCCGCCACACGCAGCTGCAGTCCCGGCTGCTGGACGCCGGCCCGCTCTTCCGCGCCGAACAGGACCGCCAGGCCTTCGCGGCCCCCGCGCCGCGCTCCGGCATCGACCTGTACGGGCAGCTCGTCGCCCCGCTCCTGCCGCTCCCGGTGGCCCAGGCCTCCCGGGTCACCGACGCCTTCTTCGCGGCGGGCGCCGGCCTGCGCACCCCGGTCTCGGTGCGCGTCGCCGACCTGGTCGAGATCCTGCTGACCCCGCCGGTGGAGCGCGAGCACCTGGGCCTGGAAATGCCCGAGCCGGACCTGATCGCCACCCCCGACGACAGCCGCTTCAGCGAGGAGCAGCTGGCCGCCGCGATGGAGCTCCTGGAGCTCCCGCACGACGCCCCCCGCCGGCTGTCCGGGCTGCTGGCGCAGGCCCGCCGCTCCGACCCCGACCTGCCCTACCTGGTCGCCCTGCTCGCCGTCCACGCGGCGAGTCCGGCGGTCGGCACGGCCTACCGCCAGGGCGGGCGACGCCAGCCGCGGCCCGCAAGGAGAAGGCGGCCGCGGCCGCCGGGTCGAAGGGCCCGGCCGTCCGCGCCGACACCGGCCCGCGCGTCGTCCGCAGCCGCACGGCCTGGGCCCTGGCCTGCTACTTCGGCCTCCAGGCCATAGTTCGCCGTGCACCACCGCCGCCGTCACCAGCGCCGGGGCGGAGCCGCCCGCGATGATCAGGCCCGAGAGCCCCTCGAGCCGCCCCGCCACCTCCTGCGCGTCCGGGCGGGGGAGGGACACCAGGGGCTCGCCCACCGACTCGCCGGCGACGCGCGGCCCGCCGACCACATCTCCGTGCGCCTGGGAACTCGACGCCCCCAGGTCGCGCCGCGCCCGGACCCCTAGCCGCGCCTGCCCCCCGGCACCCAGCTACTGCCCCCCCGCCGCCGCCCGGCCCACGCCGCCGTCCGACCCTCCCAGCGGTCCGCCCCTCCCGGGGCGGGCCGCTTCGGCTGTCACGCGTCGCCGGCGCCGCCTCGCGAGGCAGACGGGGCGCACCGGGCGGCGGGACGGACCCGATTGACCCGTGATGGGCGATTCGCCGTCAACGGGCGGGTCGCCCGAATCGCGCCCGGCGAAGGGCGACTTGCCCGGATTGGGGCACCACCCGACCGCCCGTGATGTGGGTCACGCGCACCGGGCCAACATCATTTCCCGGAGAAGGCCGATTCCCTTTTCCCAGCCGGAATTTAGGGAATTCCCGGATCCCTTTTCAAGGTCATCCACCGGGCGGTTCGCGGAGAGTTGATCTCCCGGTCGAATTCGTGTCTTGTTCCGGCCCCGCGTGCTCGCCTACGGTCACCTCATTCCCGGTGGTCAGCTGCCTGATCCGGCCTCCGCCAGGGCCCTTCCGTACCCCCCACGTGAGGAATTCCGCCATGCCCGCAAAGGGAAAGCACCGCCGGCCGAAGCAGCACCACGCACTCACCCGCAAGCTGGCCCTGGCCGGCACGGGCAGCGCGGCGCTGGCCCTCCCGCTGATCAGCGCGACCACGGCCGGCGCGGCCGAGGCGAAGGCCCCCGCCGTGGTGAAGGCCGCGCCGGCCGCGGAGAAGGCGGCACCGGCCGCGGCGAAAGCCGCTCCGCTGACGTACTCCGTGGTCAGCGGTGACACGCTGAGCAAGATCGCGGCGGAGCACTCCGTGGGCGGCGGCTGGCAGAAGCTCTACGAGGCCAACCGGAACATCGTCGGCGCCGACCCCGCGGTCATCCGCCCCGGCCTGAAGCTGAACCTCACCGCCGCCGCCCCGGCCGCCGCCAAGCCTGCCGCGGCCAAGACGACCGCCGCCAAAGCCACGACCGGCTACGCGAACAACCTGGACGGCTGGATCCGCGAATCGCTCGACGTGATGGCGCAGCACGGAATTCCCGGCAGCTACGCGGGAATTCACCGCAACATCATGCGTGAATCCTCGGGGAATCCGATGGCCATCAACAACTGGGACATCAACGCCCAGAACGGCATCCCCAGCAAGGGTCTGCTCCAGGTCATCGATCCGACCTTCCGCGCCTATCACGTGCCCGGAACCTCGCAGGACTCCTACGACCCGGTCGCCAACATCACGGCCGCCTGCAACTACGCGGCCGCCCGCTACGGCACGATCGACAACGTCAACGGCGCCTACTGATCCGGACGCAGGCGTACGGACCCGGGCGTCTTCGCCCGGGCCCCAACCAGCCCCAGAGCCAGCCCTGACGGCGGGCCGCGCGGACGGCTTCCATGCGGTTGCGGGTGCCGGTCTTGCCGATGACCGAGGACAGGTGGTTCCGTACGGTCGACTCGGACAGGCGGACCCGCGCCGCGATGTCCGCGACGGTGGCTCCGTCGGTCGCCGCGCCCAGGACGTCGATCTCGCGCGGGGTCAGCGGGTTCGGGCCCGCGCTCAGGGCCGCGGCCGCGAGCGCGGGGTCGATCACGGTCTCCCCCGCGAGCACCCGCCGTACCGCCGCGGCCAGTTCCTCGACCGGTCCGTCCTTCACCAGGAACCCGGCCGCCCCCGCGTCCATCGCCCGCCGCAGATAGCCCGGCCGGCCGAAGGTGGTCAGGATCAGCACCTTGCAGCCGGGGCACCGGTCGCGCAGGTCCGCCGCCGCGTCGAGCCCGCTGCGGCCGGGGAGTTCGATGTCGAGCAGCGCCACGTCGGGCCGGGTCCCCAGGGCCGCGGGCACGATCTCGTCGCCGGCGCCGACCTGCGCCACGACCTCGATGTCCTCCTCCAGTCCGAGCAGCAGGGCCAGGGCGCCGCGCATCATGCCCTGGTCCTCGGCCAGCAGGAGCCTGATCATCGGCCGTCCCCTTCCGCGTGTTCCGTGTGTTCCGCGTGTTCCGCCTGTACGAGGTCCTCGTCCAACGGGAGTTCGGCGGTGACCCGGAAGCCCCGGCCGCCCGGAGCCGGGCCGCTGACGAGGGTGCCGCCGGCCGCGGCGAGCCGTTCGGCAAGTCCCGTCAGACCGCTGCCCGTCAGGCCGTTGCCCGGCGGACCGCCGTCCGGCGGAGCAGAGCCTACGCCGCCGCCCCCGTCGTCCGTGATCACCAGGCGGACCCGCTCCGCGGCGCCCCGCACCTCGATGTCGCAGCCGGCCGCGCCGCTGTGCCGGATCACGTTGGTGACGCACTCGCGCACCACCCAGCCCAGCAGCGCCGCCGTCCGCGGCGGCAGCGGCGGCCCGGACTGCCGTACGGCGGGCTCGATCCCGGCGGCGGTGAGGGCGCCGCGGGCCCGGTCGAGCTCGCCGGCCAGGCTCGCCTCGCGGTAGCCGGTGACGGCCTCCCGGATCTCCACGAGGGCCTGGCGGCCCACGGACTCGATGTCGGCGACCTGGGCGAGGGCCGCGTCCAGGTCTCGGGGCGCCAGACGGCGGGCCGCCTCCGATTTGACGACGATCACCGACAGGGTGTGGCCGAGCAGGTCGTGCAGGTCCCGCGAGAAGCGCAGCCGCTCCTGCTCCACGGCGGCCCGCGCCAGCTCCTGCCGGGTCGCGCGCAGCTCCCGCACCGTCTCCGACAGGGCGAGGATGGCCGCGGTGACCATGCCGGAGAGGAAGGTCCCGTAGACGACCCCCAGGGCTCCCCAGCCTTCGTGGTGCGCGGCGATCGCCCCGCCCAGTGCGCTGAGGCCGAGGACGGTCAACCCCAGGACGCGGCCCCGGAGCACGGCTCCGGTGGCCAGGCCCAGCAGGGGGAAGAAGGTCAGCCGGCTGCCGCCGTAGCCGAGGGCCAGCCCGCAGGTGACCAGGCCCATGGCGACGAGGCTCCAGCGGGTGCTCGCGGCCTCCCGCTTGCACGGGTCGAAGGCGCGGAACACCACGCTGATGTAGGTTCCCGGCGAGGGCGACGGCGAAGCGGACGCGCTGGGCCTGGCCGCCGGACAGCCGGTCGGCGCGGCGGCCGGCGAGCTCCGTGAGCCCCGCCAGGCGGAGGGCCTCGGCGACGGGCATCGGCGCCGGGTAGGTCCGGGCGACGAAGGCGACGAGCTCGCGCACGGTGAGCCGCGGCACGGCGCGGCCCTCCTGGAGCATCGCGCCGACCCGGCCGCAGCGCACGGCCCGGTCGGGGCTCTCGCCGAAGAGGCGCACGGTGCCCGTGTCGGGCTCGTTCAGGCCGAGCAGCAGGCCGATGGCGGTGGACTTCCCCGCGCCGTTGCGGCCGAGGAGGGCGACGGTCTCGCCGCGCCGGATGTCGAGGTCGAGGCCGGTGACGGCGCGGACGGGCCCGAAGGACTTGGCGGTGTGCCGGAAGCTCACCGCCGGGGGCGTCTCCCCTGCCACCGCGCCCGTGTTGGTCCGTGTCGCCCGAGTCCCCGTATGCGTCATGTACGGAACGCTACGGAGGGGACGGGGCCCCCGGCAGATCCACGTGTACGGACTCCTCCCGTACGAATGTCACTTCGGGGCGCGCGGCGTCCGCGGCCGGCGCGCCCTGGCGCGGGCCAGGGTGCGCAGCGGTGCGACGAGGCCGTAGCCGACGTCCTTGCGCAGGGCGCCGACGCCGGCCCGCTCCACCGCCGTGAGCTGGTGCTCCATGAGCTCCGTCATCGTCACGGCGACCGCCCGCAGCCCGGGAGCGGTGAGGTCGAGGATCCCGTCGGTGGCGGCGAGGGCGCTGCGGGCGCGCCCGGCCTCGGCGGCCAGGAGTTCCCGAACGCCCGGGGTGTCACGGGCCTGTTCGAGGTCGGACCGGGTCACGGAGTGCTCGGCGAGGCGGGCGCGCGGGATGCAGAGGCGGCCGGCCGCGAGGTCTCCGGCGAGGTCCGCGAGGAAGTCGACCCGCTGGGCGGCGTCAACGAACCGCCGCCATCCGGCGGCCTGTTCGGCGTCGGGTCCGCCCGGGTACTGGAGGCCGGTGAAGACGATCACGCCGGGCCAGGCGTAGGCGTCGAGGTAGGCCTGGAAGTCCGCCTCGTCCTCGAACCCGTCGAAGACCGCCTCGGCGTCGGCGGCGCCGGCGAGGAAGCGCACGACCCACTCGGCGGGCAGGCCGCGGGTGTCGACGGCGTGGGCGTAGGCGCGCAGCAGCGGATCGGGGCTGTCGCCGGTCTCCAGGGCGCGGTGCACCTCGGCGCCCAGTTCCTTCAGGCCGGCGGACCGCTGGTCCGGGGTGCCGGTCTCGGCGACGTCGTCGACCATGTTCATGAAGCCGAGCCCGGCCGCCAGCCAGGGCACGAGGGGCGGCGCGGCCAGCAGGCGCAGGGTGAGGTAGGGCGCGGGTTCGCGGCGCAGGACCCGGCGGGCCGCGTGCGTGTAGTCCTCGCGGAGCCGGGTGCCGGAGATCCCGGCCGTCGTGAGGGTGGTGCGCCAGCTGGGCATGGTGGGTGGTTCTCCGCTTCCTGCGTCGTCGTGCGTCTTCACGGGCGCGCGTGCGCGCCGGGTGCCGGGGGGTCGGGTGCCGGCGCCGGGCGGTCAGCTCTTGTAGACCTTCTTGATCTTGAAGTCCGTGCCCGCGAGGACGTATCCGCCCTGACCGTACGGGTCGTTGATGTACGGCCGGATCGCGGGGGCGCCGAGCCAGGGCGAGACGTTGAGGTAGCGCGAGCTCGGGATCTCGACGCCGAGCTCCTGCTTCGACTGGTCCATCAGGGCGGGGAGCCGGTCCCAGTCGAGTGCGGCCATGTCCATGACCGGGTCCCCGGCCCTGACGACGCCGGCGGCGCCGGTGCCCTTGACCGCGCCGCCCCGGTACTGCCAGGTATCGAGGGTCTTGGCGCCGGGCGCCGTGGGGATGTCGGCGATCACGTACTCGTCGTAGACCCGCATGTTGGCGAAGGTGGTGGTGCCCGTCTGCTGCTTGAACGCCTCGACGGCGGTCCGGATGCCGGCCGGGTCGATCAGGCCGCCCTTGGGCGGGGCGGCGGTCTTGGCCGTGCTCGCCTTCGGGCTCGGGGTGGCCGAGGCCGAGGCCTGGCCCGCCGGGCTCGGGGAGACCGGCGCGGACGCGGAGCTCGACGACTTGGCATCGCCGCCGGCCCCGGTCTCCCTGCCCTCGTCCCCGTCGGGCAGCCACTTCACGAGGCCGATCGCCGCCGCGGCCAGGACCACCGCGAGCGCTCCGGCGAGCAGCGCCGGGCGGCGGCGCGGGCGCACCGGCGCGGGGACGGCCACGGGCACGGTCGACGCGTACGGGTTGCCCGCACCCGGGGTGAACGGCGTGGGGGTGGAGGTCGGGGTGGGCCGGTCGGCCGGGGCCGCGGGCCCGAACTGTCCGAGAGCGATTGGCGGGACGACCGGGGTGGCACCTCCGAGAGCACTGCTCGCGCTGCGGAGCAGCGCTTCCAACTGCTCGGCGTCGGGCCGCGCGGACAGGTCCCGTACGAGCAGCCGCTCCAGTACGGGCCCCAGCGGGCCGGAGCGTACGGGCGCCGGGATCGGCTCGTCGAGCACCGCGACCACGGTCGCCAGGCTGGTGGCCCGGCGCAGCGGGTGCACGCCCTCCGAAGCCACGTACAGCAGCATGCCGAGCGACCACAGGTCGGAGGCGGCCAGCCCCTCCTCGCCGCGCGCCCGCTCCGGGGCGATGTACTCCGGCGAGCCGATCAGCACGCCGGTCGAGGTGAGCCCGGTCGCCCCGTGCAGCGCGGCGATCCCGAAGTCGGTGAGCACCGCGGAACCGTCGGTCCGCAGCAGCACGTTGGCCGGTTTCACGTCCCGGTGCAGCACGCCCTCCGCGTGCGCGGCCCGCAGTGCGGACAGGACGTCGAGCCCGATGCGCAGCACGTCCGCGACCGGCATCGGTCCGGCGGCCAGCCGGTCGTGCAGGGAGCCGCCCTTGACCAGTTCCATCACGATCCACGGGTGGCCTTCCGCCCCGTCGGCGGGTTCCACGATGTGGTGGATGGTGACCACGTTGGGGTGCGCGAGCCGGGCGAGGGCGCGCGCCTCGCGGACGGCCCGTTCGCGCAGTTGGACGGCGAGACCGGGCTGGGCGGCGGCGGTGGCGGGATCCGGCGGCCGGACCTCCTTGAGGGCGACGTCCCGGTGCAGGGCGATGTCGCGGGCCCGCCACACGGTCCCCATCCCGCCGCTGCCCAGGGGGTCCCCCAGTTCGAAGCGCCCGTCGATCAGTTGTCTGCCGGCCTCACTGCTGTCCATGGCCGGTCATCGTAGGCGCCGCCGGTGACCGCCGTGCGGCCGGTGTCCGGTCCGGCCGCGAAGGCCCGGACGGGGTCCGGGTCACCGCCGGGAGTTGCCGAACAGGAGGCGGTAGGCGACGAGCAGGACCAGGGAGCCCGCGATGGCGGAGCCCCAGGTCGCGAGGTCGAAGAATTCGTTCTGGATCGGCCGGTCCAGGAACTTCGCGGAGAGCCAGCCTCCGGTGAAGGCGCCGGCGATGCCGATGAGGGTGGTGACGATCAGGCCGCCGGGGTCACGGCCGGGCAGCAGGACCTTGGCGATCCCGCCCGCGAGCAGTCCAAGGATGATCCAGCTGATGATGCCCATGCCCGTTCACTCCGCTTCGGTGGGCGCGCGCCGTGCGCACGCCTCGTGTCCGTGTGTCGTCGTTCGTCTCACCGAAGAGGACGCGCGAAGTGCCGAAACGGTTCTCGGGCCCGCCGGTTCTGAGGCCCGCCGGTCTCAGCCCGCCGGGTCTCAGCCCGCCGGGTCTCAGGCCCGCCGGGTCCGGGCCAGCAGGACCGCGCCCACGGTCACCGCGCCGGCTGCCAGAAGGCCGCCGCGGGACCGCCAGGACAGGACCGACAGCGCCGACTGCGCGGAGAGCACCGAGCCCGCGCTCAGCCAGGACCCGGCCGAACCGGCCGACAGGGCCGATCCGATCGAGGCCACCGAGAGCACGCTGCCCACCGAGCCGACGGAGAGCACCGAGCCCACCGAGCCGATGGAGAGGATGGAGTCCTTGGACCAGAGCGAGAGCAGCGATCCGTTGTCAGCCGTCATACGGCTCATGCTGACACACGGGCCATGGACGCGGCCTGGGAGGGAACACCGGCCGCGGCGACGGCCGCGGGGGTCGCCGCGGGGGTCGCGCGGGCCACCGGGGTCGCGAGGACCGCCGGGTTTGCGAGGGCCGCCGGAGACGCGGGGGGCGGCGTCGGCGGGGGTGTGCGCGTGAGGAGCAGCACGCCCCGTGCCGCCGCGACCGCGCCCGCCGCCGCCAGCAGAACCCCGACCGCCCCGCCGTGGAGGCGTTCGCCGAGCAGCACCATGCCGATCGCGACCGCGGCCAGCGGGTTGGCGAGGTTGACCACCGCGAGCGGGGCTCCGAGGCCGCCCCGGTAGGCCCGTTGGGACAGGAGCATCCCGCCGACCGCGAAGACCACGACGAGCAGGCCCACGCTGACGACCCGGACGCTGAGCAGCGCCCCGCCGCGGCCGCCCGCGACGGCGACGGTCTGGGTCAGGGCGGAGGCGGCCGCGGAGGCCAGCCCGGAAGCCGTCGCGTGGCGCAGCCCCGAGCTCGTGTCCCTGCGCGCGGTGAGCAGCAGGATCACCGCGGCCGTGGCGCCGGAGACGGCGAGGGCCTCGGCCAGGGTGAGGGCGTCCTCGGGGGCCGGGCCGGAGGCGGGCACCAGGAGCAGCCCGAGGCCGACGACGGTGGCCAGGGTGCCGCGCCACTCGGTGGCCGCGACCCGCCGCCCGGCGCCGCGCGCGCCCAGCGGCACGGCGGCGACCAGGGTGAGCGCCCCGAGCGGCTGGACCAGGGTGAGGGGCCCGTACCGCAGGGCGGCGGCGTGCAGGAGCGCGGCGGCGGCGTTCAGCCCGGCCGACCACCACCAGGCGCCGTTGCCGAGCAGCGCGGTGGCGCTGCGGGCGACCGCGCGGCGGGCGAGGCGTTCCTGGGCGACGGCGGCGGCCGCGTAGGTGACGGCCGCGGCGAGGCAGAGCAGGACGGCGACGAGCGTGGCGTTCACCGCACGGCTCCCACGGTTTCCGCGGCTCCCACGGTTTCCGCGGCGGCCGGGGTCGGGGCGGCCGGGGCCGGAGCCGGGGCGGCCGTGCGCCGGGCCGGCACGCTCCGCCGGGCCACGAGCGAGCGGGTGGCCGGGCGCGGGACCAGCAGCAGCGCGGCTCCCAGCAGCAGGGTCGCGACGATGGCGTCGAGCCAGTAGTGGTTGGCGGTGCCGACGACCACCAGCAGGGTCAGGAGCGGGTGCAGCAGCCACAGGGCGCGCCACCGGGAGGAGGTGGCGGCGATCATGCCGAGGGCCAGCATCAGCGCCCAGCCGAAGTGCAGGGAGGGCATCGCGGCGAACTGGTTGGCCATGGTGTCGGCGGCGGGCGCGGCCCCGTAGACGGTGGGGCCGTAGACCTGTCCGGTGTCGACGAGGTGGGCGGCGGCCAGCATCCGCGGGGGTGCGAGGGGGAAGCTCAGGTGCAGGACGAGCGCGGCGCCGGTGAGGACGGCCAGGACGCGGCGGCTCCAGAGGTAGTGCGCGGGGCGGCGTACGTAGAGCCAGCCGAGGAAGAGCACGGTGGCGGGGAAGTGCACGGCCGCGTAGTAGGTGTTCGCGGCGTGTACGAGGGTGTCGCCGGGGCCGTCCAGGAGCAGGCGCTGGACCAGGCCTTCGCCGGGCAGGCGCAGGGCCCGCTCGGCGTCCCAGACGCGGCCCGCGTTGCGGAAGGCCTCGTCGGTGCGGCCGGTGGAGAGCAGGCGGCCGGCCTTGTACACCGCGAAGAGGCCCGCGACGAGCAGCAGCTCGCGCAGGAGGCGGCGGCGCCGGTGCCCGCCGCGCGGCGATCCCGGCGTGCGCGGCCCCGCGCCGGCCTCGGCAGGTGTGGTGTGGGAGGTCATCCCCCGGTCTCGCTTCCTGTACACGGGCACTTCGACACGCCAGTGTATCGATACATTCGCGTATCGATACACTGACGTACCGATACGAGCGTGTACCGATACGCTCGCGTTCCCGTAGACTTTCAGCAGAGCGGGATCCGGCCAGGCCGGCCAGACCGGCCGGATGCCGTCGGATCCGGCACCGAGCCCGCAGAAGCCCCCAGAGGCCCTGAAGCGCCACCGAGGAGAGCCGCCCCATGACGTCGCCGACGCCGGTCGCCACCCCGGCCCCAGCGCGCCGCTCCAAGATCACGCCGGAGCGCGAGCGGGAGTTCTACGACGCCGTCCTGGAGCAGTTGCGCGAGGACGGCTACGAGGCGCTGACCATGGAGGGCATCGCCGCCCGGGCCAGCTGCGGAAAGTCCACGCTCTACCGGCAGTGGAAGACCAAACCGCAGCTCGTCGCCGCCGCCCTGCGCGCGGACCGGCGGGGAACGCTCGCGGCGGTGGACACCGGCACGCTCGTGGGCGACCTGCGCG